>NZ_CP097269.1:0-375000 GCF_028473645.1 Acidovorax sp. GBBC 1281
CTGTGGCAAGCCTGCGTCGAGCAGCTTGCTCAAGACCTGCCGGAGCAGCAGTTCAACACCTGGATCAAGCCGCTCACCGCCCAGGTCGCACCCGACTTCTCCAAGGTCACCCTGTTGGTGGCCAACCGCTTCAAGCTCGACTGGATCCGTGCGCAATACGCCGGCCGCATCGCAGCCCTGCTGGAAGGCCTCTACGGCCAGCCGGTGTCGCTTGAGTTAGCGCTCGCTCAGCGTGAGACCGTTGCCCGTACTTACGTACGCTCCACGCCGACGGGCCAGGTGGTGTCATCCGAGCCCACGCCCGCCGCGGCGCCCAGCGACGAGCCGGTGGCTGGTGCCTTCCGCTCGCGTCTGAACGCCGCGCTCACATTCGAGACGCTGGTGGAGGGCACGGCCAACCGCATGGCGCGCTCGGCGGCCATGCACGTGGCGGGCTCGCCCGGCCACCTGTACAACCCGCTTTTCATCTATGGCGGCGTGGGCCTGGGCAAGACCCATCTGGTGCACGCGGTGGGCAACAAGCTGCTGGCCGACAAGCCCGACGCCAAAGTTCTCTACATCCATGCCGAGCAGTTCGTGTCGGATGTGGTTAAGGCGTACCAGCGGCGCACGTTCGACGAGTTCAAGGAGCACTACCACTCCCTCGATCTGCTGCTGATCGATGACGTGCAGTTCTTCGCGAACAAGGACCGCACGCAGGAGGAGTTCTTCAACGCGTTCGAGGCGCTGCTGGCCAAGAAGAGCCACATCGTGATGACCTCGGACACCTACCCGAAGGGCCTGGCCAACATCCACGAGCGGCTCGTCTCGCGCTTCGACTCCGGCCTCACGGTGACCATCGAGCCGCCCGAGCTGGAAATGCGCGTGGCCATCCTGATCAACAAGGCCCGCGCCGAAAGCGCCGACATGCCCGAGGAAGTGGCCTTCTTCGTCGCCAAGAACGTGCGCAGCAACGTGCGCGAGCTGGAAGGCGCGCTGCGCAAGATCCTGGCGTACTCGCGCTTCAACCAGAAGGAAGTCTCCATCCAGCTCGCCCGCGAGGCGCTGCGCGACCTGCTGTCGATCCAGAACCGGCAGATCTCGGTGGAAAACATCCAGAAGACGGTGGCCGACTACTACAAGATCAAGGTCGCCGACATGTACAGCAAGAAGCGCCCGGCCAGCATCGCCCGGCCGCGCCAGATCGCCATGTACCTGGCCAAGGAGCTCACGCAAAAGAGCCTGCCCGAGATCGGCGAGCTGTTCGGCGGGCGCGACCACACCACGGTGCTGCACGCGGTGCGCAAGATCGCCGGCGAGCGCCAGCAGCTCACCGAACTGAACCAGCAGCTGCACGTGCTGGAGCAGACGCTCAAGGGTTGATGCCGAAGTGGCCCTGCACCCCCACGGAGCGCGCCCGGTTCACGGGCAAAATGGCGTGCTGGACGGCATGAGGGGGCATGGCCCATGCCGCCGTCCTGGCACGTTTCCCAAAACCACCAAAGGTTGACGACATGATTGTCCTGAAGGCAACACAAGACAAGGTTCTCGCGGTTCTGCAATCGGTGTCCGGCATCGTCGAGCGCCGGCACACCCTGCCCATCCTGGCGAACGTGCTGATCCGCAAGACGGGCAACGCGCTGCAGCTGACCACGAGCGACCTGGAGATCCAGATCCGCACCACCGCCGAGCTGGGCGGCGACACGGGCGACTTCACCACCACGGTGGGCGCGCGCAAGCTGATCGACATCCTGAAGACCATGCCCGGCGACCAGACCGTGAGCCTGGAGTCGAGCCAGGCCAAGCTGATCCTCAAGGGCGGCAAGAGCCGCTTCACGCTGCAGTCGCTGCCGGCCGAGGACTTTCCCCTGGTGCAGGAATCGGCCGCCTTCGGCCCCGCCTTCAGCGTGCCGCAGAAGGTGCTCAAGGACCTGCTGGGCCAGGTGTCGTTCGCCATGGCGGTGCAGGACATCCGCTACTACCTGAACGGCATTCTGTTCGTGGCCGAAGGCCAGCAGCTGAGCCTGGTCGCCACCGACGGCCACCGCCTGGCCTTCGCCAGCGCCACGCTGGACGTCGAAGTGCCCAAGCAGGAAGTCATCCTGCCGCGCAAGACCGTGCTGGAGCTGCAGCGCCTGCTGTCGGATGCGGGTGGCGAGAACCAGCCGCACATCGAGATGCAGTTCGCCAACAACCAGGCGAAGTTCACGTTTGGCGGCATGGAGTTCGTCACGAAGCTGGTCGAGGGCAAGTTCCCCGACTACAACCGCGTGATCCCCAAGAACCACAAGAACAGCGTGACCCTGGGCCGCGCGCCGCTGCTGGCCAGCCTGCAGCGCACCGCCATCATGACCAGCGACAAGTTCAAGGGCGTGCGCCTGAACCTGGAGCCCGGCACCCTGCGCGTGGCGTCCAACAACGCCGAGCAGGAAGAGGCCGTGGACGAACTCGACATCGACTACGGCGGCGACACCATCGAGATCGGCTTCAACGTCACCTACCTCATCGACGCCCTGGCCAACATGGGCCAGGACATGGTGAAGGTGGAGCTGTCGGACGGCAACAGCTCGGCGCTGCTGACCATCCCCGAGAACGAGACCTTCAAGTACGTCGTGATGCCCATGCGCATCTGACGCACCCGTCTTCCAGCGCCGGGGGTGAGTGCTATGTTTTTTGTAGCTATATACCCTAGAAGAATATGCGCTGGAGGCCGATTTGACCCTTATTGAACATTCAGGAAACCCCCCGGTTTCCACGGACCCCAAGGCCATCCATGACCGCTGAGAACACCCTGCCCGAGCCTTCCTCCGACGGCGCGGGCGAAGCGCAGCCCTTCACCAAGATCGACACCCAGCAGGCGGGCGCCAGCGAAGGCTACGGCGAAGGCGCGATCCAGATCCTGGAAGGCCTGGAGGCCGTGCGCAAGCGCCCCGGCATGTACATCGGCGACACGTCCGACGGCACAGGCCTGCACCACCTCGTCTTCGAAGTGGTGGACAACTCCATCGACGAGGCGCTGGCCGGGCACTGCGACGACATCGTCGTCACCATCCACTCGGACAACTCCATCAGCGTGACCGACAACGGCCGCGGCATTCCCACCGGCGTGAAGATGGACGACAAGCACGAGCCCAAGCGCTCGGCGTCCGAGATCGCGCTCACCGAACTGCACGCGGGCGGCAAGTTCAACCAGAACAGCTACAAGGTCTCGGGCGGCCTGCACGGCGTGGGTGTCAGCTGCGTGAACGCGCTCAGCAAGATGCTGCGCCTGACGGTGCGCCGCGAGGGCAAGGTGCACGTGCTCGAGTTCAGCCAGGGCTTCGTGCAGAACCGCATCCTGGAGACCGTGAACGGCGTCGAGATCTCGCCCATGAAGGTCATCGGCGACACCGACAAGCGTGGCACCGAGGTGCACTTCCTGCCCGACACCGAGATCTTCAAAGAGAACAACGACTTCCACTACGAGATCCTGGCCAAGCGCCTGCGCGAGCTCTCGTTCCTGAACAACGGCGTGCGCATCCGCCTCAAGGACGAACGCACCGGCAAGGAAGACGACTTCTCCGGAGCCGGTGGCGTGAAGGGCTTCGTCGGCTTCATCAACGCCAACAAGAAGGTGCTGCACCCCACCGCGTTCTACGCCACGGGCGCGCGCCCGGCAGAAACCTACGGCGGCATTCCCGGCACCGAGATCGGCGTCGAGGTGGCCATGCAGTGGAACGACGGCTACAGCGAGCAGGTGCTGTGCTTCACCAATAACATCCCGCAGCGCGACGGCGGCACCCACCTGACCGGCCTGCGCGCCGCCATGACCCGCGTCATCGGCAAGTACATCGACGCGCACGAGCTGGCCAAGAAGGCCAAGGTCGAGGTGAGCGGCGACGACATGCGCGAAGGCCTGTGCTGCGTGCTGAGCGTGAAGGTGCCCGAGCCCAAGTTCAGCAGCCAGACCAAGGACAAGCTGGTATCGAGCGAAGTGCGCGCGCCGGTGGAGGACATCGTCGCCAAGACGCTGACCGACTACCTGGAAGAGCGCCCCAACGACGCCAAGATCCTGTGCGGCAAGATCATCGAGGCCGCTCGCGCTCGCGAAGCCGCCCGCAAGGCGCGCGAAATGACGCGCCGCAAGGGCGTGCTGGACGGCATGGGCCTGCCCGGAAAGCTGGCCGACTGCCAGGAAAAAGACCCCGCGCTGTGCGAGATCTACATCGTCGAGGGCGACTCCGCCGGCGGCTCCGCCAAGCAGGGCCGCGACCGCAAATTCCAGGCCATCCTGCCGCTGCGCGGCAAGATCCTGAACGTGGAAAAGGCGCGCTACGAAAAGCTGCTGACCAGCAATGAAATCGTCACGCTCATCACCGCCCTGGGCACCGGCATCGGCAAGGCCGCGGTCGAATCCGGCAAGAGCGGCGTGGACGACTTCGACGCCGCCAAGCTGCGCTACCACCGCATCATCATCATGACCGACGCCGACGTGGACGGCGCCCACATCCGCACCCTGCTGCTGACCTTCTTCTACCGCCAGATGCCCGAGCTGGTCGAGCGCGGCCACATCTACATCGCGCAGCCGCCGCTGTACAAGGTCAAGGCCGGCAAGGAAGAGCTGTACCTGAAGGACGCCCCCGCGCTCGACACCTTCCTGCTGCGCATCGCGCTCAAGGACGCCAGCGTGACCACCGGCGGCGCCAGCCCGCAGACCCTGACCGGCGACACCCTCACCGCCCTGGCGCAAAAGCACCAACTGGCCGAGGCCGTCATCCACCGCCTGTCCGCCTTCATGGACAAGGAGGCCCTGCGCGCCATCGCCGACGGCGTGAGCCTGAACCTGGACACCGTGGCCGACGCCGAAGCCAGCGCCGTGCAGCTGCAGGCCAAGCTGCGCGAGCTGACCACCAACGGCATCCCCGCCGAAGTGGCCGGCGAATTCGACGTGCGCACCGACAAGCCCATCCTGCGCATCAGCCGCCGCCACCACGGCAACGTCAAGAGCAGCCTGATCACCCAGGACTTCGTGCATGGCGCCGACTACGCCGCCCTGGCCGAAGCCGCCAGCACCTTCCGCGGCCTGGTCGGCGAGGGCGCCAAGGCCTTGCGCGGCGAAGGCGAGAAGCAGAAGGAAGAAAAAGTGTCCGACTTCCGCCAGGCCATGGCCTGGCTGATCTCCGAGGCCGAACGCACTACCAGCCGCCAGCGCTACAAGGGCCTGGGCGAAATGAACCCCGAGCAGCTCTGGGAAACCACCATGGACCCCGAAGTGCGCCGCCTGCTGCGCGTGCAGATCGACGATGCGATCGAGGCGGACCGGGTGTTCACCATGCTGATGGGCGACGAGGTGGAGCCGCGGCGGGACTTCATCGAGACGAATGCTTTGCGGGCGGGGAATATCGACGTTTGAGTTGGTGTAGAGCGAGGCATAAGGCGCGAATTTGAGGCCCATAAGTTGCGAAAGCTGTGGGACCGTCGCTCTTGATTGGCATCGCTAAGGAGACGCAACTTGACTTGCCGGACAGACCAATGCTGAGCCTGTAACATACAAATTACTCTACTGCTTGCACTGCGGTGCAACTGGCGCTAGACTTTGCCAGCAGTAGAGTTATTTGATGAAAACCACCCATACTCTCAGCGATTTGGCCGAACTCCACACAGCAGTGGTCTTCCGCGATCAAGCACCGCAAGAACATCCCGAAGGCAACGTGCGTGCGTTGGCCATCCGGGATGTTGTGTCTTCGACTCCTGTGAACTGGAGCGAACTGCCGCGGGTTGTTGTGGCGGCAAAATACCTCGCGAATTGCCTGCAAGAGGGTGATGTAGTCATCCCCTCACGGGGCGACTACTACAGGGCATGGCTTTTTACCGGGGCAGACCTGCCAGTTCTGCCGGTGGGTCAGTTGAATGTGATCCGACCCGCTGCCACATTGGATGCCGGTTACTTGGTGTGGTTTCTCAACCTGCCAACCACCGGTGCCAAGCTCAAGCAAATGCTGACCGGCACCAGTATCAAAGCGCTGACCAAGACGGCTCTTCAGACGCTGGAGGTGGACCTACTCAATATGGGAGGCCAACGCCGTATCGCGGAGATTGCTGAACTCGCGGGGCGGATCGCTGCCATCCGGCATCGTTTGACAGAACTGGATGTGATTGAGGTAACTCAGATGGCCGGCCTCTTTTCGCACCTTGGAGGCGACGATGCTTGATGCCCAAGCAAAACGGACCATCTGTCATGCACTCTGGCGCTGCTTCGACTCAGTTCGTGGCGTGGCCGATGTTGGAGAGGCCCGTGACCATCTACTGGCATTGCTGGTGTTGAAATACGCCTCTGACCGTACTGCCGAAGAAGCTAGCCATGCGATTTTGCCCAGCACGGATGGCGGATCGGCGCCGTCGTTTGAGCAACTGCTCAACGCAAAACACATGCCCGATATCGGGCAGCGCATTGACCGGGCACTTGCTGAATTGGAGAAGCAGCACCCGCTGCTGCATGACGCTTTTCACAGTGTCCGTTTCGACTCATCCCTGCTGGGCGAACCCAAGCAAAGGCAACACCTCATCGCTGATCTGCTGAGCTGCTTCGGTTTGCCAGAGTTCGACTTTCGAGGCGGCGCAAGTGCTGAAGTGGCTGGCTTTGCCTGCGAAACGCTCATTAAGGAGGCGGCAGCCGTCGCTGGCAAGCGCGGTGCCGAGTTCTTCACTCCGCCCGAGGTTTCCCGGCTGATTGCCGAAATCCTCCAGCCAGAAGTCGACGAGAGCGTTGGCGATCCATGCTGCGGTTCTGGCACGTTGCTGCTGACCTGCAGCGCCTTCGCGCGTACTCACTCTGGCGGTGAGGGCTGTCGGTTGTTCGGCCAAGAGAAGAACGGCAGCACCTGGGCCCTCGCAAAAATCAACATGTTTTTGCATGGGGAACTTGCCGCGCAGTTGGCATGGGGAGACACCCTCAAAGACCCGCGCCTGGTGGCTCAAGGCCAACTGCAGACGTTCGACGTGGTGGTTTCAAGCCCGCCCTTCAATGTGAAGGATTGGGGACAAGATGCCGCCGCAACCGATCCCTACATGCGCTACCGACGCGGAGTTCCGCCGCGCGCTTCGGCTGACTACGCTTTCATCAGCCACATGGTGGAGACGCTCAAGCCTGGTCACGGCCGAATGGCAGTAGTGGTCTCCCATGGTGTCCTTTTCCGCAGCGGTGCGGAGCTGCAGATTCGCAGGCAAATGCTGGAGGAAGGCCTGGTGGACACAGTGATCGCGCTGCCAGTCAAGCTGCTTCCAAACACGCCGCTGCCGATTGCACTTCTGGTACTACGCAAGGACAAGAGCGACGGGCGCGTGCTCTTCATCGACGCCAGCCGCCAGTTTGAGCACGGGAAACCCCAGAACCAATTACGCGATGAAGACCTCGCTCGGATCGGGGCCATCTATGCAGCCAGGGCGGATGTTGAGGGCTACGCCCGCTTGGTGTCGTTGGAAGAAATCCTGCAGAACGACTGCAACCTCAACGTGGTTCGCTATGTGGAAGCCATAGAGCAGGTCTGTAACGTGGACTTGGAAACACTTCGTGCGGAGCGAGCACAGCTCCGATCCGAGCTGGAAGGTCTGGAGAGCCGGTTTGCCAGCCTCATCCAGGAGGTGCGTCGTGCGTGACACAAAGGAAAACGGCTGCTTACGCGGCCGCCTCCTCTATTGGCAGCAGGCCAGGGAGCACGTCGCTGCAGAGCAGTCAAAGAAAGCCGATGTCGCTGTTGCGGTGTCCACAGTGCTCCCGATTCCCCCAGGGCCGGCGGTAGTTTTGGCGGGTGCGACGGAGTCAGAAGCTGATGACGAACCCTCTAAAAAGTCACGGGGGCGTCGTCGTCCGGTATTTAACGCAGCAACCTTAGGGGGAGGTGAAACCGTGCCTTCGCCTGTCCGCCCCGGACGTCAACGCAATGCCACGGGAGCATGAAATGGCCGATGGCACAAAAGAAAAGAGTGCGCCACATAGCAAGGATACCGACCCCTACTGCGGCTTCAAGAACGATAAGTACCGCTTCCGGGCGCTGGTTGTGCGCGAGGTGTGCAACGTGGGGCGGTGGGCTGGTTTAGTCGCCATCGCCTACATCTATGGACCCTCGATAAATCTGCCTGCTTGGGCCGCATTCTTTAGCAAGGCCGGTCCTTAGCCTCTTATTCGAAACGGGTTCATTTCACTAATCGAGACAAGCTGATGACCACACTGTTCTTCTCATACAGCCACAAAGACGAAGCACTGCGCAACGAACTCGAAGCCCACCTTGGGCTGCTGCTGCAGCAAGGCCATATTGAAGTCTGGCATGACCGCAGGATCGGCGCTGGAGACGAAATCGATACTGCCATCGATGCACAGCTGGAGGCAGCTGACATCATCCTGTTGCTTATCAGCTCGGACTTCATTAAGTCGACCTACTGCTATTCGAAGGAAATGCAGCGTGCAGTTGAGCGGCATGAAGCAGGGGAAGCTCGAGTAGTACCTGTCATTCTGCGGCCCTGTGACTGGCACTCTGCCCCGTTTGGCACGCTCCTAGCCGTTCCACGCGATGGGCGGGCCGTCACGCTGTGGCCAAACCAAGACGAAGCCTTTGCAGACGTTGCTGCGCAGATTCGACGCCTCGTGGGTACACCTACGTCGACGAAGAAAGCTGTTCCCGCAGCTCGTGCTCCTGCGAGGTTGCCGGTGGCGGCAGACGAGGGGAGTGCCATGAACGCGGTGGCTGGTGCTGCATCCCTTCCGCGTTCCAGCAACCTGAGGCTTAAGCAAGAATTCACTGAGCGTGACAGGCATCAGTTCGTGCGCGCGACGTTTGAGTACATCTGCCGGTTCTTCCAGGGCAGCTTGCAGGAGCTGCAGGCCCGCAATCCCCAGTTGGAGTCAAATTTTGAACAAGTGGACTCGCGCAGGATGGCTGCGATGCTCTACCGCAACGGCAAAACCATTGCCCAATGCTCCATTCGGATTGATGGGTTCGGCAGGGAGGACGGCATCGCGTACTCCACTGACACGTCGACGGAGCGAGGCTCATACAACGAGCTACTAAGCATCGATGTGACAGACCAAGCCATGCATATGAAGTCCTCTATGAGCATGGGCTGGTCAGCTGGGCAAAGAGATGCCAATCTTTCGCAAGAGGGCACAGCAGAGGCGCTGTGGGGAATGTTCATCAGGAATGCCCAAATCTGAACGCAACAATTGGACATATGGCGGTGCAAGATGAATGTTGAAAGCGTAGTACACCCTGAAGACCGTATGGAGCGCCAATTCGAAAAGAAGAGGGCGAGCTTCGTCGCAGACTATGGACTTCAAGAAAAACCACTGATTCTTTGGCAATTCCAACCGCAGATGCCATGTGTATTTGACCTTGAGCAGGCTGAGTTGACTAATGCACTGTCTGAGGGTGCACGCGACATTCGGGAAGACCATTGGTGGTGTGCTTTCGAGGGCTCAGGACGGCCAAAGCTGGTGTTTGACGGCATTGCGTCAAGGAGCCCGACAGAGGATTCTGGATATGGGACAGAGCTTCATCAAGATGGGCATCTCTTTGCGGCCGTCTGGACCTTTCCTGAAGTGGAAGGGAGGCCAGCAGCTTCATGGTTTCATGACTTTGCCTTCCGTGATGCATTCATGGTGGCTAAGGCAGTGATGCAGTCAGCAGGGCCGGAGGGGCCAATTGCTGTGACGTGCACGTTGTTGAATGCTGAGTCACTGCCATTCACAGATAGGGGCCACAGCGTAAATGCCCCCGCATCGCGCCGCCACGTCCTTCGCTGGCCAGTTCAGTATTGGACGATTGAAGAGCTGACGGAAGCGTGGAAGGGGCAGTCCAGCCAGTTCTTTCGAATCTACGGTAGAAGGCGGCCGCAACAGTAATGCTTGAAGTGGACGCAGTCCCGCGGCTGACCACCGTTTCGAAACCCCCCGCTCACGATCTCCCAAACTCTCTGTTCACGAGCATCAGAAAAACGTATCCACGTCGAGTCGAAATATGCAGCGTCTAGGCCATAACCTACCAGTTGCCGATGTGGCACCGCTCCCCGAGCTGAATGAAAACTACCTGAAAATAGTGGCTGTTTCGGGGTATAAATAGGTCTTCGCCAGCCTGCATCACGCAGCAGGCAACGGTATCCGGAGTAGTGCGCTTTGCAATGAAAGCGCCATCACTTTTCTGGTTGGACGTGTTTTCGCACGAAGCGATTTCTCCGCTTATGCCTGCAAATTTCTCACGTTATGCCTGCAGTCGGTGAGGAAGTCATTGATTCCCAACAGGTTGGTTTCGCGCCTTATGGGTTGCTCAACACGTTTGTGTGGAAGCGAGCAACGTTTTACCGTTCTGAACGCAAAGCTCTGCCGGTCGTCGTGGTGATCTGAGGCTCGCATCGGGCATTCAGACACTGAAAAACATGACGCATGAAGGCCCGGCATTGCCGGGCTCTTTTTTTCGCGTGCTCCTAAATGGCCCGGTACGTCATCCGCGACAAATACCGCGACTACACCGAGCACACCCCGCTCAATTGGCGATCACTCCAACGTCGGCACCCATTCGGTGGATGAAATGCCCTCCATCGAGCTGATTCGCAACTACGAAAAGCTGGAAAAAGATCCGACCTTTCGCTGGTCGATGCGCATCCCGTAGGGGGACCTTCGACGCCCTACTCCGCGGAGACATCTACAGCCTAGGTGTGTTGCTGTATCAACTGCTGACCGGACACCGCATAGGCCTTGATCCACTTGTACAGGCTGTGCTGGCTCACGCCGATTCGGGTGGACACATCGGCCACCCGATGGCCTCGCTCCGTGATCTGCTTGACCGCTTCGATCTTGAATTCTTCGGGATATGGCTGCTTTGTCATGGCACCTCCTATTGGGCCTCAGGTTTGAGGCTCGAAGGTGTTTAGTTCAGCCGGGGCGATTCAGTCTCAGATAAACGGCAGAAGCTTAGGCGTGCCTCAGGCTAATATCTCGCTACGGCCCGAAAAGAGGCCGCAGGAGCGCAGGGATGGAGATCGGTAAACGGAAGGAGCTGTTCAACGTCGCGTATGTCTGCGCCCTGGCGGCGCAAGCTGGGTTGAACTACGAGTCGCTGTTCGTGGATGACGATAGCGTTGACATCACGCTCGTCGCAAGGAACTTCCCGGGTGGGCTGCTGAGGAACCCAAAGATCGACCTTCAGCTCAAGTGCACCTCCGGGCACTACCTGAGCGGAGAGGTCATCAAATTTCCTCTCAAGAAAAAGAATTACGACGACCTCCGTGGCGAGAACGTTGTTAGTCCCCGCTACCTTGCGGTTCTACTGGTACCTGAGACCCCGGAGGACTGGCTGCATCATCACGACGGGCACATCTCACTTCACAACTGCTGCTACTGGACCTCAATTCGGCACGCCCCTGACAGCACCAATACGTCGCAGGTCGTGGTGGAGGTGCCGCTTGCCCAGCGTTTGACGACGAGCGCGTTGATCGAGCTGATGAAGCTGGCCAGCAACGGGGAATCGGCATGAACGGCGGCGTCGCTCGTAAGCGTGAGCCGGTCTCACTTTCGCAGCTGCAGTCCTATCTTGTTTCGAAGCAATGGGGCATGGAGGGCGCGCTTCGGCAGGTCGCCACCATCTGGCGTCGCTCAGACGACAGCAACGCGGAGGTCGTGCTCCCGGCCGCGGAATCGCTGAAAGACTTCGAGCAACGGATCTCAGATGCTCTCAACTCGATAGCCGAGCATGAGAGACGGCCAGTTGGCGAGGTGCTCATTGATGTCAGACGAGCCTTCGCCGACCTGATTGCGGTCCGCGTCATTCATGACGACACCAGCGAGGGGACGATTCCAATCAACGATGGCGTCCTGCTTGTGGCACGCGCACGGGACATGCTTAAGTCCGCTGCTCTGGCCTTGTACGCGAAGCGGCGGCAGTTTTCCGGTCACCCGACCGACGAAGCCAAGGCCTACCTCGACTCGCTGCTTCTTGGTCAGACTGAGATTGGCAGCTATGTCATCAACGTTTTTGCACCGATCCCGCCCGCCTCAGCCAGCTCAACCCCGGAGGGCGTTCCGACCGTGCCATTAGCGACCGCAGTCACGGCAAGTCTTGCCTCAGGCCTTGAAGCTCTGTCTGCTGCAACGACCGATTATGGCCGGCGCCATGACCTGACTGCCTTCGATTCAGCGGTACAGCGCGGGGCAAGCTCGAACTTGTGCGACGCATTGCTTGGACTCAGCGGGCAGGATCGTAAGAGGGCCTTCGAGATACGCATCTCGGCGGCCCGAAGCCCCATGTTTGAAGGCGAGAACAAAGTTTTCGCATTTGACGCGAAGCAGGTGACCGCGCTCGCGAAGGCGTCGGAGTACTACAAGGACAATTACGTCTTACCTGATCGAACGGTCACTGGAGTTATCAAACGGCTGGACCGACCGGTAGGCAGTGAGACTGGTACGGTGATGGTGGCCACAAAGGTCACGGACCAAGACAAACACGTCGCGATTGAACTTGGCGTGACCGACTACGACCTGGCCATCATGGCGCACCGGCAGCACGAGGTCGTTAGCTGCGCAGGCGACATTCATGTGACGCCTCGGACCGCCAAGCTGCTGAACCCGAGGGACTTTCGTGTGCTTAAAAGCGGAAGCCTGTTCTGACTTCGACTGCCGGCGCTCAGATCGCGCTAGGGCAAGTTCGAGGCGGGGTTTCCGCGCTAGCGTCAGATCTGGCGATGTGATGGGAAGCATCGAGTAGGCATGTGGTGGGCCGAAGGACTGCTTTTACCCGAGCTGGGAGGTTATTCCAAGAAGCGAGCTGTCCAAAAGTGGTTGCCTCGTTGGTTAAAGTTCAGGCCAATGGAATGAACAACGACACAGGGAGGGAGACGAAATGAAGGACCCCTACGAAAACATCCTGATCGGCAATTTTCTCTATAGCCTGGGGCTCGTGATCGGGCGGCGGTTTCCGGACAAGCCGTTGCCGGGGGTGGTGAACCTGCTCCAGCAGACGCCGCTCGACGGTCCCTTGGGGGATGTGCTGCTCCGCTATCCAGGCATCGTCCGGCTGATCGAGTTCAAGCGGGCGTCCAACAACAGCGACAAGGAGTCGGACAAGCTCGACACCCTCAAGCTGTCGCTTGAAAACGAGCCGGCGCTGCAGCAGGTGTCCCGCGCCATCCATTGGTACGTGGAGTCCTCCAAGGGGCCCTTGGACTGGCGCACCCGGGTCTGCCCCTACCTGGACTTCGCCGGCGGCCAGAGCCCTCCACTCGACTTTCAAGCATTCACGCAATCGCTGGCGGAGACGGTGGGAAAGGCGCAGGCCGAGGAGTTTCCCGATGCCCTCATCCAGCGCTATCTGGACGCGGTGGCCGCTTTCTCCGGCAAGTCGGGCACGTCCTCATCGGGGCTGCTGGTGTCCGTGGGCCAGGACGGGACGCTGCACTACATCGCGCTCGAAAGCATCCGGGAGCTGCGCCAGGAGTTGCAGGTCCACCGGCAGCAGGCGGACGAGCGGAGCGCCAGCATCGCGCAGGAGCGCGCCCTGGAGCACAAGCCCCAGGGGAAAGGCCTGTCTCTGTGATGAACGATGCACAACGCAGCGTGGAGCGCATCCACCAGCTGTCCGACATGCTGCAGTCGCTGATGCAACAGGCGGCGGTGCTGCAGCAAAAGGCCGATGCCTCCATGGTCCAGTCGCGCCAGGCCTCGGACGCGCTGAAACGGGCCAGCGACCGGCTGCCTGTGACGGTGGACACCGCCATCGAAACGGTGCTCGAGCCGGCCGCGGAAAAAGCCGCGGCGAAGATGACCGCCACCTGGGCCCAGGCGAACGCGGCGGCCGTCGAGGCCACGAGGACCTTCGCAGCGGCGCAGGAAACGCTGCAGTGGAAGATGCTGGCGTATGCCTGCACGGGGGCACTGGCCGTGGTGGTCCTGATCGCGGCGGCGATGGCCTACCTGTCTCCGACCGAAAGAGAGCTGAAGGCACTGCGCGCCGAGCGGCAGATGCTGTTGGCCGACATGGATCGGCTCAGAAAGGCGGGCGCGGGCCTGGAGGTCGCGCAGTGCACTCACCAGGGTCGGCCCAGGACCTGCGTGCGCGTGGATGCCCAGTCTCCCCGATTCGAAGGGGGCTACCTGCTTGTGCCTGCACGGTAGGAAGCGGCAAGATCCCGAACGTCCCTTCCGCTTCTTCTCCGTTTTCTTTTCTTCTTCGTTTTGCGATGAACGCCCCGCGCAAGGCGCTGCCCCGCATCGATCCCGCCCGCTGCACCGGCTGCGGCTGGTGCGTGGCCGTGTGCCCGCCGCATGTCCTGTCGCTGCAGGTGCCGGGCCCGCAGCCGTGGGGGCGCAAGCAGTCGGTGCTGCACGATGCGCCGGCCTGCACGGGGTGCGCGCTGTGTGCAGTGCGCTGTCCGTTCGATGCGATCGGCATGGTGCGCACCGGCTGAGGGCTGCCTGCGGGTGCTGTAGGACAAATCGCGTCAGGCGTCGGGGCGATGGGCCCACCCGCGTGCGGGCCCCCGCATGTTGTGATCGCGTCTTGTTTGTTTTGTTGTTCACCGCACAAGGAGCACCGCATGTCCGAAAAATCCGCATCCGTCCATTGGGAAGGCGCTGGCAAGACCGGCCAGGGCCAGATCAGCACCGAGACCGGCGCGCTCAAGCAGCACCCCTATGGTTTCGGCAGCCGCTTCGGCGACGACCGCAAGGGCACCAATCCGGAAGAGATCGTGGGCGCGGCGCACGCGGCCTGCTTCACGATGGCCTTCGCGTTCGCCTGCGAGAAGGCCGGCATTTCCACCGAGACCCTCGACACCACCGCCAAGGTGCGGCTGGCCAAGGAGGGCGAGGGCTTCAAGATCGACCGCATCGCCCTCACGCTGACGGCCAAGGTGCCGGGCTTGGACGAGGCGCAGTTTCAGAAGATCGCCGCTGAGGCCAAGGCGAACTGCCCGCTGTCCAAGGCCCTGGCGAGCGTGCCCGAGATCACGCTGACCGCCACGCTCCAGGCCTGACGGCAGGTGGTGTGCCGCCGGCGCGGCACCTGCCGCGCGTTGGAGCCGAAATGGCCTCCAGCGCAATCGATACTAAGGCATTGTGCTATCAATTAAATAGCATCAGGGCAGTGGTTGTGGGGCGTGCATCGCGTCCTGTACACTTGCCGCCCATGTCGTGCCGTTCTTCCTTTGCCACCGTCGCTCGCGCTGCCCGCCTGGGTCGCGCCGCGGTGCCGCCCGCCACCGCGCGGGCCCGGATGAACGCACGAATGATTACCACCATTACCACCGCGGCGACCTAGCCTTGGTGCAGGGTGGCCGTCCCGGCGGCCACCTGGTGTCATTCCCTCCCCGAACGAACCCAGCCTGGCAGCTGGGTTTTTTGTTGGCCTTTTTGTGGCCCGTTTCTGGAGAGAGTGAGCATGTTCAACGACCCCCACCTGAGTCCCTGGTCCGCCGGCCCTGGCGAGGCCCGCGCGCCCATCCCCATGCAGCGTCCGCTGCGCGTGGGAATGATCGGCATCGGCACGGTGGGCTCAGGCACCTGGCGGGTGTTGCGCCGCAACCAGGCCGCCATTGCGGGGCGCGCGGGCCGGGGCATCGAGATCGTGGCCGTGGCGGCGCGCAACCTGGCGCGGGCCGCGGCCGTGCTGGACGGCGCCGTGGGCGTGGAGCTGACGGACGACCCGCTGCGCGTGGCGACCCACCCCGGCGTGGACGTGGTGGTGGAAGCCGCTGGCGGCACCGGCCCGGCGCGCAATTGGGTGCTGGCGGCCATCGCGCACGGCAAGCACGTGGTGACGGCCAACAAGGCGCTGCTGGCGGTGCATGGCAACGAGATCTTCGCGGCAGCGCAGCAGCGGGGCGTGGCGGTGGCCTACGAGGGCGCGGTGGCGGTGAGCATCCCCATCGTCAAGGCGCTGCGCGAGGGCCTCACGGCCAACCGCATCGAGTGGGTGGCCGGCATCATCAACGGCACCACCAATTTCATCCTGACCCAGATGCGCGACGAGGGGCTGGACTTCGCGGCGGCGCTCGGCCAGGCGCAGGCGCTGGGCTATGCCGAGGCCGACCCGTCGTTCGATGTGGACGGCGTGGACGCCGCGCACAAGGCCACGCTGCTGGCGGCCAACGCGTTCGGCATGCCGGTGCGCTTCGAGCGGGCGCACGTGGAGGGCATCCGCGGGCTGCAGACGATCGACGTGGCGTGCGCCCAAGCGCTGGGCTTTCGCATCAAGCTGCTGGGCATGGCGCGGCGGAATCTGGAAGAGGGCGAGGGTGAAGACCAGGGCGTGGAGCTGCGCGTGCACCCCGCCCTGGTGCCTGCGCGGCACCTGCTGGCGCAGGTGGACGGATCGATGAACGCGGTGCTGGTCAAGGGCGATGCCTGCGGCGTGACGATGTACTACGGCGCGGGCGCAGGGTCCGAGCCCACCGCGTCGGCCGTGGTGGCCGATCTGGTGGACGTGGCGCGTCTGGCGGCCGACGACAGCGCCGCGCACCGCGTGCCGCACCTGGCGTTCCACCCGCATGCGCAGCAGGACCGGGCGGTGAAACCCATCGGGGATGTGCGCACGCGGCATTACCTGCGCGTGCCGGTGGCGGCGGGGCGGGCGGATGCCATCGGGGTGGTGTCGGAGCATCTGGCGCGCGCCGGAGTCGCGGTGCAATCGCTGAGGGTGCACGCCGTTGCGGTGGCGCAGGGCGATCCGGCCTTGGACCAGGTACTGGCACTCACGCACGAGGCCGCCGATGCGCAGGTGCAGGCGGTGCTGGAGCAACTGCGCGAGGCGCCGGGTCTGTGCGTGCAGGCGCCGGTGCGGCTGCGGGTGGAAATGCTGGAGTAATGAAGAGAGCGGGCGAGGGGGGCTGCGGCGGCGGCGGGGCGAGTGCGCGGCCCCCGCCGCCGTCCGCTCAGCGCTTTTGCTTCTGGTAGGCCTCGTGGGCCGGCTTGCCGCGGTCGGTGTCCTGCAGGCCGCGCTGCACGTCCTTGTAAGCCTGCTGCATTTCTTCGGACGGCTCGCCGCCGGTCATCTCCACGGCCTGGTCGCGCTCGTGCGGCAGGCGGGGCTCGGGGCCGTCGGGGTTCTTGCTGTCGGCGTCGGGGGCGGGGTGCGACTGCGTGGTGTCGATGCGGCGCTCCTTGCGCTCGGGCACCGGGGTGTCGGAAAGGGAATCGCGGGGGGTGGACATCGGGGGGCTCCTGTCGTGTGGCTGTGCCGGAAAGGCATGGCCTCGATGCTAGGAAAGCCCTCCGGCGGCGTCTGTAGGCGGGTGCGCACAGCCGGCGACGGCGGGGGCGATTTGAAGCCTTTCAGGCCGCTGGCGCAATCAATACTAGGGCGTATTGCTATTAATTGAATAGCAACCGGGTGGTGCTTCGGCACGCGGCCGCCCGCCGCGGCGGTGGCGGCCCCGCGCGCAATCCACGGCGGGATCGAAGCCCCTCAGGCCGCGTCCGCCGTTTCCAGCACGGGCGCGCAGTCGATGCGCGTGCGGACCGAGTTGGCGAGAAAGCACGCCGCGTGCGCCCGGTGGTGCAGCGCCTCCAGCGCCTCCTGGCTGGGCGCGTGGGCCGGGTCGAAGCGGGTGACGGGGCGCAGCTGCACGTGGGCGACCACGGGGCGGCCCTGGTCGTCCGGCGCCATGGTGCCCACGGCGTCGTCGCGGTAGTGGTCCACGCGCCAGCCGTCGCGGCAGGCCAGGTCCAGGAACCACAGCATGTGGCAGCTCGACAGCGCCGCGACGAAGGCCTCTTCCGGGTCCACCGCGGCTGCGTCGGAGTAGGGCAGGGGCACGACGTGCGGCGAGGACGACGCGGCGACGGTGGCCCCGCCGTCGAACTGCCATTGGTGGGCGCGGTGGTAGCGCCGGTCCAGGAAGGCGTCGCTGCCGCGCTGCCAGGTGATGGAGGCCAGGTGTTCTGCCATGGGGGTCTCGTTTCGGTCGGTTGGAGGGGGGGAACGAAGGGACGCCCCGGGAGTTTAGGGACCTCCGGCCGTGCCCTGTCGAGAACCCGAACCGTTTCCGGGGCCGGCCCGGGCATGCCACACTACTGTATGTCTCAACAGGAATGGGCCGCGCAGGCCCTGCAGTCTTTCGATGCGGTGGTGGGCGCCACCGAGGGGTTCCGCAGCCGCGCCGGCCAGCGGCGCATGGCCGAGCAGGTGGCGCACACCTTCAGCGTGGCGCAGCTGGGCAAGGTGGAGGAGGGGCCCGACGGCGAGGCGCCGCCGCCCACGCGCTCCATCGCCGTCGTGCAGGCGGGCACGGGGGTCGGCAAATCGCTGGCCTACAGCGTGCCGGCCATCGCCATGGCGATCTCGCGCGGCACGCGGGTGCTGATCTCCACGGCCACGGTGGCGCTGCAGGAGCAGCTCGTCAACAAGGACCTCCCGGCCCTGGCCGCGCGCATGGAGCAGCCCTTCAAGTTCGCCCTGGCCAAGGGCCGCGGGCGCTATGTGTGCAAGCTCAAGCTGGAGCGGCTCGCCGGCACGGGCGAGGCCCATTCGCCGGAGGAGGAAGACCTCTTCGCCGAGGAAGAGGCCGCCACCCGCGCCGCCCGCCCGCGCCAGGAGACCGAGGCGCGCATGAAGTTCTACGCCACCATGGCCGACGTGCTCGCCAAGGGCGCCTGGGACGGCGACCGCGACAGCCTGGAGGTGCCGCCCGAGTCCGAGGTGTGGAGCCCCGTGGCGGCCGAGGCCAGCTCCTGCACCGGCAAGCACTGCCCGGCCTTCAGCCAGTGCACCTACTACGACCGGCGCAAGGCGCTGGTGGCCGCGCAGGTCATCGTGGCCAACCACGACCTGCTGCTGTCCTCGCTGGGCGCGCGGCTGCTGCCCGAGCTGGACAACTGCCTGCTGGTGCTGGACGAGGCGCACCACCTGCCTGCGACCGCGCTCGACCAGTTCGCTTGCGAGGCCGACCTGTCCCGCCTGACCTGGATCGACCGCCTGGCCAGCCGCGCGCTGCGCATCGGCGCGCTGGTCGAGGTGGAGGAGATCGCCGACATCCCCAACCATTCCGCGCGCCTGCGCGCCGCGCTGCAGGACGTGGCCCGGCTGGTGATGGACGTGTACGGCGAGCAACTGCGCGCCCCCAGGCCGGCCTGGGGCGGCCGCGCCCGCCCGCAGGCGCCCGGCATGCCCACGCGGGTCCGCGTGGCCGGCGGCGTGCTGCCCGAGGCGCTGGTGGAGCCGTTGGGCCAGATGGCGCACCACGCCGAGGGCTTTCTGAACGCGCTGCGCGCCATCGCCAAGGCCCTGCGCGCCGAGATCCGCGACAAGCCCGACGAGGCGCGGCGCCTGTCCACGCTCTATGCCCAGGTCGGCGCGCTCGCGCCCCGGCTGGAGGGCGTGCACGCCACCGCGCAACTGCTGCTGCAGGACGCGCCCGAGGGTGCCGTGCCGGCCGCCAAATGGTTCACGCTGGAGGTGGAGGGCGACTTCATCGTCGTGAAGGCGCACGCCAGCCCCATCCTGCCGGGCAACACGCTGCGCCACCACCTGTGGTCGGCCGTGCGCGGGGCGGTGCTCACCTCGGCCACGCTGACGAGCTGCGGGCAGTTCGACTTCTTCCTGCGCGAGGCGGGGCTGTTCGGCGACGAGACCGTCACCACCCTGGAGGTGCCCAGCCCCTTCGACTACGCGCTGCAGGGCACGCTGATCGCCACCGAGACCGTGGCCGACCCGCGCGAGGCGCAGGCCTTCACCGCCGAGATGGTGGATGCGCTGCTGACCGACCTGGCCATGGTCGAGTCCGGCGCGCTGGTGCTCTTCACCTCGCGCGACCAGATGCGCCAGGCCGTCGATGCGCTGCCCACCGCCATGCGCGGCAGCGTGCTGGTGCAGACCGCGCTGCCCCGCACCCAGCTGCTGGCGCGCCACCGCGAGCGCGTGGCGAACGGCGAGCCGTCCATCATCTTCGGCATGCAGTCGTTCGGCGAGGGGCTGGACCTGCCGGGCGCGCTGTGCGAATCGCTGTTCATCACCAAGCTGCCGTTCGCGCCGCCCGACGACCCGGTGGGCGAGTCGCGCGCCGAATGGTTGCGGGCCGCGGGGCGCGACCCGTTCAGCGAGCTGGTCGTGCCGGCAACGGCCATCCGCCTGGCCCAGTGGGTGGGCCGCGCCATCCGCACGGAGGAAGACCGCGCGCACGTGTACTGCTACGACAAGCGGCTGGTGCGCACGTCGTACGGGCAGCGGCTGCTCAAGGGCCTGCCGCCCTTCGCGCTGGAGCGGCGCCCGGCGGCCTGAGCCTGGCCCGCAGGCCCGGGCCGGCCGGCTCGGGCGGCCCGCGCGGAGATGTCGGACATGCCCCACAGGGCCCCGGGCCGCGAGCCGACCGTGGGCGCAGCAGGGCCCCCCTACATTGGGACCTCCCTCCCGCACCGCGCGCTCTGTGCGCGCGGCGTTCGGCCTCCTTCCCTGCTTGCCGGAGACACCCATGAGCAACGACACCACCACCTCCCCCCACGCCACGCTGTGGCGGCTGATCAAGGACATCCGCTTCGGCATGCTCACGCACCGCGCCGCCAGCGGCATGCTGCATGCCCACCCGCTGACCACGCAGAACAAAGACATCGACGAGCAGTCGCAGCTGTTCTTCTTCATCCCGCGCAACGGTGAGCTGTTCGAACGCCTGCGCGCGGACAGCCAGGTCAACGTGACCTACTCCAACCCCGAGAAGGACAGCTACGTTTCGCTGTCCGGCGCGGCCGGCTTCATCGAAGACATCGCCAAGAAAGAGGCGCTGTGGTCGCCCATGGCGAAGGCCTGGTTTCCGGACGGCGTGAACGACCCCAACCTCGTGCTGCTGGCCATCCACATCAGCCACGCCGAGTACTGGGACGTCAAGGAAAGCAAGATGACCCAGCTGTTCAAGATGGCCAAGGCGGCCGTCACGGGCAACCCGCCCAAGGACATGGGCGAGCACAAGGAACTGTCGCTGTCCTGAGGAGCGCGGGTCTTTTCGCTCCCCCATCGATCCAATCGTTTCATTCCCCGTTCGCAAGGAGACACACCATGGCCAACGACAAGCAGGAGCCCACCCAAAAGAACGAAGCCCAGCGCACGCCGGAAAGCCGGCACGACCGTGATGCCCACATCGGCAGCGGCAACCAGGTGCAGTCGCGCCAGGGCTCGGCAGGCAGCGGAGGCGGGCGCGGCGCTGGCTGAAGCCGCTGCACCCTGGCAACGACAGGGGCCTTCGGGCCCCTTTATTTTGCGCGGATGCCCTTGAAAGATTCCATGGACCATCCATTTACCATCCAATGGGATGGAAAAATGAGGTTTTTATGGCAACGACGGCACTTGAGCGCATCAACAAGGTTCCGGATTCGGAGAAGGTGACGATCAATCTGGGGTATGTGGACCTCGGCCACATCGACCTGCTGGTGTCCGAGGGGTTCTATTCGAACCGCACGGACTTCATCCGCACCGCGATCCGCAACCAGCTGGTCGCCCAGGCCGATGCGGTGCGGCAGGTGGTGGCCCGCAAGACGCTGGTGCTGGGGCTGCAGCGGTTCGGCCGGGCTGAACTGGAGGCCGTCCAGGCCGCAGGGCAGACGCTGGAGATCCGCGTGCTGGGCCTGTGCACCATCGACGACGACGTGCCCCCTGCATTGGCCCAGGCGACCATCGCCTCGGTCCATGTGCTGGGGGCGCTGCACGCCAGCGCGGCGGTCAAGGCCGCGCTGGTCGGCCGCATCGGCTGACACCCAACGGCACGCGCCGGTGGACACGACGACAAGGGACGGACCCGCGCCTTCGGCGCTGGCGACCGGACCACCATGGCAGACCGGCCCGATTCGAAGGCGGCGGCGAGACAAGAGACACGACGAGACGAACGCGGCACGCATGCCCCTGGGGGGCCCGATGCCGCCCCCGCACGCCAGGGCCCCCGTGGCCCGCTTTTCGAAAGGATTCCCCATGGACTGGAACAAGAAGGTCAAGCAGCTTCTGAACGAAGTCACCCCGCTGATGCGCACCGGCCAGCTCGTCGACGCCACCCGTGCCATCCAGCAGGCCCTGGCCGGCCAAGGCACGGCCGCAGCCACCGCGGCGGGGAGCGCTGCCGCCGGCCGTGTGGCGGCCTGGCGCGAGCGCTTCGGCGCGGCACCCAGCAGCCCCGCCGCGGCATGGAAGGCCCCCTTCGGCGCGCCCGACGTGGAAGACGCGGTGGTCGTCGACCGGCCGGCCGCCCCGGTGCCGGACGCGCACCGGCCATCGCCGTCACCGTCGCCTCGCAACGCGAGAGCCGAATCCCCCGGCAGTTTCACGCGGGTGGCCTTCGCCGGCCCGGCCGGCGCGCCGCAGGACCACTACTACCTCAGCGTGCCCCCCGGCGCGGCCGCGGGCACGCCGATGCCGCTGGTGCTCATGCTGCACGGCTGCACGCAGAACCCGCAGGACTTCGCCCTCGGCACCGGCATGAACGAGGCCGCCGCGCCCGCGAACGCGCTCGTGCTGTACCCCGCGCAGGCCCAGGGCGCCAACGCCCACGGCTGCTGGAACTGGTTCCGTCCGCAGGACCAGCAGCGCGGCCACGGTGAGCCCGCCACGCTGGTCGCCATGGTGCGCGACGTGATGGCGCGCCACCCCGTGGATGCCCGCCGCGTGTACGTGGCGGGCCTGTCCGCCGGCGGGGCCATGGCCGCGCTGCTGGCGCGCGAATACCCCGACGTGTTCGCGGCCGTGGGCGTGCATTCGGGCCTGCAGGCCGGCGCCGCGCACAACGTGATGGGCGCGCTGTCGGCCATGAAGAGCGGCGCCAAGGGCACGCCCGGCCCGGCATCCCCCGCCCGCGAGGGCGGGGCCGGCGCCCCGCCGCTCATCGTGTTCCACGGCGATGCCGACGAGACGGTGCACGCCCGCAATGGCGAGCAACTGCTGGCTGCGGCGCTGCGGTCCGCGCCCGGTGCCCGGCCCGAGGCCGAAACCGGCCAGAGCCCCGGTGGCCAGCGCTACACGCGCACCGTGTACCGCGCCGCACCGGGCAGCGGCCCGGGCGCGGTGGTGGCCGAGCACTGGCAACTGAACGGCGCGGGCCATGCCTGGGCCGGGGGCCACGCGCGGGGCAGCTACACCGATCCGCGCGGGGTGGACGCGACGGCGCAGATGCTGCGGTTCTTCCTGGAGCACCCCCGCGCCGCCGGTTGATCGGGCGCGAGGCGCGGCGGTGGCGTCAGTCGATCACCACCTTCGCCTCCGCCACCAGTCGGGCGAAGCGCTCGGTTTCGCTGCGAATCTGCTGGGCCATCTGCTCGCGGGTGTTGCCCACCGGCTCGGCGCCGATGTCGGCCATGCGCTTGCGGAACGCCGGTGACTGGATCACCTTCACCATTTCGGCGTTCAGCCGGTCCAGGATGTCCCGGGGCGTGGCCGCCGGGGCGAGCACGCCGAACCACGTGCCCAGGTCGAAGCCTTTCAGGCCCGCCTCGTCCAGCGTCGGCACGTCGGGCAGGGCCGAGGATCGCTGGAGCGTGGACACCGCCAGCGCCCGCAGCTTGCCGGCTTTGATGTGCGGCAGCACGGGCGTGATGGTGTCGAACGACATGGTGATCTGGCCGCCCAGCAGGTCGGTGGCCAGCGGGCCGCTGCCCTTGTAGGGAATGTGGCCCAGCGACGTGCCGGTGAGGCCCTGGAACTGCGTGCCGATCAGGTGCTGCGCGGTCCCGTTGCCGTTGGAGCCGAAGGTCAGCTTGCCCGGTTGCGCCTTGGCCTGGGCCACCAGGTCGGCCACGGTCCTGGCCGGGTTGTCGGCGTGGACGACCAGCACGTTGGGCACCAGCGCCACCGTGGTGATGGGGGCCAGGTCCTTCTGGAAGTCGTAGGGCAGTTTCTTGTACACGCTGGTGGCGATGGTGTGGTGCACCGCGCCCATCAGCAGGGTGTAGCCGTCGGGCTTGGACCGGGCCACGTAGTCGGCGCCGATGGTGGCGCCGGCCCCCGGGCGGCTTTCCACGATGACGGGCTGGCCGAGCGACACCGTCAGCCGGTCGGCCAGCGCCCGCGCCAGCACGTCGGTGGTGCCGCCGGCGGGAAAGGGCACCGTCAGGCTGATGGTCTTGGTGGGCCAGGCGGCCTGGGCGAGGGCGCTGCCGCTGGCCAGCACCGGGAGGGCGGCCGCGAAAGCGTGCAGTAGCACCTGCCGCCGCCGGCGCGCGGGGAAAAGTTTCGGGGCCATGCTGGTCTCCTGGGAGAGCGCTCTGCGGCGCCTGGGGGATGGCCCGCCGCTACGCGGTCGGGCGAAGGAAGGGATGAGAGAGGGAACTCAGGCGGCCAGCCGCTGCGCCTGGCGGGTGCCGGCCAGGTGGTCGCACACCGCCTGCGTGACCTGGGCCGTGGTGGCCTGGCCGCCCAGGTCCCGCGTGTGCAGGGCCGGGTCCGCGGTGACGTGTTCGATGGCCCGCATCAGGCGCCGGGCGGCGTCCGCCTCGCCCAGGTGTTCGAGCAGCATCACGGCCGACCAGAACGTGCCCACCGGGTTCGCCAGGCCCTGGCCCATGATGTCGAAGGCCGACCCGTGGATGGGCTCGAACATCGAGGGATAGCGCCGCTCGGGGTCGATGTTGCCGGTCGGTGCGATGCCCAGGCTGCCCGCCAGCGCGGCGGCCAGGTCGCTCAGGATGTCGGCATGCAGGTTGGTGGCGACGATGGTGTCCAGCGTGGCCGGGTGGTTCACCATGCGGGCCGTGGCGGCGTCCACCAGTTCCTTGTCCCAGGCCACGTCGGGAAAGTCGCGCGAGACCTCCAGCGCGATCTCGTCCCACATCACCATCGCGTGGCGCTGGGCGTTGCTCTTGGTGATCACGGTGAGCTGCCGTCGCGGGCGCGACCGGGCGAGCTGGAAGGCGTAGCGCAGGATGCGCTCCACGCCCACGCGCGTCATGATCGACACGTCGGTGGCAGCCTCGATCGGGTGGCCCTGGTGCACCCAGCCGCCCACGCCGGAGTATTCGCCCTCCGAGTTCTCGCGCACGATCACCCAGTCCAGCTGCTCGGGCGTGCAGCGCTTGAGCGGGCCGTCGATGCCCGGCAGGATGCGCGTGGGCCGCACGTTGGCGTACTGGTCGAAGCCCTGGCAGATCTTCAGGCGCAGGCCCCACAGGGTGATGTGGTCGGGAATGTGCGGATCGCCCGCCGAGCCGAACAGGATGGCGTCCTTGCCGCGCAGGGCGTCCAGCCCGTCGGCCGGCATCATGGCGCCGTGCGCGCGGTAGTGGTCGCCGCCCCAGTCGAAGTCTTCGAACTCGAAGCGCAGCGTGTCGTCGGTGGCGGCCAGGGCCTGCAGGACCTGGCGGCCGGCGGGAATCACTTCCTTGCCGATCCCGTCTCCGGGAATGGTGGCGATGGCGTAGGTGGTCATGGGTGGTTCGGTCGAAAAGCGTTGGGGACCACGCCACTCTAGTGTCCTGTCCCGTTAATTCGCAGGCACGATAGCTGCATGGTTTCGGGCCATCCTTGAGGTGCCGCCATGCCCAATGCAACGACCCGAACAGAAATTGCGCTTAGTGAAGTGGAGCGCGCGGAACTGACGTCCATGGCGCGATCACGTTCGCTGCCAGCGGCGTTGTCGCTCAGGGCGCGCATCGTGCTGACTTGCGAAGGCACAGATAAAGCCAGCACCGCGGTTGCGCAGGCTCTGGGGATCAGTCGTAGCACTGTCACCAAGTGGCGCGGGCGCTATGCGCGCCATCGCATTGCAGGGCTTTACGACGAGTTGCGCCCGGGTCGCCCCCGCACGGTAGATGACGAGCGTGTTGCTGAGTTGATTACCAAGACGTTGCACACCAAGCCTGCTGATGGGGGTACCCACTGGAGCACCCGCACGCTGGCCGCCGATACGGGCATCAGCAAGAGCACGGTGGCGCGCTATCTGCAGACCTTCAACCTCAAGCCGCACCGGGCCGACAGCTTCAAGCTGTCGACCGATCCGCTGTTCATCGAGAAGCTGCGCGACGTTGTGGGGCTGTACCTGAACCCACCTGACAACGCGCTGGTGCTGTGCGTGGACGAGAAGAGCCAATGCCAAGCTTTGGAGCGTACGCAGCCGATGCTGCCAATGGGGTTTGGCTATGTCGAAGGTGTCACGCACGACTACGTGCGCCACGGCACCACCACCTTGTTCGCGGCCCTGAACGTGATGAATGGCCAAGTGATCGCGCAGTGCCGGCCCCGGCATCGTCATCAAGAGTTCCTTGCCTTCCTGCGCGCCATCGACAAGGCAGTGCCCGACGAACTGGATGTGCACTGCATAGCTGATAACTACGCCAGCCACAAGCATCCAAAGGTGCGCGCTTGGTTGGCCGAGCGGCCTCGCTGGCACATGCACTTCGTTCCGACCTATTCAAGCTGGCTCAATCAGGTCGAGCGCTTCTTCTCGATCATCACCACGCGGGCAATCCGCCGTGGCTCGTTCACCAGCGTGAAGGATCTGATCAACAAGATCGACACATTCATCGCGAATTACAACCAGTCCTGCCAGCCGTTTACTTGGACAGCTACAGCAGACTCCATCCTCGAAAAACTCGCCAGACTATGCGGGCGAATTAACGGGACAGGACACTAGGCACCGCCGGCCTTTCGGCGCGGGGCTATAGTGAAACCATTGTTCACCTGGATTCAACAATCCAGCGGCCCACCCCACCCCGCTTTTTTTCCTGCCGCCTGCCCATGCCTGCCGCCCACGCCCTTCCCGCCATCCAGCCGGCCGACCTGGGATTTTTCTCGGTGCTGGCCAGTTGCGGCAGCCTGAGCGCGGCCGCGCGCGAGCTGGGCATCACCACGCCGGCCGTCAGCAAGCACCTGGCGCTGATGGAGGCGCGCGTGGGCGTGCCGCTGGTCAACCGCACGACGCGGCGCATGGGCCTCACGCCCGAGGGCGAGCTGTACCTGGCGCACGCGCGCCGCATCCTGAGCGAGATCCACGACCTGGAAGAGCTGCTGGGCCTGTCGCGCGCAACGCCGAAGGGCCTGCTGCGGGTGAATGCCACGCTGGGGTTCGGGCGCCGCCACATCGCGCCGCTCATCTCGCGCTTCGCGCGCCTGCACCCGCAGGTGCAGGTGCAACTGCAGTTGTCCGTGAACCCGCCTGCGCTCACTGACGATGCGTTCGACGTGTGCATCCGATTCGGCGCGCCGCCCGAGGCCCGCGTGATCGCCAGGCACCTGGCGCACAACCGGCGGCTGCTGTGCGCATCGCCCGACTACCTGGCGCGCCACGGCACGCCGAAGGTGCCCAACGACCTGGTGCACCACAACTGCCTGGGCATCCGCCAGGGCGAGGAGGCCTACGGCGTGTGGCGGCTCACGCGCGGCCGCGGGCGCCATGCGGTCACCGAGTCGGTGAAGACGCGCGGAAGCCTCACCACCAACGACGGCGAGATCGCCGTGCGCTGGGCCCTGGAAGGGCACGGCATACTGATGCGGGCCGAGTGGGACATCGAGCGCCGCCTGCGCAGCGGGCAACTGGTGCCGGTGCTGCCCGCCTACAGCACGCCCGATGCCGACATCCACGCCGTGTACCCGCAGCGCCACCAGTCCGCGGCGCGGGTGCGGGCCTTCGTCGATTTCGTGGCGCAGGCGCTGTCGGACCGGGGCAGGGCCGGCGGTGGGGACGGCGACGCGGAGTGAGCGCCTGCCGCGCGGCCGTGGCGGCGCCTTCGCGCCGGCCGGTCCGGGCACTTCGCCGAAAATGCGGGCATTCCGCACGCCGACCCCCTTTGCCGCCCCGCCATGTCCCTCATCGCCGTCATCGATTTCGAAACCACGGGCATCTCGCCCGGCCAGGGCGCGCGGGCGACCGAAGTGGCCATCGTGCTGCTGGACAACGGCCAGGTGGTGGACCGCTTTCAGAGCCTGATGAACACCGGCGCGTGGATTCCGCCGTTCATCACGCAGCTGACGGGCATCACCAACGCCATGGTGGCCGCCGCACCCGATGCGGCGCAGGTCATGCGCGAGGCGGCGCGCTTCGTGGGCGACACGCCCATGGTGGCGCACAACGCATCGTTCGACAGCAAGTTCTGGGCGGCCGAGCTGGGCTGCGCGGACCTGCCGGCACCCCATGCCTTCGCGTGCACGGTGCTCCTGTCGCGGCGCCTTTACCCAGAGGCGCCCAGCCACAAGCTCGGCAGCATCGTCGGCCACCTGGATCTGCCGCTGGCGGAACGCGCCCACCGGGCCCTGGCTGATGCGGAGATGGCCGCGGCGCTGCTGGGCCGCATCCAGCACGACCTGCGCACCCGCTGGGGCGTGGCCGATCCCGCGCATGCCCTGCTCATGGGCCTGCAGCGCTGCGCGCGGCCTGCATTGGGCAAGTGGTTCGCGCAGCACGGCGCAGCGTTGGCGAAGGCCACCGCGAGCGTTTAGCACCGTTCCGGGCCCCGTTTCGCGGGGATGCCCTGGGGCTCAGAGGCCCCAGCTTTGGTCAGTAGCGCGCGCGCCCGAAGCTGTCGAGGATGGCGATTTCCGTGAACAGGCTGCCTTCGCGCCGGTTGTTCAGGAACGACACCTCGTAGCCGCCCAGATCGATGCGCGGCAGGCGCGACAGCGTCTCGGCCAGCGCCCGGCCATCCACGCTGCCGCTGCGCGGCACGGCCTTGATTCCCTGGCCGATGGTCTTGGCCACGAGGAAGCCTTCGAACGCCGCCAGCGAGGCGATGCTGGCGCTCTGCTGCGCCGCCTGCATGGCCTGGCGGAACTCGCGCACCACCGGAATCGACTGGTTGGTGAGCGCCGGGAACACCTGCGTCATGCCCACGCCGCGGGCGTTTTCCGCGCCCACGGCATCCACCAGCTTCACGGGGTCGAGGTCGGAGATGCCGACCACCTGCGCATGCCCGCCGGCTGCGCGGTAGGCCTTCACGAAGGCGCTGCCCGCGGCTTGGCCCGCCACCATCACGATCACCTGCGCATCGGCCTTGAGCAGCTTGGCCAGCGCGGGCTGGATGTCCGACGAGGTGCGCTCGTAGGGCTCCTTGGCGACCAGTGCCAGCTTGCGCTGCGACAGGGCCGCCGTGAGCGCCTCCAGGCCCTTTTCGCCATAGGCGTCGTTCTGGTAGAGCGCCGCGAACTTGGTCATGCCGATGGCGTCGCCCATCTGCGCGACCAGCTTGGTCAGCTCCGTGCTGTAGCCGGCGCGCACGTGAAAGACGTAGGGGTTCACCGGCTCGCGGATGACCTGCGAGCCCGAGCGCGTGGGAAACAGCGGCACGCCGCTGTCCTGCGGCAGCTTCGCCTCGATCAGCGCCTGGGTGTTGCTGGTGGCGAAAGAGATCAGCGCGGCGGGCTTCATGGCCAGCAGCTTGCGGGCGCCGGCTAGCGTCTTCTCGGGCTTGAATTCATCGTCTTCCACGACGAGCCGTACCTCCAGGCCGGGAAATGCCTGGCTCTTTTGCGCTTCGGCAAAGTAGGTTTCCACCCCCAGCACCACCTGCTTGCCCACTTCGGCGGCATTGCCTCCGGTCAGCGGCGCCACCATGCCGACGATGACGTGAGGGGCCGCGCGGGCGGCCGAGCCGATCCAGGGAAGGGCCAGCGAGGCGCCCAGGCGGGTGGTGAATACACGGCGTTTCATGGAACGTGCTCCTGTGGAGGGCAGACAGCAGAGAAGGGCGCCAACGCGCCCGGACGAACCGATGCAGAAGAACCGGCACGCCCCTGCAAATGCAAGAACGTGCGAAATGTATGACCTATTGTTAATCGGTTTTTGTGGCGTTTGGGCCCCTGTGGACGTGATTTGATCGTCCTGTGCTAGGATTTGCCGCCATGCAACGCAATCTGCTGCTATCCCCACTATCGCTAGGCCTAGTGCCTGGCCGGGGTCTGCCTGCGTTCGCCATCACCGTTGCCTAAAAGCGCAACACCGATTTCCCCCTGACCCCGGCCCGCGAACCAGCCTCCACCCATGGTGGAGGGCTGCAGGGGATGTCGTTCACCGTTCACCGTTCACCGTTCACCGTTGATTCGACCCGTGCCCCAGCGCTGCCTTGCAGCGCGGCACACACCGTTCGTGGAGCCTCTCATGATTTCCAAGCCCGCTACCAAGTACCAGCCCATCGCCCCCATCGCGCTGGCCGACCGCACCTGGCCTTCCAAGACCATCACCCGCGCCCCCGTCTGGTTGTCCACCGACCTGCGCGACGGCAACCAGGCGCTGTTCGAGCCGATGAACGGCGAGCGCAAGATGAAGCTGTTCCACGAACTGGTGCGCATCGGGTTCAAGGAAATCGAGGTGGGCTTTCCCGCCGCATCGCAGACCGACTACGACTTCGTGCGCCGCCTCATCGACGAGAACCTCGTGCCCGACGACGTGACCCTGATGGTCATGACGCAGTCGCGCGCCGACCTCATCGAGCGCACCGTCGAGGCCGTGCGCGGCGCGCCGCGCGCCATCGTGCACCTGTACAACGCCACCGCGCCCGTGTGGCGGCGCGTGGTGTTCGGCATGAACGTGACGCAGGTGATGGCGTTCATCGACCAGCATGTGTCGCACCTGAGGCGCCTGACCGATGCCCAGCCCGAAACCCGCTGGACGCTGCAGTATTCGCCCGAAACCTTCAGCGCGACCGAGCTGGAAGTCTCGCTCGAAGCCTGCCAGACCGCCATCGCCGCCTGGGGCGTGGGCCCGGGTCGCGAGATCATCATCAACCTGCCCACCACGGTGGAAAACGCCACCCCCAACGTGTTCGCCGACCAGATCGAGTGGATGCACCGGCGCCTGAGCCCCCGCGAGCACATCGTGCTCTCGGTGCACCCGCACAACGACCGCGGCACCGGCGTGGCGGCGGCCGAGCTGGCCATGATGGCCGGCGCCCAGCGCGTGGAAGGCTGCCTCTTCGGCAATGGCGAGCGCAGCGGCAACCTCGACGTGGTGACGGTAGCGCTCAACCTCTACACGCAGGGCGTGCATCCGGGGCTCGACTTTTCCGACATCAACGCCGTGGCGCGCGTGGCCGAGGAATGCACTGCGCTGCCCGTGCACCCGCGCCACCCGTACGTGGGCGACCTGGTGTTCACCTCGTTCTCGGGCTCGCACCAGGACGCCATCAAGAAGGGCTTCGCCGCCCACGACCCCGAGGGCCTGTGGCAGGTGCCCTACCTGCCCATCGACCCGGCGGACCTCGGCCGCACCTACGACAGCGTGATCCGCGTCAACAGCCAGTCGGGCAAGGGTGGCATCGCCTTCCTGCTGGAGCGCGAGCGCGGCGTGGTCATGCCGCGCCGCATGCAGGTGGAGTTCAGCGCCGTGGTGCAGCGCCAGACCGATGCCAGCGAGACCGAGATGACCGGCGCCACGCTGTGGTCGCTGTTCCAGGCCACCTACCTCGAAACCCCCGCGGGCGTGCCCGGCGCCATCGTCTGCCATGCCCACCGGCTGGCCGACGACGGCCGCGGCATCGAGCTGGACGTGACCATCGACGGCGCGCGCCAGACCCTGCAGGGCCAGGGCAACGGCCCGATCGACGCCACGGTGGACGCCCTGGGCCTGCCGCTGCGCGTGCACAGCTACGAGGAGCGCGCGACCGGCTCCGGCGCCGATGCGCAGGCCCTGGCCATCGTGGAGGCGGCCCTCGACGGCGTGCCCGGCGCGACCTTCGGCGTGGGCCTGCACCACAACATCGTCACGGCGTCGGTGCATGCGGTGGTGAGCGCGGCCAACCGGCTGGCGCAGCGCCGGCAGACTCCTTCGCCGTCGCCAGCGGCCGCATCCCAAGCCGCCCCGACGGCTGCCTGAAGCCGCGGGGCGTGGGCCCCGGGGCCGGCGGTCAACCGCCCGGCTTGCGCAGGGTGACCGGCTGCAGGTAGGCGCCCGAGCGCACCAGGTGCTGCTCGGCCGCCTCGATGCGCTCGATGCCCGGCGCGCCCGCGCGGCTGGCCAGCAGTTCCAGCAGCGATTCCGCCACCGCCGTGGCGGCGGCGATCGACGGAAAGAACGACGGGCTCTGCGTGGCGAACAGCACCGTCTCATGGGCCAGCAGCGACAGCGGGGAGGCTTCGCTGTCGGTCAGCGCCACCACCTTCGCGCCCACGCTGCGCGCCGCTTCGGCGGCCTGCAGCGCTTCGCGCGAGTACGGCGCGAAGCTGGCCACCACCAGCGCGTCGCCCTTGGCCAGCGCGCGCAACTGCATCTCCAGCGAGCCGCCCTGGCCGTCCACCAGATGGACGGAGGGGCGGAACAGCCGGTACACATAGACGAAAGAAAACGCCACGGGAAAGCAGGCGCGAAAGCCCGCCACGTGCACATGGCGGGCCTGCTCCAGCAGCCGCGCGGCGCGCGGCAGCGAGACGGCGCTCTGCCGCTCGGTCTGTTCCAGGTTGTGGCGGTGCACGTCGAACATCTCGCCCACCAGCGACTGGTCCTTGGCACGCCCGGCCAACTGGCGTGCCCGCGGGGCGTATTGCTCGCTGCCCAGGCCCATGTCCTGCGCCAGGGCCTCCTTGAGCGCAGGCCAGCCCTCGAACCCCAGCTGCTGCGCGAACCGCACCAGGGTGGCTGGCGGCACGCCCGAGCGCGCGGCGACGGTGCGCATCGAGGTGGTCACGACCTCGTTCGGACGGTCGATGACGAACTTGGCCGCCTGCTGCAGCGAGGGGGACAGCCCGGCATGGCGCTGGCGAATGGTGTCTCTGAGACTCATGGAAACGGACCTGGACAAGGGCTGAACAAAGCGGTGGCGCAGCGCGCTGCGCCACCGCACGACTGTAGGGCAAGCGCGCAAGGGCAGGAATGAAAGGAATGGCGGGATGGGGTGTGGAACATGTGTTCCATTTGATCTCGAAGAAAAACGCATGTTGCAATTTTTGCAGGCATTGGTATATTTGTTCCAAATCAATGGGAAATGGATTTTTTGATCCGTTGACCGCCCCGCCGCCACCGAACCTCGCCTGCCCCGCCATGACCCACGTCCTGCACCGCCATCTCCACCAGCCCCCCCCTGTCGCCGCGGGCGCGCAGGGCATGGTGGTCCGCGATGCCAGCGGCCGCACCTACCTGGATGCCAGCGGCGGCGCCGCCGTGTCCTCGCTCGGCCATGGCCATGCCGACGTGATCGCCGCCATGCACCGGCAGATCGACCGCATCGCGTACGCCCACACCAGCTTCTTCACCACCGACGTGGCGGAGGAGCTGGCGCAGACGCTGGTGCGCGGCGCGCCGGCGGGCACGAGCCATGCCTATTTCGTGAGCGGGGGCTCGGAAGCCGTGGAGGCCGCGCTCAAGATGGCGCGGCAGTATTTCGTGGAGCGGGGCGAGCCCCAGCGCACGCACTTCATCGCGCGGCGTCAGAGCTACCACGGCAACACGCTGGGCGCGCTCGCGGTGGGCGGCAACGCCTGGCGGCGCGCGCCGTTCGCGCCGCTGCTCGTGCCGGCCACGCACGTGTCGCCCTGCTACCCGTACCGTGAGATGCGTGATGGCGAAACCCCCGAAGCCTACGGCCAGCGGCTGGCGGCGGAGCTGGAGGCCGCCATCCTCGCGCAGGGCGCGGACCGCGTGATCGCTTTCGTGGCCGAGACGGTGGGCGGTGCCACGGCGGGCGTGCTCACGCCGGTGCCGGGCTACTTCCAGGCGGTGCGCGCGGTATGCGACCGCTACGGCGTGCTGCTGATCCTGGACGAAGTGATGTGCGGCATGGGCCGCACCGGCACCCTGCACGCCTGCGAGCAGGAGGGCGTGGTGCCCGACCTCATCACCGTGGCCAAGGGCCTGGGGGGCGGCTACCAGCCCATCGGCGCGGTGCTGGCACAGGTGCGCGTGGTCGATGCCATGTCGCGCGGCAGCGGCTTCTTTCAGCACGGCCACACCTACCTGGGCCACCCGGTGGCCTGCGCCGCCGCGCTGGCGGTGCAGCAGGTGATCGCGCGCGACGGCCTGCTGCAGAAAGTGCAGGACGATGCGCCGGTGTTCGAACGCATGCTGCGCGGCGCGTTGGGTGACCACCCCCACGTGGGCGACATCCGCGGGCGGGGCTATTTCTGGGGCATCGAGCTGGTGGCCGATCGCGCAACGAAGGCCCCGTTCGACCCCGCGCTCCGGCTGCACGCGCGCGTCAAGAAGGCCGCGATGGATGCGGGCCTGCTGTGCTATCCGTTCGGCGGCACGGTGGAAGGCCTGCGCGGCGACCACGTGCTGCTCGCGCCACCCTACATCGCCGCGCGCGAAGACCTGCAGGCCATCGCCGACCTGCTGGCGCACGCCATCGGGCAGGCCACGGCCGGGCTGGCCTGAGCGGCACCCTTCCCCGTCGTTCCGTTCTCCCTCCCGTTCCATCCCTCGTTCCTGAAGGAGCCTTCGCCATGCCCGTCGCACCGTCCCTTTCGTCCCCGCGCCGCCTCCTGGCCGCCCCGGCGGCCTTCGCCCAGGAGGCGCCCGCGGCCGGCGGCACCCTGGGCAAGATCCAGCAAAGCGGTGCCATCACCTTCGGCTACCGCGAGTCGTCGTTCGGCTTTTCGTACCTGGATGGCAACCTGCGGCCCGTGGGCTACAGCATCGACATCTGCCACCGCATCGTGGAGGCGGTCAAGGCCGAACTGAAGATGCCCGCCATCGAGGTGAGGTACCAGGCCGTCACCTCGGCCAACCGCATTCCGCTGGTGCAGAACGGCACGGTGGACATCGAGTGCGGCTCCACCACCAACCTGGTGGAGCGGCAAAAGCTGGTGGCTTTCTCGCCCGACATCTTTCGCTACAACGTGCGCCTGCTGGTCAAGGCCGATTCCGGCATCCGAGGCATCGCGGACCTGCAGGGCAAATCCGTGGTGACCACGGCGGGCACGACCTCGCTGCGGCTGCTGCGCGAGGCCGACAAGGGCCAGGCCCTGCAGATCACGCACCTGTCGGGCAAGGACCACACCGACTCCTTCCTGCTGGTGGAGAGCGGCCGCGCCGCCGCCTTCGTGCTGGACGACATCCTGCTCGCGGGGCAGATCGCCAATGCGCGCCAGCCGCAGGATTTCGCCATCGTGGGCGAGAGCCTGCGCACCGAGAACCAGTCGCTCATGTTCCGCAAGGACGATCCACCGTTCAAGGCGCTGGTGGACCGGGTGGTCGGTGCCATGATGCGGTCCGGCGAAATGGAGGCGCTGTACCAGCGCTGGTTCATGTCGCCCATTCCGCCCAAGAACATCAACATCCGCTACCCGCTGAATGCCGAAACGCGCGACGCGTTCCAGAACCCCAGCTCCAAGGGCATCTGAGCCCCCTTCCCATGACCGCACCCACCCCCGTATCCGCATCCGCATCCGCACCGCCGCGCATCGCGCTGATCCATGCCCTGCAGCATTCCGTCGAGCCCATCAACGCCGCCTTCGGGGCGCAGTGGCCCGAGGCGCTGCGCATGAACCTGCTGGACGACAGCCTCTCGGCCGACCTGGCGCGCTCGGGTGCGGGGCTGGATGCGGCCATGCACGACCGGTTCCTGCGGCTGGCGGACTACGCCGTGGGCACGGGCGCACACGCGCTGCTGTTCACCTGCTCGGCCTTCGGGCCGTGCATCGAGGCGGTGGCGCGCCGCCATGCGGGGCTGCCGGTGCTCAAGCCCAACGAGGCCATGGTGGACGACATCGCGCAGGCCCCCGGCGAAGGGGCCGTGGGCCTGATCGCCACCTTCGCACCCACGCTGGCCTCGATGCCGCCGGAGTTTCCTGCGCACGTGGCGCTGCGCACGGCCCTGGCCGACGGCGCCCTCGACGCGCTGAACCGGGGCGATGCGGCGTTGCACGACCGGCTCATCGCCGAGCAGGCGCAGGGCTGCCGCCGCATCGCGCTCGCGCAATTCAGCATGGCGCGCGCCCGGGGCGCGTGCGAGGCGGCCACGGGGCTGCCGGTGTTCACCACCGTGCACAGTGCCGTCGCGCGGCTGCGCCAGCGGCTGGGCTGAAAAGAAAAAAAGGTGGACAGGCCGGGCGGCGCAGGCGCGCTCAGTGCCCCGCCGGTGCGCCGCCCGCCTGCCGGCCCACCGGCCGCAGGCCCCAGCTGGCGGCCAGCCACACCGCGCACAGTAGCGCCGTCACGGCAAAGAGCTGCGGCGTGCCGGCCCACTTGGCCAGCGCGCCGCCCAGGGCCCCCCCGGCGAACAGGCCCAGCGACTGCAGCGTGTTGTAGGTGCCCAGGGCCGCGCCGCGCAGGTGCGGCGGCGCCATGCGCGAGACTAGGCTGGGCTGGCTGGCCTCCAGCGCGTTGAAACCGCAAAAGAACACGAACAGCAGCAGCCCCAGCGCCCACAGCGCGGGCACGGCGCCGGCCGCGGCCACGCCGCCCAGGCCCAGCTGTACCAGCAGCACCAGGCCGATGGCGGCCAGCAGCGACTCGCGCAGGCGGCCGCGCCGCTCCAGCGCGAACAGCCCGCCCATCATGGCGAACGACAGCACCACGGCGGGCAGGTACACCTGCCAATGCGCGGCCTTGGGCAGGCCCGCCTGCACCAGCAGCGCGGGCACGGCCACCCACATGGCCATCTGCACCGTGTGCAGCACGAACACGCCCAGGTTCAGCCGCAGCAGGTCGGCATGGCGCCACACCTCGGCCAGGCGCCCGCGCGGGGCGTCGGCATGGCGCGCGGGCTCGGGCGGCACCACCCACAGCACCACGGCGATGCCGCCCAGCGCCAGTGCGCAGGTCAGCCCGAACAGGCCCGCCAGGCCGATGTGCGCAGCCAGCACGGGGGCCGCGACGAGCGCCACGGCGAACATCAGCCCGATGCTGCCGCCCACCAGCGCCATGGCCTTGGTGCGCACGGCATCGCGCGTCTGGTCGGCCAGCAGCGCCGTCACGGCGGCCGACACCGCGCCCGCGCCCTGCAGCGCCCGGCCGGCCAGCAGCCCGGTGAGCGAGTCGGCCAGCGCCGCCAGCAGGCTGCCGGCGGCGAACACGGCCAAGCCCAGCACGATCACGCGCTTGCGCCCGAAGCGGTCGGATGCCATGCCCAGCGGCAACTGCAGCACCGCCTGCGTGAGGCCGTAGATGCCCATGGCCAGGCCGACGAGCGCGGGATCGTCGCCGCCCGGGTATTTGCGCGCTTCGAGCGCGAACACGGGCAGCACGAGGAACAGCCCCAGCATGCGCAGCGCGAAGATCAGCGCCAGCGCCAGGCTGGAGCGGCGCTCCAGCGGCGTCATGGCGGTGGCGTTGGACGGGGGCGAGGCGGTGGCGCCTGGGCCTGGAAGGTGGGTGGAGGAATCCGGCACGGTGGGTGCGCTGAGGGCTTGAAGCCAAAGCCGCGATTCTCGCCCATCGCCCGCAGGCCGGAACCGGCGCCACCGCGCAGGCATTGACGGCCTGGCGAACCCGTTTTCGGCGTTGCAGGCCCAAAAGACCTTCATGCCGGCGGATTCATTGTCCTGTTTGCTATCAAATCAGGAGCAAATGGTTTTCCGGACCACCGCCGGACCGCCCCCCGCCCGGCAGCAGGGGCCGGTGGCCCTGCGGACGGCCCGCGCCGGGGGCGTGGCCTATCATGGTGGGTTTCCCCGCCCAGAGCCGCGCCCACCGTGAACCACTCCCCCTTCTCCCGGCCCGCCGACGATGGCGACGCCCCTGCGGCGCCGGCCGCCGGCCGCTACCTGGGCGCCGCCCTGCAGCAGGCGCGCATCAGCATCCGCGGGGCGCGCACGCACAACCTCAAGAACATCGACCTGGACATTCCGCGCAACCAGCTGGTGGTGATCACCGGGCTGTCGGGCTCGGGCAAGTCCAGCCTGGCGTTCGACACGCTCTATGCCGAGGGCCAGCGCCGCTATGTGGAGAGCCTGTCGGCCTATGCGCGGCAGTTCCTGGGCCGGCTGGACAAGCCCGACGTGGACCTGATCGAGGGCCTGTCGCCGGCCATCTCGATCGAGCAGAAGGCCACCAGCCACAACCCGCGCTCCACCGTGGGCACGGTGACCGAGATCCACGACTACCTGCGCCTGCTGTACGCGCGCGCCGGCACGCCGTACTGCCCCTACCACGGCCTGCCGCTGGCCGCCCAGACGGTGAGCCAGATGGTGGACGCCGTGCTGGCCCTGCCCGAGGACACCCGCCTCATGGTGCTGGCCCCGGTCGCGCGCGACAAGAAGGGCGAGTTCACCGAACTCTTCGCGCAGATGCAGGCGCTGGGCTACGTGCGCTTTCGGGTGGACGGCACCATCTACGAATACGAAAGCCTGCCGCAGCTCAAGAAGACCGAAAAGCACGACGTGGACGTGGTGATCGACCGCCTGAAAGTGCGCGCCGAGATGCAGCAGCGCCTGGCCGAAAGCTTCGAGGCGGCACTTCGCATCGGTTCGGGCGTGGGCGGCGTGGAGGGCAACGGCCGCGTGCTGGCGCTGGAGATGGATGGCGGCCAGGAGCACCTGTTTTCCAGCAAGTTCGCCTGCCCCGTGTGCAGCTATTCGCTGGCCGAGCTGGAGCCGCGCCTGTTCTCGTTCAACTCGCCCATGGGCGCCTGCCCGGCCTGCGACGGCATCGGGCAGCAGGAGGTTTTTGATCCCGCGCGCGTGGTGGCCTTTCCGTCCTTGAGCCTGGCCAGCGGCGCCATCAAGGGCTGGGACCGGCGCAACGGCTACTACTTCGCCATGCTGGAGAGCCTCGCCAGGCACTACCGCTTCGATGTGGAGGCGCCCTACGAATCGCTGCCCCCGCCGGTGCAGCAGGCCGTGCTGTACGGATCGGGCGAGGAGGAGATCGCCTTCAACTACGTGCTGGACAGCGGCGCCAACAAGGGCAAGGCCATCGTCAAGAAGCACCCCTTCGAAGGCATCCTGCCCAATATGGCGCGGCGCTACCGCGAGACCGATTCGGTGGTCGTGCGCGAAGAACTCGCGCGCTACCGCAGCACCCAGCCCTGCCCCGAATGCCACGGCGCGCGGCTGCGGCTGGAGGCGCGCCATGTGAAGGTGGGCGAGGGCGAACAGGCCCGTGCCATCTACGAGGTGAGCCACGCCACGCTGGCCGACGCGCACACCTGGTTCTCGCAGCTCAAGCTCACCGGCGCCAAGGCCGAGATCGCCGACAAGGTGGTGCGCGAGATCGGCACGCGCCTCACGTTCCTGAACGACGTGGGGCTGAACTATTTGAGCCTGGACCGCAGCGCCGAGACGCTCTCGGGCGGCGAGGCCCAGCGCATCCGCCTGGCCAGCCAGATCGGCTCGGGCCTGACCGGCGTGATGTACGTGCTTGATGAGCCCAGCATCGGCCTGCACCAGCGCGACAACGACCGCCTGATCGCCACCTTGCAGCACCTGCGCGACATCGGCAACAGCGTGATCGTGGTCGAGCACGACGAGGACATGATGCGCGCCGCCGACCACGTGATCGACATGGGCCCCGGCGCCGGCGTGCACGGCGGGCGCGTGATGGCGCAGGGCACCTACGACGCGGTGCGCGGCCATCCCGATTCGCTCACGGGCCAGTACCTGTCGGGCACGCTGTCCATCCCCGTTCCCCCGCGCCGCACGCCGTGGCTGCCCGTGATGGAGGGCACCCCCGCGGCCCCCGAAGCGGCGAAGAAGGGCAAATCGCGCTTCCCTGAAACCGAGGCCAGCAAGCGCCGCGCGGAGGCGCGCGCCGAGCGCCAGGCCGAGCACCGCGCCACCCAGGGCCGGCTTCAGGCCCTGCGCGTGGTCGGCGCCACGGGCCACAGCCTGAAGAACGTGAGCGTGGAGTTCCCCGTGGGCCTGCTCACCTGCGTGACCGGCGTCTCCGGCTCCGGCAAGAGCACGCTCGTCAACGACACGCTGTATGCCGCCGTGGCGCGCCAGCTCTACCGCGCGCACGACGAGCCCGCGCCGCACGAGGCCATCGAGGGCATGGAGTATTTCGACAAGGTCATCAACGTCGACCAAAGCCCCATCGGCCGCACGCCGCGCAGCAACCCCGCCACCTACACCGGCCTGTTCACGCCCATCCGCGAACTGATGGCCGAGGTGAACACCGCCAAGGAGCGCGGCTACGGGCCCGGGCGCTTTTCCTTCAACGTGGCCGGCGGCCGCTGCGAGGCCTGCCAGGGCGACGGCGTGGTGAAGGTGGAGATGCACTTTCTGCCCGACGTGTACGTGCCCTGCGACATTTGCCACGGCCAGCGCTACAACCGCGAGACGCTCGAAGTCCTGTGGAAGGGCAAGAACATCGCGCAGATCCTCGACCTCACAGTGGAAGACGCCTTCGCCTTCTTCAAGGACGTGCCGACCATCGCGCGCAAGCTGCAGACGCTGCTGGACGTGGGCCTGTCGTACATCCGCCTGGGCCAGGCCGCCACCACGCTTTCGGGCGGCGAGGCCCAGCGCGTGAAGCTCGCGCAGGAATTGAGCAAGCGCGACACCGGCCGCACGCTCTACATCCTGGACGAGCCCACCACCGGCCTGCACTTCGCCGACATCGATCTGCTGCTCAAGGTGCTGCACCAGTTGCGCGACGCGGGGAACACCATCGTCGTGATCGAGCACAACCTGGACGTCATCAAGACCGCCGACTGGATCATCGACATGGGCCCCGAGGGCGGCGCCGGCGGCGGCACCGTGGTGGGCGAGGGCACGCCCGAAGACCTGGCCGCCAACCCGGCCAGCCACACCGGGCGGTATCTGGCGCGGTACCTGCCGTCCACAGCGCAGGGTTGATCGATAGTTACGTTACTTTCGGTGGCAAATCAGTTGCCCCGAACCGCGCCTTGCGCCGGTTTTTACCCCCAGAATCCGCGGTTCTAAAAACAACCGAAGACGGAACGGGGAGGTCCCATGAACAAGGGCATGGTCCAAGTGGACCAGGAGCGCCTGCGTGCGCAACTGGAGAAAAAACTGCCGCCCAAGGTGCGGCTTTTTCAACTGGATGACATCCCGGGCGTGATGCGCTCGCGCATGGGGTGGCCGGTGGCGGCGGCGTTGATGGAGCGGTGGTTTCGGGGGGCGTCTTTTAAGATGCCGGGTCCGATGAAGCGGGGGGAGGCTGTTAGCCGGCCTAGCAATTGGATGAGAACACCGTTTCCATGGCCTGGGCGCGTGGTTTCGCAAGGGTGAACGCCGCCATGGCAAAACTGCAATCCCAGTGGGCCACTCCAGCTGGCGTGGTGCAACTGAAAAAAATCGTCAGGGAACAAGGCTTGGGTCGCCTGGGAACGCAAGCGTGGCGGCTGGGCGACCTGTCAAAGCCCGCGAAAATCCTGGACGAAACCTGCCAAGTGAATTACCTGGGGTTTGGCCGACTCAGCGATCCTCTGGACGATTTCTATGGGGCCATGGGCGAGGCCACCCTGAAAGTGGCCGTATCAGGCATGGTGACGCCGAAAGGAACTGGAAAAACTTCGATTGCCATCGACGAATTGGGTTTCTATCTGCGAGACGCCTACGATTTCAACGATGGCGAAAATTCCTTTCTTTCGCAGCCCCTGGGCTTCTGGGGTTTCGGGGGCGTCGAACGACTCCAGTGGGGTTCAGGCGTCTCCATCTCCGAGCAATGGGTTCAGGAGACAGATGCTCAAGTACGAAGCCACACTTACCTAGTGGTGTGAACCGGAAGTTCGTATGCAGAACTCTGCAACGGACTGAAGGATTTGATCGGCCGTCTTGGTCCAGACGAAGGGCTTGGGATTGACGTTGTTGGTAGCCACGTAGGCGCGGATGGCGTTCTCCAGGGCGCGGGTCGAGGGGAATCTCCCGCGCTTGAGCCGACGCGCCGTGAGGATCGAGAACCAGCATTCCACCAGGTTGATCCAAGAGGCCGAGGTGGGCGTAAAGTGCAGGTGCACACGCGTATGCCTGAGCAGCCAGCGCTGGATGATCGGGCTCTTGTGGGTGCTGGCATTGTCGAGCACGAGATGCAGTTCGAACTCCGCGGGCGTGGCACGTTCGACGGTCTGCAGGAAGTGACGGAACTCCACGCTGCGATGACGTCGGTGGACCTCGGCGATGACCGTGCCGGCCTTGACATCGAGGGCGGCAAAGAGGTCTGTCGTGCCGTGTCTCAGGTAGTCATGCGTGTGGCGCTCCGGCTGGCCCGGTTGCATGGGTATGGCCGGAGCGGTATCACTGTGGGCCTGGATGGAGGGCTTCTCGTCCACGCACAGCACCAGAGCGCGCTCGGGTGGATGCAAGTACAACCCCACGATGTCACGCACCTTGTCGACGAAGTACGGGTCGGTGGAGAGCTTGAAGCCTTCGGTGCGATGCGGCGCCAATGCAAAGGCACGCCAGATGCGCGAGATGGTGGTCTGGCTCAGTCCCAGATGAGCGGCGAGCGTACGGGTGGACCAATGGGTGGCATTCTCTGGCACGGTCTCCAGCGTCGTGGTGATCACGGCCTCGACCTGCTCGTCCAGGATCGTGCGCGGAGCGCCTGAGCGGGGTGCATCGTCGAGGCCGGCAATGCCATGCTGGGCAAAGCGCCGACGCCACTTCGACACCGTCATCAGGCTCAAACCCATGGCTTCGGCAATCGCCGTGTTGGTCGCTGCTGAATCGGCACAGGCCAGCACGATGCGTGCTCGCAGCGCCAAGGCCTGGGCGGTCTTGCGACGGCGTGACCAACCGAGCAACACAGCTCGGTCGGCTTCGCTCAACTCGATAGCAACGGCATGCGGTCGGGCCATGATGTGCTCCCGGGCTGCAAAAAACAGCCGCCAGAAACACATCATAGAAGTTCATGCGAATCTCTGGTGCACACCACTAGTGCAGAACACGGACTTTCGTCGCAGGCGTGCGTTACACGGCAGGGGTGGCGATTTCATCGTCCTTTCGAACGTGCACCGTGTGCAGCTTCCTTTTCCGATTCACATGGAGTGGTGATGCCCTTGAAAGATTTGAAAAAAGTGCCATGCATCGCGTGGTGTCTGGCCATCAACGCATTGCTCTTCGTAGGGTGGCATGTCTATGCCCCGACTTTTTTGTACAGCGACAACAGCCCGCACATGACCTACCGCGTGGATGTTTACAACGCCTCGATTCTTCAGAGAATCATTCACTACGACTTCGGAATGCCTGCGATCGTGCGGCTGTACAGGGTGGAGCCCAGGGCGCTACTGGCCGAAAGCCATGTCGTTGATATGAGCGCAGGAAATGGCAGTATCAGTTGGCATACCGCTCCTCCGCTCGATTTCAATGAGGTGTATGCGGGCCATGGCGTGCTGTTCGAAAACATACCCTCTGAATGCCCCACCCAGGCACCGCCGCCGAGCTGTCTGAACCGGCCAGAAACGAAATCACGATGAAGCACTTCGCCTGGAACAAGATCCCTTGCATCGTCTGGTGCCTGGCGTTGAACGCTGCGCTGTTTCTGGCGTGGTACTTGTCTACGCCGGCGCTCTACAACCGCTACAACAGTCCTCTGCATACCTATCGACTGGAAATCTACGATGCATCCTGGTGGCAGCGTGTGCAGCACCTGGATTCAAAGAAGCCTTCTGTAGTCCGTCTCTACCATTCCGATTCTCAGGCGTTGTTGGGGACCAGCCCGGTGGTCGACCTTTGGCGCAACGATGCCATCGTCTGGAGCGTTAACTCGCCGGGAGACGACAACCATGTGCGTGTGGGGAAGGACGTGCGGTTCGACAAACTTCGGTCCGAGTGCGCGCCGCCGTCTCCCCTACGCATCTGCGAGCAACAGCAATAAGCCATGCGCCGCAGCGGTGATGAATTCATTGGATGTTGGCCCCACTCCAAGAACCCCGTGCTCACCGGATACGTCGCCCCACCGAGATTCCCCAGGCAACACCCAACCTCTCCATATTTGCTACCAGCGCGCCATCGTCGCGGCCTGCCCGCGATGGGCACATGAGAGCGAGACCAAAGCGCGTAGTCACACTTACCTTGTGCAGAACGAAGACTTTCGCAAATGTCGCGCAAAGCATGGGCGTGGTGGCGACTTCATCGTCCTATCCGACGTGCACCGTGTGCATCTTCCTTTTCCGATCAAGCTGGAATGGTGATGAAACTGTCAGATCTTCGTAAAGTGCCTTGTATCGTTTGGTGTCTTGTACTAAATGCAATTATTTTTTGGTCTGGTACGCAGCGACCCCCACTTTCTTCGACAGTGAGAACAGTCCTCACCGCGTTTACCGCCTTGAGTTCTACAAGGCATCAATCGTTCAGCGTGTCATCCATTACGACTACAAGATGCCTTATGTGGTGCGTCTTTACCGGGTCAATTCCAGGACATTGCTCGGTGAAAGCAAAGTGGTCGATCTCTGGATGAATGGCGAGACCAGTTGGCACTTGGATGCACCGGTAGCCACTAACAAAGTTTACGTAGGGCGGGATGTGTTCTTCAACAACATTCCTTCCGAATGCACGGACCCTACTTTGCCACCAGATTGCCCTGCCAAGAAGTGAAGCAGATCAATGCCGGACTCATGATTTTCTCTTGTAGAGATGGTGAAAAACCTGTTTTCAATAGAGGCTCGTGCTTCGTCCGGTGCTTGGCGGTGACGGCCCTCTTTGTCATGGCTTGGTACGCCATGACGCCCACATTTTTCGATAGCGAAAACAGCCCGCATCGCGTTTACCGCCTGGAGTTCCATAAAGCATCCCCCTTGCAAAGAATCGCCCATCTCGATTTCAAAATGCCCTATATCGTGCGCTTGTACAAGATCGAGCCCAAGACGCTGCTGGGAACCTCTCAAAACCCATCCGGTCCCTTGTTGATCGAGAATGCGTGCTCCATCCTTTGCCATGATCACTCCCCGTAGCGCCCTGAAGTTCGACCTGTTCGCTGAGGCCTCGCGCCAACACAAGAGAGATGAGGTGGGCGATCCGCTGCAGGTGATCGCGCGGCACATCGACTTCGCAGAACTGGCCCGGCTGGTGGATGCCTTGATCGAACGCGGGGGTGGCCGCCGGGGCGGTCGGCCCGCCTACCCCACCGAGGTGATGGTGCGCATCCTGGTGTTGAAGCGGCTGTACAACCTGTCCGATGAGCAGATGGAGTATCAGTTGCTGGACCGGGGGAGCTACCAGCGGTTTTGCCTGTTGCAGGATGCGATGAACGTGCCGGACCGCAACACGATCTGGCGCTTTGGCGAGCGCCTTGGCGTGGGCGGGGCAACGGCCTTGTTCCAGGGGGTGGATGCCCAACTGCAGCGCCACGGCTACATCGCCCGGGGCGGGCAGGCCATTGATGCCACGCTGGTGCCCGCGCCCCGACAGCACATCGGCCAGCAGGAGCGGCGAACGCTGGCACAAGGCGGGCAGCCGGACTGGAGCCAAGCGCGACGCAGGCAAAAGGATGTGGAGGCCACGCACACGAAGAAGCACGGCAAAAGCCACTTCGGCTACAAGCTCAGCGTGAGCGTGGACCTCAAGCACGGCTTCATCCGCCGCCTCGCCACGGGCACGGCCAGCGAGCACGACGGGCACCACTTCGATGAGGTGCTGGACATGCACAACACCGGGCGGGCAGTGCATGCGGACAAAGCCTACCCGAGCCGCCAAAGGTGCCAGATGCTGAAAGTGCTGGGATTCGTGGATGCGATGCAGCGCCGTGCGCAGGCGGGCCGACCACAGAGCGAATGCCAGAAGGGGCGCAACCAGCGCATCGCAAAGAAACGAGCCAAGGTGGAGCACGTGTTCGCCGGTATCCGCCACCTGGGGGGCAAGTTCGTGCGCACCATCGGACAGGCGCGCGCCACGGTGGGGATGACGATGATGGCCGCCTGCTACAACATGAAGCGACTGGCCTGGTTCCTGCATCGGGGCGTGGATGCTTTCTTCAAGCCCGCCACTGGCAAGGCACAAGTGCGCCTGCAAACGGTGAAAGCCTGAGCCACCGGGCCTGCAAGGCCCCTCATGCACCCAGGCGCAGACCGTTGCTGGGCCTCATCACGCTCAAACGGCTACTGGCGCCCACTCCTCCCTATTCGGATTCGTCAAACATGGGGTTGTGAGAGGCTCCCGTACGAGCCCGCCAGGCTGTAGTTGGGGTTGGACTTGAACTTGTCGTTGCTGCGCTTGACCAGTTCCAGGTTCAGCGGGGCATCGGCGGTGTGCCAGTACTGCGCGCCGAAATACACGCCGTCGCACAGGTCCGCGCCCAGCGACTCGAACTGCTCCAACCCCGAGGCCCAGGCGATCAGGATGGTCATGTTCTTGTGCATGCCGAAGCTCACCGCCTGGCGCAGCGCATCCGACGACTGCGAGCCGAAGTTCAGCAGCAGCAGCACGTCGGGCTTGGCGGCCATGGCGTTGGTCAGGTAGCCGCTGAACTCCTTCTCGGCCAGCGAGTGGTAGCTGTTGCCCACGTGCTCCAGGCCCTTTTCCTTGAAGACGTTCTTGGCGGCCGACAGCAGGCCGTCGCCGAACACGTACTGCGGCGTGATGGTGTACCAGCGCTTGGCTTTGGGCAGCGCTTCGGCCAGCGGGCGCACCGTCTGCTCGATGGCGCCGAAGGTCGGCACCGACCAGCGGAACGTGGCGCTGTTGCAGTCCTTGCCGGTGATCTCGTCGGCCCCGGCCGTGGTGATGAAGATGCCGCCCGCCTTCTCGGCCTCCTTGCCCATGGCCAGCGATTCGGACGACAGGATGCCGCCCGCGAAAAAGCGCGTGCCCTGCTGCTGCGACGACTCCTGCACCTTGCGCACGGCCGTGGCGGGCTTGCCCTCGGTGTCCAGCACCGTGTAGGCCAGGGGGCGCTTGAGGGCCGAGCCGTACTGCTCGATGGCCAGCTTCATGCCCAGATCGGCGAACTTTCCGTTGGCGGCGAAGGCGCCCGACATGGGCACCGGGCAGCCGAACTGGATGGCGCCGGCGGACTGCGCCCAGGCGCTGCGCGCCAGGCCCAGCGATGCGGGCAGCGCGCCCAGTGCGGAGAGTTGCAAGAGTTGACGACGGTGCATGAAGGGGCTCCTGTGGGGGGTTGGGTCGGCCGGCCTGCAGGCCAGGGCACGGCTTTTTGCAAAGCACGCGGCGTGCCACGTGTTTTTCCTATTTATAGTGATAAATAGAACAAATCGCGTGCACGTAAACCCTGCCCGACCCGCCGCTGCACGGCCCTGGTGCATACACTGCACCACGGAAGCGACAGCCGGGTGCCAGGCACCGCGCTGCGCCTTGCCCCGTCTTCAACCCAGCAACGCACCCATGGCCACGAAACCGCCCGCCGGCAAGCCGATCAAGCCCCTGAAGCGCCCCGACCTGGTGGCGCAGGAGATCAAGCGGCTCATCACCGCAAAGAACCTGAGCCCGGGCGACCGCCTGCCGCGCGAGAGCGAGCTGCAGGCGCAGTTCGAAGTGAGCAAGGGCACCATCCGCGAGGCGCTCAAGTCGCTGGAGGTGCAGGGCCTGGTGACCATCTCCACCGGCCCCTCGGGCGGCGGCACCATCGCCGAGGTGTCGCTGGACCGCACGCTGCAGTTCCTGCAGAACTACCTGTTCTTCCAGGACGTGACGATCGACAACATCTACGCCGTGCGCCAGTTCCTGGAGCCCGAACTGGCCGCCGGCGCCGTGCCGCACCTGACCGAGGCCGATTTCGAGGCGCTGGAGCACAGCATCGCCTGCTGCGACCCCAACTCCAGCAGCGAGGACCTGCTGAGCCAGCGCCGCGAGGACGTCAACTTCCACGACATCCTGGCCGCAGCCAACCCCAATCCGTTCCTGCGCTTCACCTGCGAGCTGATCAACGAGATGCTGCGCCAGCTCATCGTGTACAGCAACCGCACCCCGAAGTCGGAGCACCGGCGCTTCGGCGAGGCCAACGCCAACTTCCACCGCGAGATCGTGCAGGCGGCGCGCGCCCGGGACGCAGAGAAAGTGCGCGAACTCATGGCCCGGCACATGCTGGATGCGGCCAGCAGCGTCAAGCGCATGAAAGGCCGCATCCAGGGGCGCCTGATCCTGGACGCCGACACGCTGCGCAGCCCCCGCTCGGCCCACGTCCGCAGCCGCTGACCGAGACGCCGGACTCCCCAAATCCTCAAAAGTTGGTGTTGGGGCGTGTTATTTTTGAATCAATTGGTATCTTCGTGAACCTTTGACATCGATTTCGCGGCTTCCGCGGCGACACTTCGCGCCTGCGGGCCCCCAATGGCCGGGAAAGCGCGACCGGGCGGGCGCGGCCGGCTCGGGCACCCGATACATTCCATTTCCATTCTTTGATGCACCCATGAACGCAGTTCTTCCGTGGGCCGGCTGGCTGGCGGCCGCCATGCTGTCCGCCGCGGTCCACGCCGGGGCGAAACCCCCCATGGCGCTCGATCCCGCCCAGTGCCAGCCCCCCGACGCGGACCTGTCGCTGCCGGCGGCCTGGGAGCCCTACCGCGACGCGGTGCGCGCATGCCCGCTGGTGCAGGGCGGCGCCGCCGGGAATGCGCCGGCCAAGGCCGCCAAGGTGCGCCTGCTGACCGTGTTCACCGACGCCCACTACCGCGGCCTGCCGCCCGATGCGCCGTGGGAGCGCTTTCCGCTGCCCCTGCTGATGGACGACACCGGCCGCTGCGTCGGCAAATTGACCCACCTCTTTCCCGCGGACCCGCCCGAGGAACTGGACGTGGTCCCCGGCCGCTGGCGCGACGGCGTGCCGCACGAGATCCAGCTCCAGGTGCGCTCGCCCGCCGTGGGCGGCGACTACCACCTGCCCACCCTGCGGTGGGATGCCAAGAACCGCGTGTACCGGCCGGCAGCCTCCGGGCCTGCTTCCGCCAAACCCCCGACGCCCCCGGACCAGGACAAGACCCCATGCCCGTAGACGCCACTGCGGTCGCCAAGCTGAAGCAGGCCTGCGACCAGGCCGCCGACCTGCATCCCAATTCGTGCAGCCACGCCGTCTGGCACGTGATCAAGCAGTACCTGCCCGACCAGCCCTACATGAGCGCCAACGCGCTGATGGACCACCTGCAGGGGCAGCGCCACTGGCGCTCCGTGCCCGCCTCGCAGGTGGGCGACCTCGCGCGCGGCGGGGCGGTCATCGTCGGGGGCAAGAAGGAGTCGGGCCACGGCCACGTCATCGTGGTCTACCCTGGTCCCGACAAGGCCGCCGGCGGCTATGCCTACATCCGCGGCGGCAAGACCGAAACGCTGCGCACCCGCGGCAGCTACCCGCCCGCGATGTCCACCTCGATGGGCCCCTGGGAAGGCGCCCGCAGCAAGGGGACAAGACCATCTGGGACCCCTGGGCGAGCGACGCCAAGTTCGCCAGCGTGACCTTCTGGCAGCTGGTGCAGTAAGCCCTTCGCCGCCCGCCGCCCCGCACGGCCCTTCCCTCCCGATCCGTTTTTTTCATTCACAGCAACAGGTGATCTCCATGGCCTCTCACAGCAAACTTCTGGGTCTTCTTTTCAGCGCCGCGCTCCTGGGCGGCTGCGCCAACACGTCCAACACCGAAGCCAGCACGGCGGCTGCGGACGCATCGGCCCAGGCGGCCGCAGCGCCCGCCCCGGCGCCCGTCGCGCCCCCGCCAGCCCCCGAACCCGAGCCGCTTCGCATTCCCGAAGACGGCACCGTGGCCGAGTTCTCGGGCCTGGAGACCGAACTGCCGGCCGACACGCCCGCGCTGCTCGACATCCTGACCGCCGACAAGGCCGGCAACCAGCGCTGGGAGATCAAGGGCTACGCCGACCGCAAGACCGCCAAGAACGCCCGCGAGGTCGCCCTGGCCCGTGCCCTGGCCGTGCGCAAGGAACTGGTGTCGCGCGGCGTGCCGGCGAAGAACCTGCGCGTGATGTTCAGCACCGACCAGGCCCGCAACGCGGTGACCGTGCTGCCACGCTGATCGCGCGCGCATCCGTCGCCTGCACCGGGGTCATCGCCCGGGCAGGCCACCCGGCGGCCCGGGCGCCTTGCGCGCCCCGGGCCGCTGTGCTTTGTGGGGCTCAGCGGCTGCTCGGGAAGGCGAACACCGCGCCTTCGCGCACGCCGGCCGAGGGCCAGCGCTGCGTGATGGTCTTGCGCTTGGTGTAGAAGCGCACGGCGTCGGGGCCGTAGGCATGCAGGTCGCCGAACAGACTGCGCTTCCAGCCGCCGAACGAGTGGTAGGCCACCGGCACCGGCAGCGGCACGTTCACGCCCACCATGCCGACCTGGATGTGGTCGGTGAAATAGCGGGCCGCCTCGCCGTCGCGCGTGAAGATGCAGGTGCCGTTGCCGTACTCGTGGTCGTTGATGAGCTGCATGGCTTCCTGCAGCGTCTTCACGCGCACCACGCCCAGCACGGGGCCGAAGATCTCTTCCTGGTAGATCTTCATGCCGGGCTTCACATGGTCGAACAGGCAGGCGCCCAGGAAATAGCCCGCCTCATGGCCGGCCACCTGCATGCCGCGGCCATCGACCACCAGCGTCGCGCCTTCGGCCACACCGCTGTCCACATAGGCCTTCACCTTCTCGAAGTGCGCTTGCGTGACCAGCGGGCCCATGTCGTTGCCGCCGTTGTCGGTCTGGGTGCCGGGGCCGACCTTCATCTTCGCGATCTCGGTCTTCAGGCCGGCGATCACCGCGTCGCCCACGGCATCGCCCACCGCCACCAGCAGCGGGATCGCCATGCAGCGCTCGCCGCACGAGCCATACGCCGCGCCCATCAGGGCGCTCACGGCGTTGTCCACGTCGGCATCGGGCATGAGCACCGCATGGTTCTTGGCGCCGCCCAGGGCCTGCACGCGCTTGCCGTGCTTGCAGCCTTCCGAATAGATGTACTCGGCGATCGGCGTGGAGCCGACGAAGCTCACCGCCTTCACGCGCGGGTCGCGCAGCAGCGTGTCCACCGCCGTCTTGTCGCCGTTGACCACGTTCAGCACGCCGGGCGGCAGGCCGGCTTGCAGCGCCAGCTGGGCGATGAACAGCGTGCTGCTCGGGTCGCGCTCGGACGGTTTCAGCACGAAGGTGTTGCCGCAGGCGATGGCCATGGGCCACATCCACAGCGGCACCATGGCCGGAAAGTTGAACGGCGTGATGCCGGCGGTGACGCCCAGCGCCTGGAACTCGCTCCACGAGTCGATGTTCGGGCCTACGTTGCGGCTGTGCTCGCCCTTGAGCAGCTCGGGCGCGTAGCTGGCGTATTCCACGTTCTCGATGCCGCGCTGCAGCTCGCCGTGCGCATCGCTCAGCACCTTGCCGTGCTCGGCGGTGATGAGGGCGGCGATTTCATCGGCGTGCTCTTCCAGCAGCACCTTGAGCCTGGACATCACGCGGGCGCGCTTGAGCGGCGGCGTGTTGCGCCAGGCGGGGAAGGCCGCTTCGGCCGAAGCGATGGCCTGCTCCACCGTCGCCTGCGAGGCCAGCGCCACGCTGGTGGACGACTGGCCCGTGGCCGGGTTGAACACGGGCTGCGTGCGGACGGTGTCGGCCACGATCTGGCCGTCGATCAGGTGGCCGATGGTGGCGGTGACGTTCTGGTCTTGGTGCATGGGAATGGAGTTCAGGGTAAAAAGTGCCCCCAGTGCATATTCCACTAGGGCATACAGCTACAAAATAAATAGCAAACGCTGCAGCGGGGCTCAAGCCGTCTCGGCCAGCGCATCGCCCAGCGCGCTCACCAGCCGGTCGATCTCGGCACGCTCGCTGATGAACGGCGGCGCCAGCTGGATCGTGTCGCCGCCGTAGCGCACGTAAAAGCCCTTCTTCCAGCAGTTCATGGCGATCTCGTAGGGCCGGCGGGCCGGCTCGCCCGGCAGCGGCGCGATGGTGAAGCCCGCGGCCAAGCCGTAGTTGCGGATGTCCAGCACGTGCTGCGCACCCTGGAGGCTGTGCACCGCCTGCTCGAAGTACGGCGCCAGCGCCTTGGCGCGGCCGGGCATGTCTTCCTTTTGCAGGATGTCGAGCACCGCCAGGCCGGCGGCGCAGGCCACGGGGTGGGCCGAATAGGTGTAGCCGTGCGGGAATTCGAGCATGTACTCGGGCCCGCCCTGCGCCATGAAGGTGTCGTAGATCTCCTTGGAGGCCACCACGCCGCCCAGCGGCTGCGCGCCGTTGGTCACCTGCTTGGCGAAGTTGAGGATGTCGGGCGTCACGCCGAAGGCCTCCGCCCCCGTCCACGCGCCGCAGCGGCCGAAGCCGGTGATGACCTCGTCGAAGATCAGCAGGATATTGTTCTGCGTGCAGATCTCGCGGATGCGCTCCAGGTAGCCCTTGGGCGGAATCACCACGCCGGCCGAGCCCGAGAACGGCTCCACGATCACCGCCGCGATGTTGGAGGCGTCGTGCAGCGCGATCACGTCCAGCAGCTTGTCGGCCAGCGCCTGGCCGCCGTCCTCGGCCATGCCACGCACGAACGAGCCCATTGCCGGCTGCGTGTGCGGCAGGTGGTCCGCCTCCACGCCCTGGCCGAAGGTCTTGCGGTTGCCCACCATGCCGCCCACCGAGATGCCGCCGAAGTTCACCCCGTGGTAGCCCTTCTCGCGGCCGATCAGGCGCGTCTTGCCGGCCTGGCCCTTGGCACGCCAGTAGGCGCGCGCCATCTTGAGCGAGGTGTCGGCCGACTCCGAGCCAGATCCGGTGAAGAACACGTAGTCCAGCCCCGCGGGCGTGAGTTCCTTGATCTTGTTGGCCAGCGCGAACGACGCCGGGTGGCCGAACTGGAAGGCCGGCGAATAGTCGAGCGTGGCCGCCGCCTTGCCGATCGCCTCGGCAACGTCCTTGCGGCCATGGCCCAGCCCCGCGCACCACAGGCCCGAGAGGCCGTCGAAGATCTTGCGGCCTTCGGAGTCGGTGTAGTAGGCGCCCTGGCCCGAGACGATCATGCGCGGCGCGGCCTTGAACTGCCGGTTGGCGGTGAAGGGCATCCAATGCGCGTCCAGCCAGGCCGCGTCCATGCGCGGCGCGGTGGCTTCGGGAGCGGAGTCGAGGACGGTGAAGCTCATGGTCGGTCCAATCACAAAGAAAACAAAAGGGGCGCAAGGCGCTGCCGCACAGGCCGCAGGCGGCCCTGCCAGCGGGCGGGTGGCCCCATTGTTCCGGCGGTCGATAATCCCTCCAATGGACAAATATCAATGTTTACTTGACGATTCATGCAAGTAAAGCCCGCCCCGCTCGCCATGCCCGACGACGCCCCGCCCCCCGCTTCACCCACGCTGCCGACCCCAGCGCCCCAGGCGGCGCGCGAACGCGCCGTGCTCGGCCAGTTGAGCGACATGGACCTGCGCCTGCTGCAGGTCTTCAAGAGCGTGGTCGATTGCGGCGGCATGGCCGCGGCCGAACTGGAACTGAACATCGGCACCAGCACGGTGAGCCGCCACGTGAAGGACCTGGAAACCCGCTTGGGCATGACCCTGTGCCGGCGTGGCCGGGCGGGCTTCGCGCTCACCCCGGAAGGCCAGCGCGTGTACGACGAAACCCTGCGCCTATTGGCCGCCGTGCAGGGCTTTCGCGACAGCGTGGACGGCATCCACTCGCGCATGGGCGGGCAACTGGCCGTCGCCGTCTTCGACAAGACCGCGAGCAACCCGGCCGCGCGCATCGGCGAGGCCATCGCCGCCTTCACCGCCCAGGCGCCGGACGTGCACCTACAGATGCACGTGGGCTCGATCAACGCCATCGAGCGCGGCGTGATCGACGGCACCTATCAAGTGGGCATCATTCCCGCCCACCGCGCATCACAGAGCCTGCTGTACACCGACCTGTTCGGCGAGACCATGCTGCTCTACTGCGGCACGGGCCACCCGCTGTTCTGGGCGGACCACTCGGCACTCGACTGGGACGCCGTGCGCGCGCACCCTTTCGCCGGCTTGGGGTACCACTCACCCAACATGGAACTGAGCCACCAGGCCCGTCTCACGCGCGCGGCTACGGGGTTCGACCAAGAATCCATCGCCACGCTGGTGCTCTCGGGCCGCTACCTGGGCTTTCTGCCCGACCACTACGCCGAAGCCTTCGAGCGCCGGGGCCGCCTGCAGGCCGTGCGGCCCGAGGCGCTGCGCTACGACTGCCAGTTCGTGAGCCTGCTGCGAAGGTCGCCCGAGCCACCGAGGGCGGCGCAGGCGTTTCAGCGGTGTCTGGTGGGGGCGCATGCTTGCGGCGGGAGTGCTGGCCCACAAGGCTCCGCGGACCATGGGGATTGAAGCCAAGCGTTTTTTTACTCCCCTGCTCAATGCACCACAATGCCCTCGTTCCAGGAGGCGGCCTTTCACCTGAGGACGGCCACACCGTTAACCAAAACAAAACGCACCCGGGAGGAGCGAAAAGATGGAAAAACAGGACGAACTGCTCATCGCCAGTTACTACGCACTCACTTGGTGGGCCGAAACACTCAACCAGCGGCACTTCGAATCCCCGGCGTTCGACGCCATGCCTTTTCGCGATACGTTCGTCAAATCCAGGCTGCAGTCCGGCGAAGGCCCCATTGCTTTGCTGATGCCAAGCTTGTATGTCGCCCTCGTGCTGCCCCGGGAAACCATATTCGATCAATACGCATCGGACTTTGAGGCAATCGATCGGCAGCTTGGTCGATTCGCCCGCAATGTACAGACCACTTATAAAAAGGAGCAGGAAGGGAACATCGCATTCACCCGGCACATCCGGAATGCGGTTTCACACGCTCGCACGGAGTGGATGGGCGATGGCGCGCGTTTTCATGACGAGAACTCCAAAACCAGCGAGGCGTTCAGCGCGGAAATCGGTATCCAGGGCCTGAACTGGCTCATGTCGGCACTGCAGCAGATCGTGCTCAAGCGGGTTCGCGACATCCAGATCCGGCAGGCTTCGGACAACAACGCCTGACATTGCAGACTGGGCCCCGGCCCCAGACCACCGCGAAAGCGGCATGAAGCCACGCATGGCCGTCGTGGGGACAGGCCATGCTGTTGCAAAGCGGGCACCAGAAAAACTCAATCCGCCGAAGCCCCCGACTTCTTCACCAGTTCCGCCCAGCGCGGAATCTCCTTGGCCATGTGCGCCGCCAGCGCTTCCGGCGTGCTGCCCACGATGTCCATGCCCAGCTGCGTGTGCAGCTTGTCCACCACGTCCGGCTGCTTGAGGGCCTTGACGATCTCGGCGTTCAGCCGCTGCACCACGGCCTTGGGCGTGCCCTTGGGGGCGTACACGGCCTGCCAGGACGACATCTCGAAGCCGGCCACGCCCGATTCGATCATGGTGGGCAGCTCGGGCGCGAGGGCGATGCGCTGGCCGGTGGTCACGGCCAGCAGCTTCACGCGGCCGGCTTTGGCCAGGGGCAGGGCGGCGGTCATCTGGTCGAACATGAATGACACCTGGCCGGCCGCCACGTCGGTGAGGGCGGGCGGCGTGCCCTTGTACGGCACGTGGGTGAGCTTCACGCCGATCAGGTCGCCGAACATCTCGCCCGCCAGGTGGGTGGAGGTGCCGGCGCCCGACGACGCGAACATGCGCTTGGACGGGTCTTTCTTGAGCAGCTCGATCAGTTCCTTCACCGAGTTCACGCCCAGCGCGGGGTTGACGATGAGCACGTTGGGCAGCGTGGCCACCAGGGCCACGGGTTCGAAGTCCTTGACCGGGTGGTACGACAGGTTCTTGTACAGGCTGGCGTTGATGGCGTGGGTGCTGATGGTGCCGCCCAGGAGGGTGTAGCCGTCCGGCGTCGCCTTGGCGACGTACGAGGCGCCGATGCCGCCGGCCTGGCCGGGCTTGTTGTCCACCACCACCGATTGCCTGAGCGCCTCGCCCAGCTTGTTGGCGAGCACGCGGCCGATGATGTCGGTGGAGCCGCCGGGCGTGAACGGCACGACGTAGGTGATGGGCTTGGCGGTGGGCCATTCCTGGGCGCCCGCAAGGAAGGGTGCCAGGGCCAGGGTGGCCAGCAGGGCGGTGTGTCGGATGAATCGCATTGGGGTTTGTCTCCTGGTGTCGTTGTGGTGCTGCGATGCGGAAAGAAAACGCGGGAGTGCGTGGAAGGTGCGTGTCAGCGCCCTTTCGCGGTGCGCCATGCAGCGAAGTCGCCGTGCACGGACGGGTCGGTGGGCGGGTACAGGCCGATGATCGAGCGGCCCTCCAGCACCTTCTCGGTCACGAAGTCCTCGAAGGCGGTCATCTCGGTGGCTTCGGCGGCGATTTCGTCGGCCAGGTGCGCGGGAATGACGATGACGCCCTCGCCATCGCCCACCAGCACGTCGCCGGGGAACACGGCCACGTCGCCGCAGGCGATGGGCCCGTTGATGTCGATGGCCTGGTGCAGCGTGAGGTTGGTGGGCGCCGAGGGGCGCTGGTGGTAGGCCGGCATGTCGAGCGCGGCGATCTCGGGCGTGTCGCGAAAGCCGCCGTCGGTGACCAGCCCGGCCACGCCGCGCTTCATGAGGCGCGCGGCGAGGATGGAGCCGGCCGAGGCGGCGCGTGCATCCTTGCGGCTGTCGATGACCAGCACGGCGCCGGGCGGACAGTCTTCCACGGCCTTGCGCTGCGGGTGGTCGGGGTTCTTGAACACGTCGATGGTGTTCAGGTCTTCGCGCGCCGGGATGTAGCGCAGCGTGAAGGCCTCGCCCACCATGTTGGCGCGGCCGGTGCGCAGGGGGTGCACGTTCTGCAGGAACTGGTTGCGCAGCCCCTTCTTGAAAAGGGCGGTGCACAGCGTGGCGGTGCTGACGCGCGCGAGGCGGTCGCGGGTGGCGGGGTTCAAGGGCAAGGCATGTCTCCGGGGGTCAGAAGATGTCGGGCTCGGGCACGGGGGCGCCGAAGCCGGTTTCGAGGAAATCGAAGTCGCAGCCCTGGTCGGCCTGCAGGATGTGGCGGCTGAACATCCAGCCGTAGCCGCGCTGAAAGCGTGCGGGCGGCGGCGTCCAGGCGGCGCGGCGGCGGGCGAGTTCCTCGTCGCTCACCTCCAGGTGGATGCGGCGCGCGGGCACGTCCACGGTGATGCGGTCGCCGGTTTTCACGAGCGCCAGCGGGCCGCCGATGTAGGCCTCGGGCGCGGCGTGCAGGATGCAGGCGCCGTAGCTGGTGCCGCTCATGCGCGCGTCCGACAGGCGCAGCATGTCGCGCACGCCCTGCTTCACCAGCTTCGCGGGGATGGGCAGCATGCCCCATTCGGGCATGCCGGGGCCGCCCTGCGGGCCGGCGTTGCGCAGCACCAGGATGTGGTCGGCCGTCACGTCGAGGTCGGGGTCTTCCACAGCGGCCTTCATGCTGGGGTAGTCGTCGAACACCAGCGCCGGGCCGGTGTGCTGCTGCAGGTGCGGCGCGCAGGCGCTGGGCTTGATGACGGCGCCGTCGGGCGCGAGGTTGCCGCGCAGCACGGCGAGCGCACCCTCGGCGTAGATGGGGTTGTCCAATGGGCGGATCACGTCGTCGTTGAACACGGCAGCGCCTTCGATGTTCTCGCCCAGCGTGCGGCCGGTGACGGTGCGCGCACCCAAGTGCAGGTGCTGCGGCATGCGCGACATGAGCCCGGGCAGGCCGCCGGCGTAGTAGAAGTCCTCCATCAGGTACTGGTCACCGCTGGGCCGCACGTTGGCGATCACGGGCACGTGGCGACTGGCGGCGTCGAAGTCATCCAGCGTGACGGCGCAGTGCGCGCCCGCGCGGCGCGACATGGCCACCAAGTGGACGATGGCGTTGGTGGAGCAGCCCACGGCCATGGCGACGTTGATGCCGTTCAGGAACGATTCGCGGCTCAGCAGCCTGGCCGGGGTCTCGTCCTGCCAGACCATCTCGACGATGCGGCGGCCGCTCTCGGCGCTCATGCGCACATGGTTGGCGTCCGGCGCGGGGATGGAGGAAGCGCCCGGCAGCGTCATTCCGATGGCCTCGGCAATCGCCGTCATGGTGCTGGCCGTGCCCATGGTCATGCAGGTGCCGTGGCTGCGGGCGATGCCGCCTTCCACCCCGAGCCACTGCGCCTGCGTGATCTGGCCGGCGCGGCGCTCGTCCCAGAGCTTCCACGCGTCCGAGCCCGAGCCCAGCACCTGCCCGTTGTAGTTGCCGCGCAGCATGGGGCCGGCGGGCACGAAGACGCAGGGCAGGCCCATGCTGATGGCGCCCATCAGCAGGCCCGGGCCGGTCTTGTCGCAGCCGCCCATCAGCACCGCGCCATCGACCGGGTGGCTGCGCAGCAGCTCCTCGGTCTCCATGGCCAGCAGGTTGCGGTAGAGCATGGTGGTGGGCTTGACGAAGGCCTCGGCCAGCGAGATGGCGGGCAGTTCGATGGGAAAGCCGCCCGCCTGCAGCACGCCGCGCTTGACGTCTTCCACCCGCTGCTTGAAGTGGCCGTGGCAGGGGTTGATGTCCGACCACGTGTTGACGATGGCAATGATGGGCTTGCCCACCCAGTCTTCGGGCGCATAGCCCATCTGCATGATGCGGGAGCGGTGGCCGAAGGAGCGCAGGTCGTCGGGGGCGAACCAGCGGGCGCTGCGCAGGGACTCGGGGGGGCGGCGGGTCGTCGTCATAGGCTCCATCACAGGTTTCGGTGCATTAAAGCACTAATATATTAGTACGTCAAAATCGCGCGGTGCGACAATCCGCCGCTTATGAACGTGAGAGACAAAGTCCGCCTCGACCGGTCGCGCCATGCGGCGCCGCAGATCTTCGAAAAACTGCGCGCGGCCATCGTGTCGCTGGACCTCACCCCGGGCACCGTGCTGGCCCGCGCAGAGTTGGCCGATCGCTTCGGCATCAGCCAGACGCCCGTGCGCGATGCGTTGATGCGCCTGGGCGAGGAAGGGCTGGTGGACATCTTTCCGCAGCACGCCACGGTGGTGAGCCGTATCGACGTGGCCGCCGCGCGGCAGGCGCACTACCTGCGCCGGTCCATCGAGCTTGAGGTGGTGCGCACGCTGGCGCTGCAGGGCGGCGAGGCCATCGCCCGGCGCCTGCAGGCCCAGATCGGCGTGATGCAGGCCGCGGCCGAGCCCCTGGAGCCCGAGGCGTTCTCGCAGGCCGACCTGGCGTTCCACCGCCTGATGTACGAGGCCGCCGAGGTGCCGCGCCTGTGGGAGCTGGTGCGCAGCCACTCCGGCCACGTGGACCGGCTGCGCCACCTGCACCTGCCCAGCGCGGGCAAGGCGGAGTCGGTGCTGGCCGATCACCGCCGCATCGCCGAGGCCATCGCGCGCGGGGACGCACCCGGCGCCCAGGAGGCGCTGCGCACGCATCTGTCGGGCACGCTCAACCAGGTGGACGAGATCTGCGCCCGCCACCCGGACTACGTGCACGCCGACTGAGGCATGCCGTGCGGCGCTGGCCCCGGTGCCAGCCGGATCGGCCTTCAAACCAATGAGTACTAAGGCATATTGCTATTTAATTTATAGCAAACGCTCAAGCGACGAACCGGATGGTCTGCGCCACCAGGCCGAAGGTGCCGGCGGCCACCTGCGCCTGGATCTCCACGGAGCGGTTCTCGGCCAGGTCGGACGCGGTGCCGCCCTCGAAGCGGGCGCTGGCGTAGTGGACCGGCACGCCGCGCACCACGATCACCGAGGCCGCCGGGATCACGCGCTGGATCGATCCCTTCACGTCGAAGCTGCGGCTGGCCAGGCTGCCGGCCTCTTCCAGCGCGATCTCGCTCGCGTTGAACTGGCCGCTCACGAACACGCCCTTCACGTCCACGCGCCGGCCCAACGCCAGGCCCGCAGGCGGGTTGGCCACGCCGCTGGCGTTGACCGGCACGCCGTTCACGCTGAAGGCCGTGTTGCTGGTGAACGCGGTGACGTAGCCCTTGAGTTCGACCGCCACGTTGTTGCCGCTGGGCAGCGTCACGCTGCTGGCGGTGGTGCGCAGGGCCGAGGCCACCCAGCGGCCGGATGCGTCGGGCGCCGTCTGCAGCTCCACGCGGGCGTACTGCCCGTTGGCGATACCGGGAGCCTGCGACGCGACGGCGCCGTAGGCGATCACCGCGCCGCCGATGCGGAAGGTCTGCGCAGTGCCGTCCAGCGCGGCGACCACGCCGCGCAGCTTGTAGCGGGTGGGCACGGGCTCGTCGCGCACCACCAGCGTGGCGCTGTACAGCCCGTCGGGGTTGCGCAGGCCGAACACCTGCACCACTTGGCCCACCGCCAGGCTGGCCGCGCCATTGGGCAGGTTGTCGCTGTAGAGCGTGGCATCGGCCCACTGCACGGTCTGGCCCAGCACGGCGAAGGTGCGGGCGGCGGTGTCGATGGCGGTGATGGGCCCCTCGATCTCGCTGCGCAGGCTGATGGTCGAGGCCACGGAGCGGCGCAGCCCGCTGGCGTCCACCGCGATGCCCGAGCCGTTCACCTCCACCACCATGCCCAGCCGCAGGGCGGCGGTGGTGACGGCCTGGCCGGCATCGTCCAGGATGCGCGCGGCGGTGTCGTCGTAGCGCAGGTTGTTGACGATGATGGAGCCGAAGCCGCTGATGGGGCCGCTGGAGAACGACGCATCGGCCGTGCTGCCGACGCCGGAGACATCGCCACCGCCGCCCCCTCCACCGCAACCGAACAGCACCAGGGTGGCGGAAGCCGCGCCACCGGCCAGCAGGCGGCGGCGCGCGGGGGAGGACGGGTGGACGTCGGGAAGAAACAAGGTGGACTGCATGGAAACCTCCGAAGGCGATGGGAATGTTGAAACGGCGAGGCCGGGTAGCGCTGGCGGGGTGCGCGGCCAGAACCGATGCCGCACGCCACGCCAGCGCCTGGAGGCATCTTGGAATCACCGGTCGCGCCGATGATTTCAATATGTGTACAAACTTGTTCAGTTTTAGGAGTGGTTCGACCACGACGCCGCCCGGGTGTTGGCGGGGCGCCTGTCTCGATACCGCGCCCGGCGCGCGCTGCGGCGCGCAGCCGAACGCCGAGCCGGCCGTGCGGCCAACGCCATTTCATTTCGAAACACTTGTGTACGCTTTTACGTTTCGCGCCACGCCAGGCCCTTCGTGCCGTGGTGAAAAAACCAACGCCCGGCCATGCCGACGCCAGCGCAGGGGCCTGCGATCGTTCCAAGCCGTTTGCACGGCCGGACTGGTCATTCCTTCACCTGCGGCGGATAATCCATGCACTTCCTCGCCCTCCACCGGAGCACTCCCATGGCCTCTGTTTCCTCGATCGCCGCCTCCGGCCTGCGCGCCGCCCAGGTGCGCATGGATGTCTCCGCCAACAACGTCGCCAACATGAACACGCCCGGGTTCAAGCGCCAGACGGTGGACCAAGAGGCCGTGGCCTCGCAAGGCGGCGTGGCCACCACCAATGTGGGCCGTGCGGCGCAGGAAGGCGCCTCGCTCGAGGCCGATGCGGTCGACCAGATCTCGGCCACCTATGCGTTCAAGGCCAATCTGCAGGTGTTGCGCACCGAAGACCGCATGATGGGCTCACTGCTCGACACCCGGGCCTGAACCGCGGATACGCCTCTTACCCGTCCGCTGAGCCAGCCTGGGCCGACGGCAGCCTGGCGGCCCTCTTTCCTTTTCCCCCTTCTCTCAGACCATCACAGCGCGCCGGCCAGGCCGGCCAGCCGCTCGATCAGCCAGTGATGAAACGGCCCGCCCGCCTGCCGGGGGCGTGAATCCGAGGTGGTACTCATGGCCGTGCCTCAAGCCGCCAGGGGCGCATCGCCGGCCGCTGCCGCGCGGCGGCGGGCCGCCCGCTCCCAGGCCTTTTCGTGGAAGAAGAACGCCACCGCCTGCACCGTGGGCTCCAGCAGGCTCAGCGTGATCGAGGCGATCAGGTTGCCGGTGACCGCGTAGGCCACCAGGGCCGCCACACAGATGTGGATGAGGTAGTAGCTGCCCGTCTTCATGAGGGTGGGCAGGTTGCGGAGCGTGGCTTGGCGGATGCGGGACATGGCGGACTCCTGTGGGGCGAACTCGGATAGGGAACAGACGACTGCACGAATGCTAGTGATTCGCATTGGCGAGCGCCAATTGATCGTGTCCAACGCCGCGATAGCCAAGCCCCGGGGCGCCGCTATGATGGCCGCACTTTCCAACCCCTCCGCACACCTTGAACGGGAGCACCGCATGGCCCTCATGGACTTCATCAAGAAACAGTTCATCGACATCATCCAGTGGACCGAGGACAGCGACGGCACGCTGGCCTGGCGCTTCCCGATGCGGGACATGGAAATCCAGAACGGCGGCACGCTTGTAGTGCGCGAGTCGCAGATGGCGGTCTTCGTGAACGAAGGCCAGGTGGCCGACGTGTTCGGCCCCGGCACCTACAAGCTGACCACGCAGACGCTGCCGGTGCTCACCTACCTGAAGAACTGGGACAAGCTCTTCGAGTCCCCGTTCAAGAGCGACGTGTACTTCTTCAGCACGCGCCAGCAGGTGGACCAGAAGTGGGGCACGCCACAGCCCATCACCATCCGCGACAAGGATTTCGGCGCCGTGCGCCTGCGCGCCTTCGGCAACTACGCCTTCCGCGTGGCCGACCCCAAGCTGTTCCACACCGAGATCTCGGGCACGCGCGCCGAGTACACCGTCTCCGAAATCGACGGCCAGCTGCGCGGCCTGGTGTTGCAGAACATCAGCAACGCCATCGCGGGCAGCGGCCTGCCGTTCCTCGACCTGGCGGCCAACCAGGTGATGTTCGCCGAGGCCCTGGCCAAGGAGCTGCAGCCCGCGTTCGCAAAGATCGGCCTGCTGCTGGAGGGCATGACGGTCCAGAACGTCTCGCTGCCCGAAGAGCTGCAGAAGATCCTGGACCAGAAGATCGGCATGGGCATGGTCGGCAACGACATGGGCAAGTTCATGCAGTACCAGACGGCGCAGGCGATCCCGAAATTCGCCGAAGGCTCGGGCAACGGTGGGGGCGGCATTGCCGGCGACGCCATGGGCCTGGGCGCCGGCGTGGCGCTGGGCCAGGTGCTGGCGCAAAACCTGCAGCAGGGCCTTCAGGGCCAGAACCCCGGCGCAGCCCAGCAGGCCGCCGCCGCGGTGGCGGCCGCGCCTGTGGCGGGCGTCAAGCCCGAGGACGTGATGGCCACGCTGGAGAAGCTGGGCGAGCTCAAGGCCAAGGGCATCCTCACGCAGGAGGAGTTCGACGCCAAGAAGGCCGAACTGCTCAAGAAGCTGGTCTAGATTTCGCTATCAATTGAATAGCGTCCTGCCCAATCGATACTAGGGCAGGAGGCCAAAACACTCAAAAAACATGGCCGAGAGCGGCACCCAGCGTACCTACCGCGCGCCCTGCCCCGGCTGTGGCGCGCCGGTCGAATTCAAGAGCGCGCAGTCCACCCACGCCGTCTGCCCCTACTGCCAGAGCACGGTGGTGCGCAGCGGCGAGGTGCTCACGCGCGTGGGCAAGATGGCCGAGGTCTTCGACGACCACAGCCCCCTGCAGCTCATGGCCAGCGGCCGCATCGTGCTGGACGGGCTGGACCTGCCCTTCACGCTGATCGGGCGCCTGCAATACAAGGGCGACGCCGGCACCTGGACCGAGTGGAACGCTTTCCTCGAAGACGGCAGCACCGCCACGCTGGGCGAGGACAACGGCGCCTACGTATTCACGCGGCTGGCCGCGGCGGGGCGCGAGCTGCCCGCGGCCGAGCAGTTCCGCGTCGGCATGACCACGGCGGTGGCCGGCAAGCCCTACAGCGTGGCCGCCAACGTGCAGGCGCAGCTCATCTCCGCCCAGGGCGAACTGCCCAAGCTGCCGCCGCTGGGCTACCCGTTCAGCATGGTGGAGCTGCGCAGCGCCGACGGCGAGGTGCTGTCGATCGACTACGGCAGCACGCCCCCGAAGGTGGATCGCGGCCGGGCCGTGCAGCTCGACGATCTGAAGCTGCAGGGCCTGAAAGACGCCTCCACCAAGGACGAGACAGGCCGCCAGTTCAACTGCCCCAACTGCGGCGCCCCGGTGCCCGTGAAGCTGGGCACCACCAAGAGCCTGACCTGCCCGTCGTGCCACAGCCTCATCGACCTGTCCAGCGGCCTGGGCGCCGAACTGCGCCACGCCATGCAGGACGAGCCGGTGAACCCGCTCATCCCGCTGGGCCAGAACGGGCAGCTGGAGGGCGTGCACTGGCAGGTGGTGGGCTTTCAGCACCGCATGGGCGTGGAGCCGGGCGACGACGAGCATTTCGGCTGGGACGAATACCTGCTCTACCACCAAAAGCGTGGCTTCGCCTTCCTGGTGGACGCGACCGACGGCTGGAGCCTGGTGCGACCCACTACGGGCGCGCCGCAGCTGACCGGCGGCGGCCAGAGCGCGACCTACCTGGGCACCACCTACCGCCTGTCCAGCCAGTACGACGCCGAGACCACCTACGTGGCCGGCGAGTTCTACTGGCCCGTGGAGCGCGGCCAGAAAAGCGCCAACCGCGACTTCGCCAGCAGCACCGGCCGCGGCCTGCTGTCGATGGAGCAGACCCCGCGCGAGATCACCTGGTCCAGCGGCAGCAAGATCGACAGCGCGGTGGTGGCGCAGGCCTTCAAGCTGGATGGGCAAAAAGACCTGTTCAAGCGCGCGGACGCCGCACCGATGGCCAGCGCCACCAGCATGGGCTGCATGACCATCATCGTCATCGCGGTCATCCTCATCATCATCCTGCTGCTGATGAGCAACTGCTCGGGATCGTCCGGCGGCGGCTACCGCAGCTCGGGCGGCTCCTTCGGCGGGTATTCCAGCGGGGGCGGGCACAAATGACGAAACGGCGACGCCCCTGCGCTCCCTTGTTGCAACCCCTTTTCATCTGACGGAGGTCATCATCATGGCTCTTGAATGGCTGCGGCCCGCCGCGTTTTTCGGCTCCATCCTGTTCGCGCTCATCGGCGTGCTGGTGTTCTGGGTGAGCTTCATCATCATCGACAAGCTCACCCCCTACGACCTGTGGGCCGAGATCGTCGAGAAGCAGAACAAGGCCCTCGCCATGGTGGTGGCGGCCATGTGCCTGGGGATCAGCATCATCGTGGCGGCGGCGATGCACGGGGGGTGAGGCGGCACAATAGCGGGCTTTGCGTGCCGCGCGGCCGGGGCCCCTGCCGGCTGCCAACGATTGCCCACTGCCCGCATGAACGCCGATTTCAAGAAAACCCTCTGGGCCACCGCCGACAAACTGCGCGCCAACATGGACGCGGCCGAATACAAGCACCTGGTGCTCGGCCTCATCTTCCTCAAGTACGTCAGCGACACCTTCGCCGCGCGCCGCGCCGAGGTGGCCGCCCGCCTCACTGATCCGAACGACGGCTATTACTACGGCGAAGCCGGCCCGGAAGACCTGGCCGCCGAACTGGACGACCGCGACTACTACCGCGAGGCCAACGTCTTCTGGGTGCCGCAGGGCGCACGCTGGGAAACCCTGCGCAACCTGGCCAAGCGGCCCGACATCGGCAAGCACATCGACGACTCGCTGGCGCTCATCGAAAGCGAGAACCCCAAGCTCAAGGGCATTCTCGACAAACGCTACGCCCGCACCCAACTGCCCGACGGCAAGCTGGGCGAGCTGGTGGATCTGGTGTCCACCATCGGCTTCGGCGACACCCCCGATGCCGCCAGCGACATGCTCGGCCAGGTGTATGAATACTTCCTCGGCATGTTCGCCAACGCCGAGGGCAAGCGCGGCGGGCAGTTCTACACCCCCGCCAGCATCGTCAAGACCCTGGTGGCCGTGCTCGATCCGCACACCGGCAAGGTGTACGACCCCTGCTGCGGCAGCGGCGGTATGTTCGTGCAATCTAAAAAATTCATCGAATCCCACGGCGGAAAGAAGGACGACGTGTCCATCTATGGGCAGGAGAGCAATCCCACCACCTGGCGCCTGGCTGCCATGAACCTGGCCATTCGCGGGATCGACTTCAACCTGGGGCGTGAACCTGCCGACACCTTTGTGCGCAACCAGCACCCCGACCTGCGCGCCGACTTCATCCTGGCCAACCCGCCCTTCAACATCAGCGACTGGTGGCACCCCAGCCTGGAGGGCGACGCCCGCTGGGTGTATGGCGACCCGCCCCACGGCAACGCCAACACCGCCTGGCTACAGCACATGCTGCACCACTTGAAGCCCACCGGCCGCGCAGGCATTGTGCTGGCCAATGGCAGCATGAGCAGCAGCCAGAACAACGAGGGCCAGATCCGCGCCGCCATGGTCGATGCCGACGTGGTGGAGGTGATGATCGCCCTGCCCGGCCAGCTGTTCTTCAACACGCAAATCCCGGCGTGCCTGTGGTTTTTGGCCAAGAGTAAAAAGCGCAAGGGCGAAGTGCTGTTCATCGACGCCCGCAAGCTCGCCACCATGATCAGCCGCGTGCAGGGCGAGTTGACCGATGAGGTCATCGACCGCATCGCCACCACCGTGGCCGCCTGGCGCGGCGGGCCGCAGACCGGTGCCAGCATCACCATTTACGAAGACCACCCCGGGTTTTGCCGCAGCGTGCCCCTGGCAGAGATCGCCCAGCACGGCCACGTACTCACCCCCGGCCGCTACGTGGGCGCCGAGGCGGTGGAGGACGACGACGAGGCCTTTGCCGACAAGATAGTCAAGCTGACGGAGAAGCTGGGCGAGCAGATGGCCAAGGGCGCGGAGCTGGATGCGGTGATTCGGGCGAAGCTGGGGGGGCTGGGGTATGAATTTTGATGAACTGTTTCTTGAAGAACTTGCAGCACCAACCAAGAACGCTGTAGTTGGCGGTCCGTTTGGGTCGAACCTTGTCTCAAAAGACTACGCTCCTGAAGGCATTCCAGTTATTCGTGGACAAAACATGGGAGGTCGCTGGGTAGGTGGTGAGTTCGTATTCGTCTCTTCGGTGAAAGCCGACTCGCTGAGCCCAAACAAAGCGCGCCCCGGTGACTTGGTTTTTACTCAGCGCGGTACCCTCGGTCAAGTGGCAATCGTTCCGGGGTCTCCCTACTCGGAATACATCATTTCGCAGAGTCAGATGAAGGTAACGCTTGATTCAACAAAGGCTGATGTCAACTTCCTCTACTACGCATTCCAGTCTCCTGAGCAACTTGAGTACATCAAAAACACGGCGATTCAAACCGGAGTGCCGCATACCAACCTCGGCATCCTGAAGAAAACTCCGCTTCGCATTCCTTCATTAGCGGCGCAGCGGCAAATTGCCGCGGTTCTCGGGGCGCTCGACGACCGCATCACCCTTCTGCGCGAAACCAACGCCACGCTCGAAGCTATTGCCCAGGCCCTGTTCAAGTCGTGGTTTGTCGATTTCGACCCCGTGCGCGCCAAGATGGAAGGCCGCGCCCCCGAAGGCATGGACGAAGCCACCGCCGCGCTGTTTCCCGATGCGCTGGAGAAGTCGGAGTTGGGGTGGGTGCCGAAGGGGTGGCGTGTGTTGCCGATTGGTGATGCCGTTGAAGCAACGGGGGGCGCCACACCAGACACCAAGAACCCGGCGTTTTGGACCCCGGCAGTTCACTGCTGGACCACGCCCAAAGATCTTTCGGGTGTGGCTGCGCCAGTGCTGCTGGATACCGAACGCAAGCTCAGTGACCAAGGTTTGTCCAAGATCGGCTCGGGCTTGCTGCCGGTAGGCACGTTGCTTTTGTCATCTCGGGCACCCATTGGCTACCTCGCTGTTGCTCATGTTCCCTTGGCTATCAACCAAGGCTATATCGCCATCCCACCCGGAGGTTTGCTCCCGCCGCTGTACATGCTGTTCTGGTGCCGCCAAAACATGGAATCCATCAAGGCGCGAGCCAACGGATCAACCTTCATGGAAATCAGCAAGAAAGCGTTTCGACCCATTCCTGCGCTGATTCCACCCGATCAGATCGTGAATGCATTTGCAGAGGTTGCAGGCGCTTTGTTTAACAGGCTGGTCAAGAACGAAAAGCAAGCCCAAACCCTCTCCACCCTCCGCGACACCCTGCTCCCCCGCCTGATCTCCGGCCAGTTGCGCTTGCCCGACGCGCAGGCCCTGCTCAAGGAAACCGCGTGATGTTCTCCATCCACTCCATGGAAGACCTCTCCTTGCTGCGCGAGACGGTGGAACTGGAATGCAAGCTGGCCCAGGGGCAAAGCGGCCAGGGAGAGGTGCCCAAGGATTTCTGGTCCACCTATTCGGCCATGGCCAACGCCCATGGGGGCGTGGTGCTGCTGGGGGTGCGCGAGAAGGAGGGGGTGTTCTCCATCGCAGGCATTGCCAACCCGGCCAAGGTGCGGGCAGACCTGTTCAACAACCTGAACAACCCGGGCAAGGTCAGCGCCAACCTGCTGGCGGATGCCGATGTGCAGGAGATGGCGCTGCAGGGCCAGACGATCTTGCTGGTGCGCATTCCGCAGGCCACGCGCAAGCAAAGGCCCGTATTCCTCAACGGCCAGCCGCTCGGCCATACCTACAAAAGGCTCAACGACGGCGACCGGCTGTGCGATGAAGAGACGGTCAAGCGCATGCTGGCAGAGCAGGTGGAGGACGAGCGCGACGCCCGCATCCTGTCGCACTTCGGCATGGAGGACATCGACATGGAAAGCCTGCGCATCTACCGCCAGATGCTCAAGGATGAAAAGCCCGGCCATCCTTATCTGGAACAGGACGATTTCGCCTTCTTGCAAAGCCTGCGAGGGTGGCGCCGCGACCGTGCCACGGGCGTGGAGGGGCTGACGCTCGCAGGGCTGCTGATGTTTGGCCGGTGGTCGGCCATTCAGGAGGCCGTGCCGCACTATTTCGTGGATTATCAGGAGCGCCCGGAAGCCAAGACGGAACTGCGCTGGGTGGACCGTCTGGTGCCCGACGGCACCTGGTCCGGCAACCTGTTCGAGTTTTACCGCCGCGTTTACCGCAAGCTGGTAGTGGACCTGAAGGTGCCCTTCGGTCTGAAGGGCGGGCAGCGGCAAGACGACACCCCAGTGCATGTGGCCTTGCGCGAAGCGCTGGTCAATACGCTGGTGCATGCCGACTACACCGGGCGGGTATCGGTGCTGGTGGTGAAGCGGCCAGACATGTTCGGCTTTCGCAATCCCGGCGGTCTGCGCTTGCCCCTGGAGCAGGTGATCCGGGGCGGCGAGAGTGATTGCCGCAATCGCATCCTGCACCAGATGTTCCTGTTGATCGGCCTGGGAGAGCGGGGTGGCTCTGGCATGCCCAAGATTTTCAGCGGGTGGCAAAGCCGGCATTGGCGTCAGCCACTGTTGCGGGAAAAGGACGTGCCGGAACAGACCTTGCTGGAATTGCACATGCTGGATCTGCTGCCTGGGCCGGTGCTGGACACCCTGAAGGCCCGCTTCGGTACAGCCTTCGAACGCGTCAATTCCTTGGGACGGGTCATTTTGGCCACTGCAATGATCGAGGGCGTGGTCAACCACGCGCGCATGACCGAGATTTGCACCGATCATCCGCACGATCTGAGCCAGGCGCTGGCCAGGTTGGAGCGAGACGGCATGCTGCTGTCGCAAGGGCAGTCCCGGGGCAAGGTGTACCACTTGCCCGGCTCGGCCCCAGTTTCCCCGGAGCAGGTTTTTGCGGTGGGGGGTAGCTCCGGTAATAACGATCACAGCTCCGGTAGTAACGCTGCCAGCTCCGGTAGTAACGAAGATAGCTCCGGTAATAGCGCCGGAACATTGGCAGGCGCCAGCAGCAGGGTTTTGAGTGAAGGGACCGAGCAGGCGCCTCGGGACGGGCATGGATGCCTGCTTTCTCCCCTGCTGGATGCGCCCGTGGTGGATGCCTTGGAGGCGTTGTCACCCGCGTTGCGCGACGATTTACTGCAGCGTGCCGCTTTGCCAAGAGCCAAAGCCCGGCTGGATCGGGACAGCATGGCTGCGGTGATCCTCTCCGTATGCAAAGGGCGCTACGTCCGTTTGAGCGTTCTGGCTGAACTGCTGAACCGCGATGCAGATGGGTTGCGAAAAGGGTATCTGGACACTTTGGTCAAGGACCATCGCATCCGCAGGGCATTTCCAGGGACTCCTACCCATGAAATGCAGTCCTACCGAACTGCAGATAGCGCGGACCATGGGGCCGATGGCTCATGACAACGCAGCAAGCCGATCCTCCTGTTGGCCAGACCGAGACCCTGCCATGACCGAAGACCAGCTCGAACGCGAAACCTTGGCCTGGCTACAGGATGTGGGCTACGTCCACGTTGCCGGTCCCGACATCGCCCCTGACGGCCCAGCGCCCGAGCGCAACGATTACCGCCAGGTGTTGCTGAAACGCCGTCTGCGGACTGCCCTGGTGCGGTTGAACCCCGGCGTGCCGGCCACTGCCATCGAAGACGCGCTGGCGCAGATGCAGGACCTGGGCGTACCCGCGCTGCTGGCGGCCAACCGGCGCTTTCATCGGCTGCTGGTGGCGGGCGTACCCTTGCAGTACCAATGGGGCGGCGAGTCGATGGGCGACTTCGTGCGCCTGATGGATTGGGACGCGCCAGAGAACAACGACTGGCTGGCCGTGAGCCAGTTCAGCGTGCGCGGGCCCCGCCACACGCGCCGACCCGATGTGGTGCTGTTCGTGAACGGGCTGCCGCTGGTGCTGCTGGAATTGAAGAATCCCGCTGACCAGGCCGCCAGCGTGTGGAAGGCGTACGACCAGATCCAGACGTACAAGGAGCAGATCCCTGACCTCTTCCATACCAACGAGGTGCTGGTGATCTCGGACGGCTCCGAGGCCCTGCTGGGATCGCTGAGCGCAAGCGCCGAGCGCTTCATGGCATGGCGCACGATTGACGGCGTGCAACTGGACCCGCTAGGCCAGTTCAACGAGCTGCAGACGCTGGTGCGCGGCCTGCTGGCGCCGCACTACCTGCTCGATTACCTGCGTTTTTTCGTGCTGTTCGAGGACGATGGCGAGTTGGTAAAGAAGATAGCGGGCTACCACCAGTTCCATGCGGTGCGCGCCGCGATTGCGCAAGTGGTGGCCGCTGCCACGCCGGGCCGTGGCGCAGATCCGAGCATCAAGGGAAAAGGCGGTGTGGTGTGGCACACGCAGGGCAGCGGCAAGAGCATCACCATGACCTGCTTTGCCGCCCGCGTGATGCAGGAACCCGCACTGCACAACCCTACCATCGTGGTGATCACCGACCGCAACGACCTGGACGGCCAGTTGCTGGGCGTGTTCGGCTTGGCGCAAGACCTGTTGCGCGAGCAGCCGGTGCAGGCCCGCACCCGGCAGGAGTTACGCACGCTGCTGACCAATCGTCCCTCCGGCGGCATCGTATTTGCCACCATCCAGAAGTTCATGCCCGGCGAAGACGAGGACAGCTATCCCATGCTGTCGGACCGCCACAACATTGTGGTGATTGCCGACGAGGCCCACCGCACGCAGTATGGATTCGAGGCCAGGTTCAAGGTAAAGAAAACAGCTTCAGCGCACCCGTATCCGGCGCAGACAGCTACAAAACCCATAGTGACTGGCGATGGCATCGCACCACCGCACGGCGTCGAATTCACGCCTCCCATCCATGGCAACGATCTGCCGGGCCGCTACCAAGTGGGCTACGCCCAGCACTTGCGCGATGCCCTGCCGCACGCTACGTTCGTTGCGTTCACGGGCACGCCGGTGAGCGGCACCGACCGCAACACCCGCGCAGTGTTCGGTGACTACATCCATGTGTACGACATGCAGCAGGCCAAGGAAGACGGTGCCACCGTGGCCATTTTTTACGAAAGCCGCTTGGTGAAGCTCGGCCTGAAGGCCGAGGAACTGCCCGACATCGACGCAGAGGTGGACGAGCTGACCGAGGACGAGGAAGAAAGCGTGCAATCGCGCCTGAAGAGCCGCTGGGCCGCGCTGGAACAAATAGTCGGCGCCGAGCCCCGTGTGGCCCGTGTGGCGCAAGACCTGGTGGCGCATTTCGAAGAACGAAACCATGCTCAATTTGGCAAGGCCATGGTGGTGGGCATGAGCCGCGACATCTGTGTGCACCTGTATGACGAAATCGTGCGCCTGCGGCCCTGCTGGCACGACGCCGACCCCGCAAAAGGCGCCATCAAGGTCGTGATGACCGGTGCCGCCTCCGACAAACCGCTTCTGCGCCCCCACATTTACAGCGCACTGGTGAAGAAGCGGCTGGAAAAGCGATTCAAGGACCCGGCCGACCCGCTGCGCATCGTGATCGTGCGCGACATGTGGCTCACCGGCTTCGATGCACCCTGCATGCACACGCTGTATGTGGACAAGCCCATGAAGGGCCACAACCTGATGCAGGCCATTGCACGCGTGAACCGGGTGTTCAAGGACAAGCAAGGCGGGTTGGTGGTGGACTACATCGGTATCGGCAACGAGCTGAAAGCCGCCATGAAGGAATACACCGCAGCCAACGGCCGGGGCCGTCCCACGGTGGACGCGCACGAAGCCTTCAGCGTGGTGCTGGAAAAGCTCGATGCGCTGCGGGCGTTGCTGCACGGGTTTGACTACGGCAGCTTTTTGATCGGCGGCCACCGCGTGCTGGCGGGCGCGGCCAACCATGTGCTGGGCCTGCCGCGCCAGGCAGGGCAAGACGGCAAGAAGCGCTTCGCCGACATGGCCCTGGCACTGAGCCACGCCTTCACGTTGAGCTGCACTCTGGACGAGGCCAAAGCCGTGCGCGAGGAGGTGGCTTTCATGCAGGCGGTGAGGGTGATTCTGACCAAGCGCGACATCACGGCCCGAAAACGCACCGACGAACAGCGCGAATTGGCCGTGCGCCAGATCATCGGCCACGCGGTGGTATCCGAGCGCGTCGTCGATATTTTTGACGCCGTAGGGCTGGAAAAGCCCAACATCGGCCTGCTGGGCGAAAGCTTTCTGGCCCAGGTGAAGGCGCTGCCCGAACGCAATCTGGCGGTGGAACTGCTGGAGCGCCTGCTGGAGGGCGAAATCAAAAGCCGTTTTGCCAGCAACTTGGTGCAGAGCAAGAAGTTTTCAGAATTGCTGAGTGGGGTGATTGCCCGTTACCAGAACCGCAGCATTGAAACGGCACAGGTGATGGAGGAACTGCTGGACATGGCCCGCCAATTTCGCGAGGCCCACGGCTTGGCCACGAAGCTCGGACTGACCGAAGACGAGGTGCGCTTTTACACCGCGCTGACCGAAAACGAGGCCGCCGTGCGCGAACTGAGCGATGAAACGCTCAAAAAAATTGCCCATGAGTTAACGGAGAACCTTCGCAAGAACATCACGGTGGATTGGAGCCGACGCGAAAGCGTTCGCGCCAGCCTACGGCTGATGGTCAAACGCATCCTGCGCAAGTACAAATACCCGCCCGACAAAGCCGACAGCGCCGTCGAACTGGTGCTGCAGCAAGCCGAAGCGCTGGGCGAAGCATGGGAGCACTGATGCCGGACGCTTCGTTGCCCACCACCACAGCCAGCGCGGCGCCCGCGCCGCGCCCCATCGACATCGCCCTGCTCGCCAGCGTCTTCGTCGTCGCCGCCTGCGGCCTGCTCTACGAACTCGCGGCCGGCGCGCTCGCCTCGTACGTGCTGGGCGATTCGGTGCTGCAGTTCTCCACCATCATCGGCACCTACCTCTTCGCCATGGGCGTGGGATCGTGGCTGTCGCGCTACTTCGAACGGCAATTGCCCGCGCACTTCCTGCGCATCGAACTGCTGGTGGCCCTGGTGGGCGGCGCGCTGCCGGCCACGCTGTTCCTGGCCAACGCCTACGCGCCGGGCGCGTTCCGCGTGCTGCTGTACGGCATGGTGCTGCTGGTGGGCACGCTGGTGGGGCTGGAGATTCCGCTGGTGATGCGCATCCTCAAGCGCAACGCGGTGCTGAAGGACCTGGTCTCGCAGGTGCTGACGTTCGACTACCTCGGGGCGCTGGCGGTGTCGCTCGCGTTCCCGCTGCTGCTGGTGCCGCACCTGGGGCTGATCCGCACGGGGCTGCTGTTCGGCCTGATGAACGCGGCGGTGGCGCTGTGGGCGGTCTGGCTGTTCCGCCACGAACTGCGGCGCCTGCGCGCGCACGTGCTGGCCTGCGTGGCGGTGGTGGGCGTGCTGCTGGCGGGGCTGGTGGGCGCGGAGCACATCACGCGCTTTGCCGAAGACAAGTTCTACCAGGACCGCATCGTGGTGAGCCGCGCGACGCCCTACCAGCGCATCGTGGTCACCGAGGGCAAGGCGGGGCACCGGCTGTACCTCAACGGCAACCTGCAGTTCGCCGAGCGCGACGAGTACCGCTACCACGAGGCCCTGGTGCACCCGGCGATGGCGGCGTTCGCCTCGGGCGGCGCCGGGCCGCGGCGCGTGGCGGTGCTGGGCGGCGGCGACGGCATGGCGGTGCGCGAGATCCTCAAGTACCCCTCGGTCGAGTCGGTCACGCTGGTCGAGCTGGACCCGGCGATGACGCGACTGTTCACCGACGACCCCACGCTCGCGCGGCTGAACGGTGGGGCGCTGTCCAACCCCAAGGTGCATGTCGTGAACACCGACGCGTTCCAGTGGCTGCAGCAGGGGAGCGTGGGGGCGCAAGACTCCAGCGCCGCCGGGCCGCCCCAAGGCGCGGGGGCCCCCTCGGGGGGCAGCGAACCACGCGCAGCGGGGAGCGTGGGGGCACAAGACTTTTTCGACGTGATCGTGGTGGACTTTCCCGACCCGACCAACTTCGCCATCGGCAAGCTCTACACCAACAGCTTCTATGCCCTGCTGGACAAGCGCCTGTCCGCCAGCGGCTACGCCGTGGTGCAGACCACCTCGCCCCTGGTGGCGCGCCAGAGCTTCTGGACGGTGGTGCAGACCATCGAATCGCTGGGCCTGCGCACCGCCCCGTACCACGCCCATGTGCCCAGCTTCGGCGAATGGGGCTTCGTGATCGCCAGCCGCCGGCCCTGGCACCTGCCGCAGGCGCTGCCCGAGGGGCTGCGATTCCTGTCAGTGCCCACGCTGGCGCTGCTGTTCGACTTTCCGCGCGACATGGCGCGCGTGCCCGCCGAGGTCAACCGCCTGTCCAACCAGGTGCTGGTGCACACCTACGAGCAGGAGTGGGGTAAGGTGGCGGCCCACTGACCGCGCTGGCCGCCCGGCCGCACCGCCCACATGCAACGCCGCCAATTCCTCGCCGCCTCGGCCACCTCGGCCGCTGCCGCCGCCCTTGCCGGGTGCGGCGCCCCGCCCGAACTGGAGGGTGGCTTTGCCGGCATCGACATGGCGCGCGGCCACGCGCTGCACGACCGGCTCCAGAAGGGCGGGCCGATCGAGCCCGACATCGTCCGGCGCACCCAGGTGGTGATCGCGGGCGGGGGCGTGGCCGGCCTGGCCGCCGCGCGCTCGCTGCGGCTGGCCGGTACCGACGACTTCGTGGTGCTGGAGCTGGAGGACACCGCCGGCGGCAACAGCCGCGCCGGCAGCGTGGCCGGCCTGGCCTGCCCGCTGGGCGCGCACTACCTGCCCGTGCCGGGCGACAGCGCGCGCGAGGTGCAGGACCTGCTGGAAGAACTGGGCCTGCGCCAGCGCGTGGCCGGGCGCTGGCGCTACGACGAGCGCCACCTGTGCCACAGCCCGCAGGAGCGCCTGTTCTTCCAGGGCCAGTGGCAGGACGGGTTGCTGCCCGTGCAGGGCGTGGGCGCCGAAACGCTGGCGCAGTACCGGCGCTTTTCCACCCGCGTGGCCGAACTGGGCCGCGCGGCGCCCTTCACCATGCCGGTGGTCAAAGGATGGAAGCCCAATCAGCCCCTAGCACAGATTCATCTAGGGCTTGACGCTATTACTTTCATAGCATGGCTGGAGCAGGAGGGTTTCGACGACACGCACCTGCGCTGGTACCTGGACTACTGCTGCCGCGACGACTACGGCGCCGGCACGGCGCGCGTGTCGGCCTGGGCGGGCATCCACTACTTCGCCAGCCGCCACGGCTTCCATGCTCCCGGCGATGCGGCCACCGAAGACCGCGAGGGCGTGCTCACCTGGCCCGAGGGCAACGGCTGGCTCACCCAGCGCCTGGCCGCGCCGCTGCAGGCCGGCGGGCAGCTGCGCACCGGCAGCTCGGTGCTGCGCATCGAGGAAACCCGCCAGGGCGTGGAGGTGGACGTGTTCCATCACGCGAGCGAAAGCGTGGAGCGCTGGCAGGCACGCCGCTGCATCGTGGCGCTGCCGGTCTTCATCGCGGCGCGCGTGGTGCGCAACCCGCCCGGCTTCCTGCAGCAGGCGGCGCAGCGCCTGTCGTGGGCGCCCTGGCTGGTGGCCAACATCCACATCGACGCCCCGCTGGCCGACCGCGAAGGCGCAGCCCCCGCCTGGGACAACGTGCTCTACGCCGACCCCACGCCCGGCGGCCTGGGCTACGTGAACGCCGGCCACCAGCGGCTGGACCCGCGCCCGGCCGCCACCGTGCTCACCTACTACCAGGCGCTGGGCGACGTGGCCGATGGCCGCCGGCAGTTGGCGGAGCAACCCTGGGCGCACTGGCGCGACGCCATCCTCGCCGGGCTGGCCGCGCCGCACCCCGACCTGGCCAAGCATGCGCGGCGCATGGAGATCACGCGCTACGGCCACGCCATGTCGATCCCGGTGCCGGGCACCCAGGCGTTTCTCAGCAAAATCGCGCCCCAGCGCCCGTCTGGCAAGCGCTATGCGCTATCGAATGGAGAGCGCGTGCCCGTGCCGCCCACGCCCGGCACCGCGCGGCTGGCGTTCGCGCATGCGGACTGGTCGGGCTATTCGGTGTTCGAAGAGGCTTTCACGCGCGGGCACGCGGCGGCGTTCGCCTGACCCTTTTGCGGCTGGGGGGCATTGCGCAGCCGTTGGATTGCGCATCGTATTTCGATATATCTTATTGAAAAAGATATATCGGAAGCACAATGAAAGACCTCGACATTTCCCAGCTGCACGGCGCCGGCGGGCGGCGCGGTGGCGGTGGCGGCCGCGTGTTCGGCCACGGTGGCCTGCGCCTCGTGCTGCTGCAGCTCATCGCCGACAAGCCGCGCCACGGCTACGAGCTCATCAAGGCCATCGAGGACCGGCTGAACGGTGCCTACAGCCCCAGCCCCGGCGTGATCTACCCCACGCTCACCCTGCTGGAAGAGATGGGCCATGTCACCGTCACCGCCGATGGCGGCCGCAAGCTGCACACGCTGACCGATGCGGGGCGCGACCACCTGGCCGAACACCGCACCGAGGTGGATGCGCTGCTGGCCCGCATGGCCAGCGGCCTGCCGATGCGCGGCGGCGGTCACGGCGAGCGCCCGGCGCCCATCGAGCGCGCCGTGCACAACCTGCGCCATGCACTGCACCTTCGCCTGGCGCGCGAGCCGCTGGCCGAGGCGCAGATCCATGCCATCGCCGATGCGCTGGACGCCGCGGCACGGCAGATCGAACGCCTTTAGAACCTGTTCCCCGCCGGCCTGCAGGACGCCCCAGAGCGACCGCCCCGGCTCCCCCGTTGCCCGGAGTGCGCCCCCACGACGCCCTGGCCTCCCTCCGCAACGCCAGCATCGCCCCGGCAGAAAGCCTGAAATGACCGCACTGTCCGCTTCGACCACCACCCCAGCCACCTCTGCCGCCGCCGCAGCGCAGCCTTCCCCCGAACTGCTGGCGGCGCGCGCGCCCCAACGCATGCGCCATGAGCTGCGCCGGCGCACCCTCACCGTGCAAAGCGCCGAGCGCGTCACACCACACTGCATCCGCATCACCCTGACCGGCCCCGACCTGGAGGGCTTCGACAGCGCGGGCTTCGACGACCACGTGAAGCTCATCCTGCCCGACCCCGGCACGGGCCGGATCGACTTTGCCGTGCCGGCAGAAACCGGGGGCCTCGCGCCCGACTCGCCCCGGCCCACCATGCGCGACTACACGCCGCGCCACCACGACATCGCCGCGCGCACCCTCACCATCGACTTCGCGCTGCACGACGCGGGCCCGGCCACGCAATGGGCGCTGCAGGCCGCCCCCGGGCAGACCATCGGCGTGGGAGGCCCGCGCGGCTCCATGGTCATTCCCACCGCCTTCGACGGCTACGTGCTGATCGGCGACGACACGGCCCTGCCCGCCATCGCCCGCCGCCTCGCCGAACTGCCCGCCGGCGCGCCCGTGCTGGTGCTGGCCGAGGTGGACGGCCCGGCCGACGAGCAGCCCCTGCCCACCGCCGCCGATGCCCGCATCGTCTGGATGCACCGCCAGGGCGCCGAGGCCGGCACCGCCGAGCCCCTGCTGCAGGCGCTGCGCGCGCAGACCCTGCCCGCGGGCGACTTCCACGCCTGGGTGGCCTGCGAATCGGCCGTGGCCAAGGCCTTGCGCGCGCACCTGGTGGGCGAGCGCGGCGCCTACCCCAAGTGGGTCAAGGCCTCGGGCTACTGGCGCCGGGGCAGCGCCGCCACGCACGACACGCACGAGGACTGACCGGCAGGGACCGGCAGGCGCCGCGCGGGCCCCTCATGCGAGCCGCGCGGCCAGCCCCTGCGCCACATGGTCGACCCAGGCCCGCACCCGCGCCGGCAGAAAGCGGTTGGGCGGGTACAGCAGCCAGGCCATGCCGGAGTACGCCGTGGTGTGGCGCCAGCCGGGCAGCACGCGCACCAGCGTGCCGGCCGCCAGGGCCGCCTGCGCCGTGAAGCCCGGCAGCGAGGCGATGCCCAGGCCGCCCAGGGCGGCCTCGCACCGCACCTCGCTGTGGTTGGCCACGTAGCGGCCGCGCACCTTCACCACGGCGGATTCCGCTGCGCCACCCGGCCGCTCGAAGCGCCAGTGCCGGTCGCGCTCGTCCTCGCCCAGGGGCAGGCAGTCGTGCTGCGCCAGATCGCGCGGGTGCTCCGGCAGGCCGCGCTGCGCCAGGTAGGCCGGGCTGGCGCACACCACGTGTTCCACCGGCTCCAGCGGCCGGCCCGCCAGGCCCGGGGGCGGCGCGTCGGTGATGCGCACCGCCACGTCGATGTGCTCGGTGAACAGGTCCACGGTGCGGTCGGTGATGACCAGCTGCACGTCCACCTGCGGATGCGCGGCCAGGAAGGACGGCACCAGCGGGTGCAGCCGCTGGCGTCCATAGGCCTTGGGCGCGCTCATGCACACCAGGCCGCTGGGCACGTCGGCATGGTGGCCGGCCAGCGCCAGCACCTCGCGCGCGCACGATTCCAGCCCCTGGCAGCGCGCGAACGCCGCGTGGCCCGCCTCGGTCAGGCGCAGGCGCCGGGTGGTGCGCTCCAGCAGCCGCACGCGCAGCACGCCTTCCAGCCGCGCCACTTGGCGGCTCACGGCCGACGGGGTCAGGCCCAGTTCGCGCGCCGCCGCGGAAAAGCTGCCCGCCGCCGCCACGCGGGCGAACACCGCCATGTCGGGCAGGCAGTCCAGGGCGTCATTTGTGCGCATGGGGAACCAATGTTGTTCTCTGACCGGCCATTATCGATGGCGCGGCATGAATCTACGATCGCCGCATGACCACGCTGCCCCTCGCCCGCCCCGCCACGCTGCTGCGCAGCGCCGACCTCGTCCTGCTGCTGGTGGCCGTGGTCTGGGGCACCAGCTACGGCGTGGCCAAGGGGGCGCTGGCGTTCTACCCGGTGCTGGGTTTCCTGGCCGTGCGGTTTTTGCTCACGGCGGCGCTGCTGGCCCCGGCGTGCCTGCGGGCGACGCGGGCGCAATGGCAGGGCGCCCTGCGCGCCGGCCTGCCGCTGGGCGCGCTGCTGATGGCGATCTTCGTGTGCGAGACCTATGGCGTGGCGCACACGCAGGCCAGCCAGGCGGCGTTCCTCATCAGCCTGTGCGTGGTGTTCACCCCGTTCGCCGAATGGTGGATGCTGGGCCGGCGGCCGGCCGGCGCCGTGTTCGGCTTTGCGGCCGTTTCGCTGCTGGGCGCGGCGCTGCTGGCGGGCGGCGGCCTGCAGATTCGATGGGGCCTGGGCGACGGACTGATGCTGGCCGCCGCCGCGCTGCGCGCCGTGACCGTGTGCGCCACCAGCCGCCTCACCCGGCGGCATGCCCAGGCGCCCATGCTGCTGCTCACCGCCGTGCAGTCCGCCGTGGTGGGGCTGGGGTGCCTGGTAGTGGCCGTGTCGCTGCCGGGCGGGCTGCCCGCCCTGCCGGCCGAGGGCGCCTTCTGGGCCGCGAGCCTGTACCTGGTGCTGGGCTGCACGGTGTTTGCCTTCATCGCGCAGAACTGGGCGCTGAAACACACCGCCCCCAGCCGCGTGGGCCTGCTGATGGGCACCGAGCCGGCCTGGGGCGCGTTGTTCGCCGTGCTGTGGCTGGAGGAGAGTCTGGGCCCGGTGCAATGGCTGGGCGGGGCGCTGATCGTGGGGGCGGCGTGGTGGACGCTCGCGCGCCAGCGCTCGGGCTGATCACCGGCTCGAAGCTCCCATTGCACCGCGACACTGCACGGCGATACTCCGGCAGACAACGCGCCCGCCCGAGCCGCCGTGGCGCCGCCGACCCCCACAAGGAGCTTTCCGATGACCGACCTTCGCGACATCCTGGCGCACCTGCGCGCAGGGCGCTGGAACGAGGCCCACCAGCAGGTGCAGGACGATGCGACGCCGCTGGGCGCCTGGCTGCACGGCATCGTGCATCTGCAGGAAGGCGACCTGGAAGACGCCGAATACTGGTACGACCAGGCCCAGCGCCACTTTCGCAGCCGCGGCACGCTGGAGGAAGAGATGCAGCGGCTGGAAGCGGCCCTGCCGCAGAAGTAGCGCTGGAAAGCGCCGTCATGGCCCTGTAACGGCGCGCCGGCATCGTTGCGGTTTTCGTTCGCCACAAGCCATCGCATGCTGCCCTCTTTCCGCCTCGCCCCCTTCGCCCTGCTGGCCTGCGCTGCCGCCCTGCTGCCCGCCCACGCCCAGCAGGCTTTTCCCGCCACGCTCGCCGGCCATGCGGTGCTGCCGGCGCAGACCTTTATTCCCGCGCCCAAGGATGCCCCGGCCGATCTGCAGACCAGCGGCAAGTTCACCACGCCGCAGCGCGTGGACCAGCTGGGCAGCGTGGAAGGCACCTCCGCCGGCCGACCCACGGGCGTGTCGCTGCCGTTCAAGGGCCAGCCCGCGCAGGGCCATTCGGGCATCAAGCGCATGGCTGACGGGTCTTTCTGGATCCTGACCGACAACGGGGCGGGGGCCAAGGCCAACTCGCCGGACTTCATGCTGTACCTGAACCACTACACGGTGGACTTCCAAAGCGGCCAGTTCAAGCGCCAGAAGACGGTGTTCCTGCACGACCCGGACAAGAAGGTACCGTTTCGCATCGCCGAAGAGGGCACGAAGGAACGCTACCTGACCGGCTCGGACTTCGATCCCGAGAGCTTCCAGTTCGCCGGCGGCGCGCTGTGGATCGGCGAGGAGTTCGGCCCCTACCTCATCAAGGCCGATCTGTCCGGCCGCGTGCTGGCCGTGTTCGAGACGCAGGTGGACGGCAAGGTCGTGCGCTCGCCCGACCACCCGGCCATCACCGCCGCGGGCGCGCCCGATGCCAAGGCGCCGGCGTTCGAGATCAAGCGCTCCAAGGGCTTCGAGGGCATGGCGTCGTCCAGGGACGGCAGCAAGCTCTACGCGCTGCTGGAAGGCCCGGTGTGGAACGAATCGGCCAAGGCCTACGAAGCGGTGGAAGGCGGCAAACAATACCTGCGCGTGCTGGAGTTCGACGTGAAGCAGGAAAAGTGGACGGGCCGCCACTGGAAGTACGTGCTGGAGGCCAACCACCACGCCATCGGCGACTTCAACATGATCGACGAGACCACAGGCTTGATCATCGAGCGCGACAACGGCGAAGGCACGGCCGACAAGGCCTGCCCCGAGGGCCAGAAGCGCACCGACTGCTTCCACGACCTGGCGAAGTTCAAGCGCGTGTACAAGGTGGAGTTGACCGATGCCAACGCCGGCACCGAGCTGCGCAAGGTGGGCTACATCGACCTGCTGAACATCCAGGACCCGCAGCGCCTGGCAAAGAAGCCTCTGAACAACGGCGTGCTCACCTTCCCGTTCTTCACCATCGAGAACGTGGACGTGGTGGACGCCACGCACATCGTGGTGGGCAACGACAACAACCTGCCGTTCAGCTCCAGCCGCGAGCCCAACCGGGCCGACGACAACGAGCTGGTGCTGCTGGAAGTGGGCGAGCTGCTGCGCGCGCGCTGAAACCCTGCAGGCGGCGGGCCCCGACCCGGGTGGCAAAATTGCCGCACCCTCGGGGCCGCCGGTTGCGCGGCGCTGCCCCCGGCGGCCTTTTTCCACGCACCGGGAATCCACACGCATGTTCACTGGCATCGTCCAAGCCACGGCGGCCCTCGCCGCCATCCATGACCGCGAAGGCCTGCGGACCTTCATCATCGATTTCCCGCCCGGCTTCTGCCAGGACCTCGCCGTGGGCGCGAGCGTGGCGGTGGACGGCGTGTGCCTCACGGTGACCGAGCTGCTGCCGCCCAACGCGGCGGCGTTCGACGTGGTGCTGCAGAGCCTGAACGTGACCACCCTGGGCAGCTACGCCATGGGCGACCGCGTGAACGTGGAGCGCGCGGCCAGGGACGGCGCCGAGATCGGCGGGCACCCGCTGTCGGGCCACATCGACTTCGCCACCACGCTGCAGTCGGTGCGCGAGTCGGACAACAACCGCGTGTGGCGCGTGGACATCCCGCCCGCCTTCCGCAAGTACGTCTTCGCCAAGGGCTACATCGCCATCCACGGCGCGAGCCTGACGGTCTCCGAGGTGAACCGCGCAGAGGGCTGGTTCGAGGTGTGGCTGATCCCCGAGACGCGCCGCGCCACGGTGTTCGAGCACAAGCAGGCGGGCGACCGCCTCAACATCGAGATCGAGCGCAGCACGCAGGTGGTGGTGGACACCGTGCGCGAGGCGGTGCAGGAAAGCCTGGGGGCCCTGCAGCCGGTGCTGGAGGCGCTGCTGCGCGACAAGGGCCTGTCGCTCGAAGACTTCGTGCAGCCGCCCGTGCTGCCGCGCTGAAGGGCCGCCGGGCTCCGGGTGCGGCAGCCCGGCATCAAAACGGGCTCCAGCACAGATTCCACTAGGGCGTATCGCTATTAATTCAATAGCAAACGTCTGGGCACGTCAAAGGATGACCAGCTCCCCGGCGCCCGTGTCCGCCCGGGGCTCGGCCAGCACCACGCGGTTGCGGCCCGTTTCCTTGGCGCGGTACATCGCCGCGTCGGCCTCCGACAGCAATTGGTCCAGCACCAGGCCGTGGCGGCCGGAATCGGCCACGCCGAAGCTCGCCGTCACGCGCAGCGGCTCGGGCGATGCTGGCAGCAGCAGCTGCAGGTTCGCCACCACCTCGCGCAGGCGCTCGGCCAGCCGCACGCCGTGCGCGGGGTCGCAGTGGCTCAGCAGCACCACGAACTCCTCGCCGCCGAAGCGGCCCACCAGATCGCCCAGCCGCAGTTCGGCCCGCAGCGCGCGCGCCACCGACACGAGCGCCTGGTCGCCCACCGCATGGCCCCACTGGTCGTTGAGCATCTTGAAGCGGTCCACGTCCAGGATGACGATGACCACGCCGAAGCCGTGGCGCCGGGCCTGCGCGAGCACGCTTTCCGCGGCGTCGAAGAAGGCGCGCCGGTTGGGCAGGCCGGTGAGGAAGTCGGTGTTGGATTGCTCGCGCAGCTGCGCGATCAGGCTGTTGCGCTCGCGCTCCAGGGCCTCGCGCTGGCGGGTCTGCAGCTGCAGCTCGCGCGCGGCGCGGATCACCGCGGCCATCTCGTCGTTGGCGGCGGGCTGGGGCAGGGGCGCATCCAGGTCGTTGTTGGCCAACGCCTTCAGCGCCCGCGCGGTCTGCACCAGCGGGCGCAGGACGCGGCGGTCCACCATCGACAGCGCCACCAGCAGCATTGCCAGCAGCACCACCGAGCCCGCAGCCACCAGGCCGAGCATGCGCACGGCCCGGGTGTATTCGGCGCTGGCGCGCTCGCGCAGCTGGTTGAGCAGCGTGTCGCGCACGTCGAAGATGGTGTTCATGTCGGGCACGTAGAGCGCCGCGAAGCCCGCGGCGTCCAGCCCGTAGCGGCCGTTGCCTTCGCCGGCGGCGATCATGCGGTCGATGAGCGGCCCGGTGTCCCGGAAGTAGCGCTGCTGCACCGTCTGCCACGCCTGGGCGATGGGGCGCGGCTGCTCGGGGACCGAAAGCCGCAGTTCGATCAGGAAGCGCAGCTGCGCGATGCGCCCGCGCGTTTGCTCGATGGCCCGGCGCTCCTCGGCCGTGAACGGCTGCTGGCGCGCCAGCGCCGCCGTGAAATGCGAACCCAGCAGCCCCGCGAACTCCCGCAGTTCGGCCGTGAGGCGCGCGACCTGCACGTCATCGGCCAGGGCCGGGTAGTGCTGCCGAGCGGCATTGGCCAGGCTGCTCGTGACCGGGGCCAGCAGCGGCACGATCGCCACCATGCCGTAGACGGCCGAACGGATCGACTCCGGCGCCCGCGCCTCGCGCGGCTGTGCCACCACCTGGTCCACCGCCGCACGGGCCGTGGCCAGCGCCATCTTGGCGGCGAGCACGCGCCGCGCGCCGTCGGCCAGCGTGGGATCGCCATTGCGCGCTGCCAGTACCCCATGCAGCGCATCGAAGGCGCGGTCGGTGCGGGCGCGGGCCTGCGCCAGCGGCTGCTGCAGCTCCGGCGGCAGGGGCGACGGGCCACCCAGCGCCCCGTTGGTGGGGCCGCGCTCGCGCGACACCATCTCGGCGGCGAGCAGCCCCGCGCGCAGCTGGTCGATGGCCTCCACGCTGGCCGCCGACGCGCGCACCGACTGGTACTCCGTCGTGGCGATGCGGCCGACCAGCAGCATCGTGGCCAACACCACGAGGGCCCCGAAAAGGCGAAGGAATCGGCTTAAAGACATGGTGGTCTGGCATCAGTACGGCAGGGCAGCGGTGTGGAAATTCTCTCACCTGCATCCGATCAGGGCGCTCCGGCCGCGAACGGATGGGCCAAATGGCGACGGTTTTCGGGAAATTGGCAACGAAAGGGTGCAAGAAATGCGCCTGCACGGGCCGGCGGGCACCGGCCGTAGGATGGTGGCCTCCGTTCCCCGTGCCGCCCCCTCGCAACGCTCCTTCACACCACCCACGCCATGCCCGCCCACGCCCGATCCCACCCCCTGCCATCCGCACCGCCCCGGGCGCGCCCGCTGGCTGCGGCCGATCTGCCCGGCCTGCTGCAGGTGCAGCGCGCCTGCTATGGCGAGGGGTTCGAGGAAAGCCATGCGGTGTTCCTGCGCCGCCTGGCGAGCCCGGCGCAGTGCTCGCTGGCCCTGGAGCGGGACGGCCACCTGGGCGCCTACCTCGCGGCCTACCGCTCGCTGCGGGGCAAGGTCACGCCGCTGCACGGCGACTTCGAGGCCGCCGAGGCCCCCGACACGCTGTACCTGCACGACATGGCCGTGGCGCCCGCGCTGGCGGGACAGGGCCTGGCGCAGGTGCTGCTGGCCGAGGCCTGGGCCACGGCACGCAGCGAAGGGCTGCGCCACAGCGCGCTGGTCTCGGTGCAGGGCTCGCAGGGCTACTGGGCACGGCACGGCTACGCCCCCGCACCGCTGCAGGACGCTGCGCAGCGCGCACGGCTGGCCACCTACGGCGAGGGCGCGGTGTACATGGTGCGGGCATTGCCGGGGGCGTGAAGCCCGGCGCCGGCCACATCACTCAAGCGCCGCCGCCGCGCTCCTGCCCGGCCTGCGCGACGATCCAGTCGCGGAAACGCCGCAGCTCCGGATCGATGAGCGCGGGTGCCGCATAGACCAGGTGGTACGCCAGCGGTGTGGCCAGCGCACCCGCCTGCACGCCGATCAAGGCGCGCGTGGCCAGCTCGCGCCCGATGAGCGCGCGGCGCACCAGCGCGAAGCCCCGGCCGGCCACGGCGGCTTCGATGGCGCCGTTGGAATCAGCGAATACCACGCCCTGTTCGGTGTTTATCCGAAGCATACGGTGCGCCTCGCACCACAGCCGCCAGTCGCCCCGGTGTTCGTCGTGCAGCAGGCGGGGGCCGTCGATGTCGCGGGCGCGCGCGATGCGCCGCGGCGCGATGAGGCGGGGGCTGCACACAGGCACGAGATCGTCGGCCAGCAGCGCTTCCGCCCGCAGGCCCGGGTACTTTCCCATGCCGTGGCGCACCGCGAAATGCACGCCCTCGCCGGCCAGATCGACCGTGCGGTTGGTGGTGCTCACGTGCACGTCCAGGCCGGCTGCGTGCTGCTGAAAGTCCTGCAGGCGCGGCACCAGCCACTGCACGGCGAAGCCAGGCGTGCAGCTGACCAGCACCACACGCCGTGCGCCGGCGGCCACCCGTGAGGTGGCGTGGCCGATGACCGCAAGCGCATCGCTGCAGGCCGACTGGTATTCGGCACCCGCCCGCGTGAGCGCCAGGCCGCGCGGCAGGCGCTCGAACAGCGTGCAGCCCAGGAACTCCTCCAGCTTGCGCACCTGCTGCGACACCGCGCCCGGCGTGACGTGCAGCTCGGCGGCGGCGCGGCGCACGCTCAGATGGCGCGCAGTGGCTTCGAAAAATCGCACGGCGATGAGGGGAGGCAGGCGCATGACCGTTCAGTCAAAATAAACAGTCGCGCAGCATAAATGGTTTGCGGGAACCCACCGGATTTCGAAGAATGGGCCTCCAGCGCCGGGGGCGGCCCGGGCCCGCCAGGGCTTGGCGAAAGCCTTCGGTTTCGTCGTTTCGTTTTGCCGATTCGGCGGGGTCCGCGCCCCGCCGGCGCCACCCATGACCCTCGCCAGCCTGATCCGCCTGTTCGCCCTCGCCGCCCTGTGGGGCGGCAGTTTTCTGTTCATGCGCATCGCCGTGCCGGTGCTGGGCGCGGTGCCCACGGCCTTCGGGCGCGTGGCGCTGGCGGCGGCCGGGCTGATGGCGTTGCTGGCGTTCGCGCGGCTGCGGCCGGCCTTTCACGGCAAGCTGGGCGCGGCGCTGGTGCTGGGCGTGGTCAATTCGGGGGTGCCGTTCCTGATGTTCGCGCTCGCGGCCCGCACGCTGCCGGCGGGCTACAGCGCCATCCTGAACGCCACCACGCCGCTCATGGGCGTGCTGATCGGCGCCGCGGCCTTCGGCGAGCGGATCACCGCCGCGCGCACGGCCGGCGTGCTGCTGGGCATGGCCGGGGTGGCCGTGCTGGCGCAGACGGGCCCCGTGGCCCTGTCACCGCAGGTGCTGGCAGGCATGGGCGCCTGCCTGGTGGCCACGGCCTGCTACGGCGCGGCGGGCTTTCTCACGCGCCGCTGGATCACCGCGCGCGGCGGGCTCGACAGCCGCCTGGTGGCGGTGGGCAGCCAGTGGGGCGCCGTGCTGGTGCTGGCGCCGTTCGCGGCCTGGGAGGTGTGGCGCCAGCCCGGCCTGCCCGCCACCTGGATGGCCGCGCCGCCCGTGGTGTGGGCCGCCATGCTCGCCATGGGGCTGCTGTGCACGGCCCTGGCCTATGTGCTGTATTTCCGGCTCATCGCCGACGTGGGGCCGCTCAAGGCGCTGTCGGTGACCTTCCTGGTGCCGCTGTTCGGCGTGGCCTGGGGCTGGCTGGTGCTGGGCGAGGCCGCCACCGCCGCGCACGCGGCCGGTGGCGGGCTGATCGCCGCGGCGCTGTGGCTGGTGCTGCGGCCGACGCCAGTGGCGAAACCTGGACGTTAGCCCGGCAGCGAGGGTGGGGCGGCCGGCGGTCCGCCCGCGCCGTCCAGCAGCCAGCGCCGCACCTGTGCGACCGATTCGGGGTGCCGCTGCTTGCGGGGGTGCACGAGGTAGTAGCCCGCGCCGGTGCGCAGGGCCTCGGGAAAGGCCAGCACCAGCCGCCCGGCCGCCAGATCGGACGCCACGAATTCCTGCTGGGCCAGCGCCAGGCCCTGCCCCATGGCGGCGGCATCGATGGCGAGCGTGGTCTGGTTGAAATGCAGGGCGCGCGCCGCAGGCGCCCTGGCCTGCGGCGCGCACTGCTCGAAGTAGGTCTCCCATGGCGACTGCGCATCGTGCAGCAGCACCTGCGCGATGCCATCGCCGGCCCGCCCGGCCTGCGCGCTCGGTTCTCGCCACCGCGGGCTGCAGACGGCGACCAGGCATTCCTCGAACAGCAGATCGGCGGACAACCCGGGACCGAACGGGAGCCGGCCATAGCGCACGGCCAGGTCCACCGCTTCGTTGTGGAAGTGCGCCAGCCGCTCCGTGGCCAGGATGCGCAGATCGACGCCTGGGTGCCGGCGCGTGTAGCCGTCGAGCCGCGGGATGAGCCATTTGGTGGCGAAGGTGGGCGTCACGCTCACGGTCAGTCGCAGGGGCTGGGGGACCAGGCTCTCCGTGGCCTGGACCAACAGTTCGAAGGCCCGCCGCACGCCGACGATGTAGCGCTGGCCGTTGGACGTGAGCGCCAGCGCGCGGGGCAGGCGCTCGAAGAGCTTCAGGCCCAGTTCCGCCTCCAGGGCCCGCACCTGCTGCGCCACGGCGCCTTGCGTCACCCCCAGTTCCAGCCCGGCCAGCCGGAAGTTGAGGTGGCGGCTCGTGGCCTCGAAGGCACGCAGGGCATTGAGCGAGGGCATGCGCCCGAGGGGTTCCGTCATGGGTGCAGATTTTCTACTGATTCGAGACAGGCGATCTGCCAGGCTCCATGCCCCCGAAACGCCTGAGGTGTCGAACAATCTCCAGGTGCCACTGGCGGCACGCAAGGACCGACAAATGGCAGTAGAAAAAGTGGCGCTCATCACCGCCGGCGGCAGTGGCATGGGGGCGGCGGCCGCACGCCGGCTGGCCGCCGATGGCTTTCGCATCGGCATCCTTTCCTCCTCCGGGAAAGGGCAGGCGCTCGCCGAGGCGCTGGGGGGCGTGGGGGTCACCGGCTCCAACCAGTCGGTGGAGGACATCGGGCAGCTGGTGGACCTGGCCCACAGGCGCTGGGGCCGCATCGACGTGCTGGTCAACAGCGCCGGCCATGGGCCTCGGGCGCCATTGCTGGACCTGTCCGACGAACAGTGGCTCGAGGGCATGAACACCTACCTGCTGAACGTGATCCGGCCCACCCGCCTGGTGGCGCCCCTCATGCAAAGGCAGGGCGGCGGGACAATCGTCAACATCTCCTCGGCCTGGGCACTGGAGCCCAGCGCGCTGTTCCCGGCGTCGTCCGTCATGCGCGCCGGGCTGGCCTCGTTCACGCGCATCTTCGTCGACAGCTTCTCAGCCGAAAACGTGCGGATGAACAACGTGCTGCCCGGCTGGATCGACAGCCTGCCCGTGTGGGAAGAGCGGCGCACCGCCGTGCCGCTGCAGCGCTACGGCACCGTGGAGGAAGTCGCCGCCACGGTCGCCTTCCTGGCCTCCGACGGGGCGGCCTACATCACGGGGCAGAGCCTGCGGGTGGACGGCGGGCTCATGCGCGCGCCGTGATCCGTCCGGGCCCTTCCACGGCCACGGCGGCGGCCCTATGATCCGCGCACCGGGAACACAGCCTCCCGTCCCGCCCCGGGTAGACGGTGTCCCGTCCAAGTGCTGGCAGCTCTCATGGAATCGATCATGGACACCGCCTTGCCCGACGACGCCGCATCGGCACGCCCCCACCCGCTGCCACTCTCCGTGGCCCTGCTTTTCTGGCTGAAGCTCGGCTTCATCAGCTTCGGCGGCCCGGCCGGGCAGATCGCCCTCATGCATGCGGAACTGGTGGAGCGCCGCCGGTGGATCTCGGAAAAGCGCTTTCTCCACGCCCTGAACTACTGCATGCTGCTGCCCGGGCCCGAGGCCCAGCAGCTGGCCACCTACCTCGGCTGGCTGCTGCACCGGACCTGGGGCGGCATCCTCGCCGGCACGCTGTTCGTGCTGCCGTCGCTGTGCCTCCTCATCGGGCTGTCCTGGCTCTACATGGCGCATGGGGACATGCCGGTGATCGCCGGGGTGTTCTACGGCATCAAGCCGGCCGTCACGGCGCTGGTGGTGCAGGCCGCCTGGCGGATCGGTGGCAGAACGCTGAAGAACCGCTGGCTGTGGGGCATCGCGGTGGCCGCGTTCGGGGCCATCTTCGCGCTGCAGGTGCCGTTTCCCGCGATCGTGCTGCTCGCGGCGTGTGCTGGCCATGTGGGCGGCCGGGTGTCGCCACAGGCGTTTTCCGCCGGCGGCGCCCATGGCGCGGCAGCGGAATCGGCCGGGCGAGCGCTGATCGACGACGACACGCCCGCGCCGCCCCACGCCTTGTTTTCGTGGACGCGGTTTACCAAGGTGCTGCTGGTGGGCGGGGGGCTGTGGGTCCTGGCGCTGGGAGGGCTCTGGGCGCTGTTCGGATGGCATGGGGTGCTGACCCAGATGGGGTGGTTCTTCACCAAGGCCGCGCTGATGACCTTCGGTGGCGCCTACGCCGTGCTCCCCTACGTCTACCAGGGCGCGGTCGACCACCACCACTGGCTGAGCGCCACGCAGATGATCGACGGTCTGGCGCTGGGCGAGACCACGCCCGGGCCGCTCATCATGGTGGTGTCGTTCGTGGCCTTCGTCGGGGGATGGACCCATGCCCTCTTCGGGCCCGGATCGCTGTTCCTGGCAGGCGCCGTGGCCGCCACCGCAGTGGCGTTCTTCACCTTCCTGCCCTCGTTCGTATTCATCCTGCTGGGCGGTCCGTTCATCGAGTCCACCCACGGCAACCTGAAGTTCACCGCGCCGCTGACCGGCATCACCGCCGCCGTGGTCGGCGTGATCGCCAACCTGGCGGTGTTCTTCGCCTATCACGTGCTGTGGCCACAGGGCCTGGGAGGCCGCTTCGACGCCGCGTCGGCCGCCATCGGCGTGCTGGCCGCGGTGGCCCTGTTCCGGCTCCGATGGGGTGTGATTCCGGTGCTGGCGCTCTGCGGATTGCTCGGCGTGGCGTGCCGGCTGTCAGGGGTGTGAGCCGCTGCAGCGCGCAGCCACCGTCACTCCGGATTCACCAGCTTGATGGCGCGCGTTCCGATCTCCGCGCCCGTCACCGCATCGATCGCGATGGGCTGGATGTCGGTCCCCCGCTCGGCGTCCTGAAAGCGCACCAGCGGGCCGGTGCCCCGGTGCTTTCGCCCCCACGCGCCGATCATGAAAAGCACCGGCAGGTAGTCGCGCCCCGCCTGGGTCAGGACGTATTCCTCGCGCGGCGGGCGTTCGGAGTACTGGCGCTTTTCGAGCAGCTTTTCCTCGGTCATGGCGGCCAGCCGCTTGGTCAGCATGGTGGGCGCGATCCCGAGGCTCTTCTTGAACTGATCGAAGCGCGTGAGGCCGGCATGCGCATCCCGAAGGATCAGCATGGTCCAGGCATCGCCCAGAACCTGCAGGCTGCGCGCGATGGGGCAGGGGCTGTCGCCCGATTTTTCAGCGTTCATATCGTTTCGGTATTGAATAACTATTAAATCGATACTAACATGCGGACCTCTGCCAGTCCACCCATGGAAACCATCCCAATGCCCTATTTCACCTTGAATTCCTCGCTGTCGATCAAGACCCCATTGCCTGCTTCGCCCCCCGCCCCGGTACGCCTTCGGGCCACGGTGGCCGCGGCACTGGCGCTGGCGAGTGCCTTCGCGATGCCCGCCCAGGCACAGGAGCGCACCGCGACGCCGCAGCAACAGCCCACGCTGTCCCGTGCCGAGGTGATCGCCGACCTCGCCCTGTGGCGCCGCGCGGGCGCCGACCGGTACGAAGGGCTGTCGCGTTCGTACGGCCTGGAGACGCAGGCCTACGACGCGGCCCAGCAGGAGTACCTGCGCCTTCGCCAGAGCGAGGCATTCCCGGCGGAAGTCCGCAAACAGCAGGCAGCGGACAGCCAGTGAGCCCGCGCACGGTGGGACACGGCGGCGCCCTCGGGCGGCCGCCGCCTCACCCTGCGAGCAAGGCCTTGGCCGGCGCCACCTGCATCTGCGGCGGGATCGCCACCCCGTTGCGGACACTTAGCACCTCGGCCATGACGCTCACGGCGATCTCCGCCGGCGTCTTGCTGCCGATGAACAGGCCGATGGGCCCCTTCAACCGCGCCAGCGCCGGTGCGTCCAGGTCGAAGTGCTCGGCCAGCCGCTGGCGCCGCGCTGCATTGTTGCGCCGGCTGCCGATGGCGCCGACATAGAACGCATCGGTCTTCAGCGCCTCCAGCAGGGCAAGGTCGTCCAGCTTGGGGTCGTGCGTCAGCGCGATCACGGCGCTGCGCCGGTCGGGCCGGAAGGCCAGCACCACGTCGTCGGGCATGCCGTCGGCCAGAGCGGCGCCGGGCACCGACCACGCACCGCGGTACTCCGCCCGCGGGTCGCACACCGTCACCGCGAAGCCGTTGAAGCCGGCCATGGTTGCCAGGTATTCGGCCAATTGCCCCGCGCCGATCAGCAGCATGCGGAACTGCGGGCCGAAGGTGCTGGCCACCGTCTGCGCATCCGCATGGAAGGCCTGCGCGCCGCGGGCCTCGGACAGGGTGACCGCCCCATCGGAGAGCCGCACGCTGCGGCGCACCAGGCAGCCCTCGGCCAGCGACTCGACCAGGGCCTGCAGCGAGTCGAGTGCCGGATCGCGTTCCACCAGCAGCTCCAGCGTGCCGCCGCAGGGCAGTCCGAATCGGTGCGCCTCGTCGGCGGATACCCCGTACTTCAGGAGCACCGGCTTCGCCGGGTCCCGGGGCAGGGCGTCGTCCCGGCCGGGCGTGCAGCACCGTGCGATCAGGTCGTCCTCGATGCAGCCGCCACTGACGGAGCCCACGACCGCGCCGCGGTCCGACAGCGCGAGGATGGAGCCCACGGGCCGGGGCGACGAGCCCCACGTCCGCACCACGGTGACGAGCCAGCCGTGCACCCCCGCGCGGCGCCAGTCGAGCAGGGTGTGCAGCACCCGGAAATCGAGGTTGTCCACGGCGCGTTCCCTCCGGCGTCAGGCCTGGGCGGGCAGGTGCGGCAGGTGCGGCAGCAGCTTGTCCAGGGTGATGGGGTAGTCGCGCACCCGCGCACCCGTGGCGTTGTAGACCGCGTTGGCCACGGCGGCGCCGACGCCGCAAAGGCCCAGTTCGCCCACGCCCTTGGCTTTCATGGGCGAGGAGATGGGGTCGGTCTCCGGCAGGAAGATGACCTCCTGGTGCGGAATGTCGGCATGCACCGGCACTTCATAGCCGGCCAGGTCGTGGTTGACGAAGAAGCCCCGGCGCTTGTCCACGGCCAGCTCTTCCATGAGCGCCGAGCCCACGCCCATGGTCATCGCGCCGATGACCTGGCTGCGGGCGGTCTTGGGGTTGAGGATGCGGCCCGCCGCGCACACGGCCAGCATGCGGCGCACCCGCACTTCGCCCGTGTCCACCGCCACGCCCACCTCGACGAAATGCCCGGCGAAGGTGGACTGCTGGTACTGCTTGTCGAGGTCGCCGTATTCGATGGCGTCCTCGGCCACCAGGCCGGCCTCGCCCGCCGCCTCGCCCAGGGGCACCGAACGCCCCGCAGCGCGCACCATGCCATCGGCGAACACGGCATCGGCCGGCGCCACGCCGAGCTTGCGCGCGATCGTCTCGCGCAGCTTCATGCAGGCCGCGTACACGCCGGCCGTCGCGTTGTTGGCGCCCCACTGCCCGCCCGAGCCGGCCGAGGCCGGAAAGGCGGAATCGCCCAGGCGCACGTCCACCTGCTGGAGCGCGACGCCCATCACCTCGGCGGCCGTCTGGCCCATGATGGTGTAGCTGCCGGTGCCGATGTCGGTCATGTCGCTTTCCACGGTCACGCGCCCCGTGCGGTCCAGGCGCACGCGCGCGGCCGATTTCATCAGCAGGTTGTTGCGAAAACCCGCGGCCACGCCCATGCCCACCAGCCACCGGCCCTCGCGCCGCTGGCCCGGTGCCGCGCTGCGCTGGCTCCAGCCGAAGCGCTCCGCGCCCAGGCGCAGGCATTCGACCAGCTGGCGCTGCGAGAACTTGCGGCCCGGCTTTTCAGGGTCGGTCTGGGTGTCGTTGAGGACGCGGAATTCGATGGGGTCGATGCCGAGCCGTTCGGCCATTTCGTCCATGGCGATCTCCAGCGCCATCAGCCCGGGCGCCTCGCCGGGCGCGCGCATGGCATTGCCCTCGGGCAGGTCCAGCTGCGAGATGCGCAGCGCCGTGTAGCGGTGAGCGCCGGCATACAGCAACCGTGTCTGCGCGATGGCGTCCTCGGGATCGCCGCCGGGCAGGTTGCCGGACCAGCTTTCATGGCCGATGGCGGTGATGCGCCCGTCCTGGCCCGCGCCGATGCGGATGCGCTGGATGGTCGCGGGCCGGTGCGTGCCGTTGTTGGCCATGAGCGGGCGCTGCATCGCCACCTTGACCGGCCGGCCTGCCGCGCGCGCGCCCAGCGCGGCCAGCACGGTGTCGGCCCGCAGGAAGAGCTTGCCGCCGAAGCCGCCGCCGATGTAGGGCGACACCAGCCGCACCTTGTCCGGCGCCAGGCCCAGCGTCTTGGCCAGGTCGCCCGCGGTCCAGGCGATCATCTGGTTGGACAGCCACACCGTGAGGTGGTCGCCCTCCCAGGCCGCCAGCGAGGCGAAGGGCTCCATCATCGCGTGGGTGTGGTCGGGCGTGGTGTAGGTGACATCCAGCCGCACCGGGGCCTCGGGATAGCGGCCGGCGAAGTTGCCGAACGCGCTCTCGGGCTTGGAGGACTTGGGCACGGTGGCAGAACCGCGCTCGGCCGCCAGGTCGAACGCGCCAGGCGTGCTGACGTAATCGATCTTCAGCAGATGCGCCGCGGCGCGGGCCTGCTCGAAGGTCTCGGCCACGACCAGCGCGACGGCCTGGTGGTAGTGCTCGATGCCGCTGCCGCCCAGCAGGCGGGCGACGTTCATCTTGCCCTTGCCGAGCTTGCCGGCGTTCTGGGCATTGACGATGGTCAGAACGCCCGGCGCGGCGCGCGCGGCGGACAGGTCCATCGAGGCGATCCGCCCCTTGGCGATGGACGATCCCACGATGTAGCCATACGCCTGCGCGCCACGACGTCGTGCTGCTCGTAGGCGTATCGCGCCTGCCCGCTGGTCTTAAGCGGGCCGTCGATGCGGTCCAGCGGCTGGCTTTGTTGCACAAATCGCGATGCTGATGCCCGTAGACTGACTGCGTGACAGAGACGAAGAACAGGCAGCGGAGCAAGTACCGCACGACGAACTGGAAGGCGTACAACGCGGCGCTGAAAGCGCGAGGCTCGTTGACGATGTGGCTAGTGTCCTGTCCCGTTAATTCGCAGGCACGATAGCTGCATGGTTTCGGGCCATCCTTGAGGTGCCGCCATGCCCAATGCAACGACCCGAACAGAAATTGCGCTTAGTGAAGTGGAGCGCGCGGAACTGACGTCCATGGCGCGATCACGTTCGCTGCCAGCGGCGTTGTCGCTCAGGGCGCGCATCGTGCTGACTTGCGAAGGCACAGATAAAGCCAGCACCGCGGTTGCGCAGGCTCTGGGGATCAGTCGTAGCACTGTCACCAAGTGGCGCGGGCGCTATGCGCGCCATCGCATTGCAGGGCTTTACGACGAGTTGCGCCCGGGTCGCCCCCGCACGGTAGATGACGAGCGTGTTGCTGAGTTGATTACCAAGACGTTGCACACCAAGCCTGCTGATGGGGGTACCCACTGGAGCACCCGCACGCTGGCCGCCGATACGGGCATCAGCAAGAGCACGGTGGCGCGCTATCTGCAGACCTTCAACCTCAAGCCGCACCGGGCCGACAGCTTCAAGCTGTCGACCGATCCGCTGTTCATCGAGAAGCTGCGCGACGTTGTGGGGCTGTACCTGAACCCACCTGACAACGCGCTGGTGCTGTGCGTGGACGAGAAGAGCCAATGCCAAGCTTTGGAGCGTACGCAGCCGATGCTGCCAATGGGGTTTGGCTATGTCGAAGGTGTCACGCACGACTACGTGCGCCACGGCACCACCACCTTGTTCGCGGCCCTGAACGTGATGAATGGCCAAGTGATCGCGCAGTGCCGGCCCCGGCATCGTCATCAAGAGTTCCTTGCCTTCCTGCGCGCCATCGACAAGGCAGTGCCCGACGAACTGGATGTGCACTGCATAGCTGATAACTACGCCAGCCACAAGCATCCAAAGGTGCGCGCTTGGTTGGCCGAGCGGCCTCGCTGGCACATGCACTTCGTTCCGACCTATTCAAGCTGGCTCAATCAGGTCGAGCGCTTCTTCTCGATCATCACCACGCGGGCAATCCGCCGTGGCTCGTTCACCAGCGTGAAGGATCTGATCAACAAGATCGACACATTCATCGCGAATTACAACCAGTCCTGCCAGCCGTTTACTTGGACAGCTACAGCAGACTCCATCCTCGAAAAACTCGCCAGACTATGCGGGCGAATTAACGGGACAGGACACTAGTGTCCCTGCGTGATATCGCATCGCGGGCCCAGCTTTCGCCCTCGCTGGCGCGAATGTCCGATGCCTGGTTGGAGGCGCCAGCATGAAGCACTGCTCTCGTTGTTCGGTTGGCTCGACCTGCGGCCTTGAGATTCTCGAAGACCTCGGATGGAACGGATACCGTACGGTGTGCATAGCCATCAGGCAGGCCCAGTGCCCCACTGGCGACGTTTTGATGCACTTCGACGGTATCGGCTTGATGGCCTGACGACAAAGCATTCCAGCTACCGGAAGACGAAGAGCCTCCGCCCTTGAAGATACCTTTGAACATGATGAAAGCGTCCTGAAAAGAATTTTCCAGAATCTAGGTTTTTTACCTGCAGGCGCATCGCGTGCGGACGAAAAAACATCCAACGAGCCGAACTGGAAGTGGCCTTCGTGCCTGCGCAGGCATCCCCCCTGCTCAAGGATGATCAACCCATGAAGCCGAGATCGACTGGATATTGCGTTCCGCCGAAGTTGGCGATGCGTGGCAACACCCCCGCCATCTCCGTATTCGCCACCCCGAACCACCGCGCCATCGTGGCCGCGTACTGGTCCACGGCGGTGCTGGGCAGCAGGCGGCCCTGGCCCACGTGCCACTGGTCTTCGCTGCCGCTGCCGTTGCCCACGCTGATGGGCGGCGGCGTGCCGTAGAAGGCCGCGCCGCGCACGGCGCCGCCGACCACGAAGTGGTGGCTGCCCCAGCCGTGGTCGGAGCCGTCGCCGTTCGAGGTGAGCGTGCGCCCGAAGTCCGATGCGGTGAAGGCGGTCACCTTGTCGGCCACGCCCAGCTCCACGGTGGCGTTGTAGAAAGCGGTCATGGCGCTGCTCACGCGGTCCATCAGCACGGCCTGGCCCGAGACCAGGTTGTCGTGCAGGTCGAACCCGCCCATCGACACGAAGAACACCTGCCGCCGCGTGCCCAGCGCGCCGCGCGCCGCGATCAGCCGTGCCACCACCTTGAGCTGGTCGGCCAGGGGGTTGCCCGTCGGGAACGCGGTGGACACGCCCGCGCCCGCGAGCGCAGCGGAGATCTGCCCTTCCGAGCCGATGGAGCGCTGCGTCACGCGCGCGTATTCGGCCTCCATCGCGTGGGCGCTGGCGGCCTGCACCAGCTCGCTCAGCACGCCGCGCACGGCGCTCGATCCATAGACGTTGTTCTTGACCCCGTTGATGGGCACGGCGCCGCTGGTGCTGATCTGGTACTGCAGCGCCTGGTCGCCCGAGAGGAACACCGCGTTGCCGCTGGCCGAGATGCAGGTGAACAGCGAATTGGTGTTGGCCGACAGGGCGAGGTCGCCCAGGTTGCCGCCCCAACCCACGGTGGAGCCTTCGGCGCCCTGCGCTTGCCACACCGACTGCTGGTCGTTGTGCGAAAAGAGCTTCGGGGGCAGCGGGTAGGTGCGGCGGTCGGCACTGGCGTACTGCGCCCGAGTAAGTGGCACCACCAGCGGGCCCACGTTGAGCTGCACCGCCGCGCGCCCGCTGTTGAAGAGGCCGGCCATGCCGGTCATGGCGGGGTGCAGCGCGTACTGCAGGCCGCCCGCGAGGGCGCTGGCCGGCTGCAGCACGGTGCCGCCCAGCGCACTGCGCCCGAGCGCGATGCCGCCCGCGGCACCGTCCGCGCCGCCGCCGCGGATGGTGGCGTACTGGGCGTAGCGCGCGCTGTCGTAGGGCACGACGGTGTTGGCGTAGTCGTTGCCGCCGTACAGGAAGACGCACACCAGCGCCTTGTAGTCGTTGGCTTCGAACGCCGCGGCCTCGCCCAGCGCGGCGAGGTTGAGGGCGAACGGCAGCGCGGTGCCGGTGGCGGCCAACTGGGCCGAGCGCCGCAGGAAGGCGCGGCGCGTGTGGCGGGCCGGGTCGATGAAGGGGGTGGACGGGTTCGTGGGCATGGGCGTGTTCCGTGGGCGTGTCCGTGGGGCAGGGGCGGTCACTTCTGCACGAGGTATTCGGGGCTGGCCATCACCAGCAGCACGGCCGCGGCGACGCGGTTGAGCTGCACGGCGGTGGTGCTGCTCGCCGTGACGGGCGTGGTGTTCAGCGCGGCGGCGATGCGGCCCTGCGTGGCGGCTGACACCTGGCCGGCCGACAGCAGTAGCGCCGCCTTGCGCACCAGGGCCGTGGCGTCGGCCACCAGCGGCAGCAGGTTGGCATAGGTGCAGGCGATGTCGAAGCCGTTGCTCGCGTTGCTGGCGTTTTGCGGCAGGTCGGGCGCGTTCACGAAGATGCCGTTGCGGATGGCGTTCTGCATGAAGTTCAGGTAGCCGCTCACGCTGGTTTCGTTGACGATCTGGAACTCCGGCGCGACCTGGCCGTTGGCGGCCATGGCGGTGGAGGGCGGCACGTAGCCGGGCCGAAAGAAGTTGAACACCGACCCCGCGCGCATCGGGCTTTGCCCCAGGCGCGTGGCGGGGTCGCTCAGGTCGCCGATCTTCCAGCTGCCCTGTGCGGAGCGCAGCCCGAAGGTGCGGCCCCATTGCACGAAGCGCACCATGGGCTCGCGCAGGCGGCCGAACTGCGGATTCGCCAGCCCCGTGGCGCTGCGCGCTTCGGTATCGAGCAGCACGGCGGCCACCACCGCGCGCAGGTCGCCCCGGGTGCCGCTGCCGTTGTTGGCGAACGCCGCCGCCACGCGCGCCACGTAGGCGGGGCTGGGGTTGCTGGTCACCAGGCGCTGGATGAGCTGGCGGCCGATGAAGGGACCGACGTTGGGGTGGTTGAAGAGGGTGTCCAGCGCCGTCTTGAGCGCCGCCTCGCCAGGCGTGCCGGCCCCGACGGTGGTGCCCAGGAACGTGGCGGCCAGCGTGGAATGCCGGCTGGCGGTGAGCACCATCGGCAGCCGGGCCTGCTGCGGGCTGGGCACGGTGCTGGTGCCCACGGTGGTGGGCTGGTTCTGGCTGCGGTCGTAGTCGTAGCCGGTGAACACGCGCGCCAGGTTGCTCACGTCGGCGGCGGTATAGCTCTCCAGCCGGTTGCCGCTGCCGTCGCGCTGCTCGGTGCCGTCGGCATTGAGCTGGTACAGGCCCAGCGTGAACAGCTGCATGACCTCGCGGGCGTAGTTCTCGTCGGGCTGACGGCCGGTGCGGGCGTCTTCCTTCTGGTTGCCGCGCGTGTTCAGGTACACGCCCATGGCCGGGTTCAGCGTCACGGCCTCCAGCAGCGCGCGGAAGTTGCCGAGCGCGTGCGTGTTGAGCACGTCCCAGTAGCCGGCGGCCAGGAAGGCGTTCCAGGTCTGGTCCAGGCCGTTGACCGAGACCACCATGATCTCCGACAGGGCCAGCGCCACGCGCTTGCGCACCGCATCGCCCGCGGTGAACAGCTGGTTCCACAGCATGAAGTCGGCGGGGTAGGCCGCGTTGTACAGGCGCGTGTCGGCATTGGCCACGCCGTAGCCGCGCTGGGTGAGCCAGTCGGTGCCCGTGGTGCCGATGGGCTGGGCGAACTGGTCGGCCAGCCAGGCGGCATAGCCCCGGGCGCGCACCTCGGCGATGGATTCGTCGGTGGCCGAGAACTGCGCCTGCAGCAGAAACCGCGCGGCCTCCTCGTCGGTGGCTGGGGCGTTCACGGCCCCCGTGCCGCCGCCCGAGGGCGCCGGGCTGGGGGCGGGGGTGCCCGCGGGGGGCGGCGGGCTGGTGCCGCTGTCTTCGCTGCCACCCCCACCGCCGCCGCAGGCGGCCAGCAGGGCGGCCGTCAGCGCGGCGGCGCCGGCGGCCGGGGCGCTGGAAGGCAGCGAGGGGGCGAGGGGCGGGGTGGGCTGCGGGGCCGGCGATGGGCTTGGCGAGTGGGGCGCAGGGTGGTCGGCGCCGAGGGCGGGTGCCGCGGGGGTCAGCATCATGGGCGTCTGTCCCGGGCAAACGGGAGCGTGGCGGATGGGGACACGGGCATCGCCGGGGCGTCGGGGCGACGGCGGCGCGCGAGGAGGGGCAGGAATTTTTGGGAACGGCGTGCCCGCCCATTCCGATGACAGGCCGATGCAGCTGTTACATCCGGTCTGTGTCCGGTTGTTACCGCGGCAGCGGGGCGCGCCGGTCCGCTCCCTCGGCCGCCATGCCCGGCTGCGCCGTCAGCGTCCCAGCCGCCGCGCCACTTCGCCGTCGAGCGAGGCCATGAACGTTTCCACGGCCCGCGTGTAGTCGCTGTCCAGCCCCAGGGTACCGTTGATGTCGCCATGCGAGAGCGCCTGCGGCAGCACCTCGGCGCGGCCGCCGGCCTCGCGCACGCGGCGGGCCATGTGCACGGCCTGCTGGCATGGGTGGTCCGGGCGCACGGTCGAGCACACGAACTGGAACGGCGCCGCGCCCGGCACCAGCTGGTCGTAGGGCGACAGCGCCGCCCAATAGGCCGGGTCGTCGCCGAAGGCCTCGTCGTAGAGCGGGGCGTGGGGCGCCCCCATGAGGGCGGGCAGGTCCAGCACCGCGCTGTCCAGCGACACCGCGCCCAGCCAGGGCGCCGCGCCCGCGCGCTGCGCCAGCGCCGGCTGGGCGTTCAGCAGCGCCACCAGGTGCGCGCCCGCCGAATGGCCCATGAGCACGGTCCGGGTGCCGTCGGCCCCCCACTGCGCCGCCCGCTGCTGGACCGTGGCGAGGGCCGTGGCCACGTCGTGCGCCTGCAGCGCCACGCCCGTGTCCGGCAGCAGCCGGTAGTTGACCGACACCAGCACGAAACCGAGCGGCACCCAGCGCGCCACCTTCTCCTGCACCACGCGCTCCATGGCCTTGTCGCCCGTGCGCCACGCGCCGCCGTGGACCATGAAGAGGATCGGCGCCCGTGGCCCGGCGGCCGGCCGCGCGGAGGCGGGCGGCAGGTACACGTCCATGCGCTGCAGCGGGTCGTTGCCGTAGGGCACGTCGAAGAGGCGCTGCACGCCCTCGGGCAGCCGCGAAATGCTGCGGGGGCTCTGCTCTCCCATCCACCCGACGGTCTTCAGGCCCCCGCCCCCGGCCCAGCGCCCCTGCCAGGGCCCCTGGGCCTGCGCCGGCAAGGCCCATGCGGCGCCGGCCAGCAGCAGCGCGGCCACGAGCGTGTGGCGCAGCCGAGGGGGCGCAAGGCGGTGGGACGGCGAGTGGGTGGCGGTGTGGGCGGGGGCGTGGGCGGTCATGGCATCGGGCTCCTGGGAGGGCAGTGGCGGTTGGGTGGGGCGCCGTGCGCGGATCGCTGCGCCCTCGCCGCCACTGTGCCGCGCCACCGTTCCAAAACGATGGCCCGCGCATTCCAAGTGATGACAAACCATGACCGCTGCGCCAGGTCCTGTCATGGCCTGACACGGGCATGCCGATGGCGCCGCGGGCCGGCCCTACCATCGTGGGCAATCACAGGGGTTTTTCCATGACCGATGCGCTGGCCCGGATTCTGGTGGCCGATGACGAACCCGACCTGCGGGCGCTGCTGGAGCGCTACCTGGGCGACCACGGCTACGCCGTGCGCACGGTCGACGGCGCCGGCCCGCTCGACCGGCTGCTGGCGCGCGAGCGCTTCGACGTGCTGGTGCTGGACGTGATGATGCCGGGCGAGGACGGCCTGGCCATCTGCCGCCGCCTGCGCGCGCAGGGCGAGACCATTCCCATCCTCATGCTGACCGCGCGCGGCGACCCGGTGGACCGCATCGTCGGCCTGGAGATGGGCGCCGACGACTACCTGCCGAAACCCTTTCAGCCGCGCGAACTGCTCGCGCGCATCCAGGCCATGGTGCGGCGCCAGCGCATGCTGGGTGCGCACGCCGGCTCCGCGCCCTCGGCCGGGCGCGTGGCGTTCGGCGATTTCACGCTGTGGCTGGACGAGCGCCGGCTCGAGCGCGCGGGGCAGGACCTGCCCATCACCACCGCCGAATTCGCGCTGCTGCGCGTGCTGGCCGGCCACCCGCACCGCCCGCTGGGGCGCGACCGGCTCATCGCGCTCGCCCACGGGCCGGCGCATGCCGCCACCGACCGCAGCATCGACGTGCAGGTCATGCGCCTGCGCAAGCTGATCGAGGCGGACCCGGCCCGGCCGCGCCACATCCGCACCGTGTGGGGCGTGGGCTACGTGTTCGTGCCGGATGCCACGGCGCCGCCGCCCGCCGATGGCGCGGAGGCCGCCCCATGAGCGCCCCGGCCGGGTCCGCGACCGGGGCGCGCCGCGCGCGCTGGCCGCGCAGCCTGCTCGGGCGGCAGTGGCTGCTGGTGGCGGCCCTGGTGGTGCTGGGCCAGCTGTGCGCGGCCTGGGTGGCACGGCAGATGGTCCTGCGCCCCCGCGCCGAGCAGGTGGCCGAGGGCGTGGCCCGCCATGTCGATGCGCTGCGCGCCGGCTTGGCCGCGCTGCCGCCCGCGCAGCGGGCGGCGTTCACCGACGCCTTCAACCGCCGCGCCCGGCAACTGGCCGGCACGGCCGCTGGCGCCGCGCCCGGCGCACGGACCTCGCCCGTGGAGCGCACCTTCATGCAGGCCGTGGAGCGCCGCCTGGCGGCCGATCCCGACCGCGCTGGCGCCGCCACCGCCCCCCGCTGGCGGCGCGACGAGGCCGGCGGGCTCGTGCTGCGCGTGTCCTTCGACGGCGCGGACCACTGGCTCGGCCTGCCCGGCCTGTTCCCCACGCGGGAGGCCACGGGCGCCTGGCTGATGGCCACGGTGGCCGGCATGCTGCTGGCGCTGGCCGCGGCCTGGTGGCTGCAGCGGCACCTGCACCGGCCGCTGGCGCGCGTGGTGGCTGCGGCCCGGCGCATCGCGCGCGGCCAGCCGCCGCCGCTCCTGCCCGAGGAGGGGCCCGAGGAACTCGCCACCGTCAGCCGCAGCATCAACGCCATGGCGCTCGCCCTGGCCCGTGCCGACCATGACCGCGCACTGATGCTGGCCGGCGTGTCGCACGACCTGCGCACGCCGCTCACCAAGCTGCGCCTGGGCGTGGAGATCGCGCAGCCCCGGCTGGACGGCGACCTGGCCGCCAGCATGGCGCGCAGCATCGACGAGATGGATGCCATCGTCGGTCAGTTCCTCGACTTCGCCCGGGTGGGCGAGGCCGAGGCCCCGGTGCGCGAATCGCTCGACGCCCTGGCCGACGCCGTCGCCCAGGCCCAGGCGGATCATGGCCGCACCGTGCGCGTGGAGCCGGGCGGCGCCCCGCCGCTGCCCCTGCGCCCCCAAGCCCTGCGCCGCGCCGTGGACAACCTGGTGGAAAACGCCTGGCGCCACGGCGCCGCCCCCGTGGTGCTGCGCACTGGCGGGGCCGCGCAGGGGGCGGCCGCGTGGATCGAGGTGCAGGACGGCGGCCCGGGCATCGCGCCGCAGGACCTCGCCCGCGTGCGCGAGCCGTTCGCGCGCGGCGGCGCGGCGCGCTCGGGGTCGCCGGGGGCGGGGCTGGGCCTGGCGATCGTGGAGCGCGTGGCGCGGGCGCACGGGGGCACGCTGGAACTGCATGCCGCGCCCGGGCAGGGGCTGCGGGCGCGCATCGTGCTGCCGCGGGAGAACGGCGCTGGCAGACTGGAAAAGGATTAGCGCAAAATAGGGCGCCAGCGCAATCAGGACTAGGGCATATTGCTATTTAATTGATGGCATTTCCCGGGCCGATCTGCACCGGCCCGGCGGTTTCGGTTCCTGGCTCCGGCAGCAGGGGGCCGGACCGCTGAACCCATTCCGCGCCCCACCACGCTGCCCCTTCCATTCCATGCCGATGCTTTTGCGAACCCTGTGCGGCGCGGCCCTGCTGCTGCTCGCCAGCGCGTGTACGTCCGTCCCACCGGCTTCGACGGCGCCCGTGCCCGCCGCCTTTCCCGGCGCATCGTGGGAGCCCCAGCCCGTCGCGGAGCAGGGGCCGGCCTGCCGCCGCGGTCTCGCAGTCGCCGGCGACTACCTTCGCACCCTGGACACGACCGCCCTGATGGCGGTGCAGGACGGCCGGGTGCTGTTCGGGTACGGCCCGCCCGTGGCGGACGGCACCATCGACCTCGACCGCACGCTGGCGGACCTGGGCATCGACGACACGGGCGGGCTGCTGCCGATCGAGCGGCAGGCGACATTGCGTGACCTGCTCACGGCGCGTTCGGGCGTCTACCATGCGGCCGCCAATGGGGGCGACGACGCGGCGGCCGCGCCGGCGCGCGGCTCTCAGGTGCCGGGCCGCTATTTCCTCTACAACAACTGGGACTTCAACGCGGCCGGCACGGCCTTCGAGCGCATGACGGGGCGCAGCATCTACCAGGCCTTCGCGGACGATCTGGCCGCGCCGCTGCAGCTGCAGGACTTCGACCCGGCGCGGCATGTGCGCAGCGGCGATGCCCGGCGGTCGGAGCACCTGGCCTATCCCTTCTTCCTGTCCACGCGCGACATGGCTCGGCTGGGCCATCTGATGCTGCAGCAGGGCCGCTGGCGCGGGCGGCAGATCATTCCGGCGGATTGGGTGGTGCAGACCACGCGGCCCACGACGCCGGCCTCGGAGATGCACCCGGCGCACACCGCGCGGCGCGGCTTCGGGTACGGCTATCTGTGGTGGCTGCTGCAGGAGCCGCCGGACTCGCCCCTGGCAGGCGCCTACATGGCCTGGGGCGTGCACGGCCAGTACATCCTGGTGGTGCCGAAACGGCAGATAGTGATCGCGCACAAGCGCCAGGTGCCGGTGGCGGGCGACTGGAGCGTCAGCTGGGTCGGTCCGAAGGCGTTCCTGTACGCTGCCCGCCTGCTGGCGGCCGCGCCCTGCCGGGCCGGCGAGGCGCCCTGACCGGTCCGCGCTGCCGCCGGGGTCGGCAGGGAGGGCAGGAAAGGGCCGCGAAAAATGCCACCAGCGCAATCAGTACTAGGGCATATTGCTATCGAATTTGTAGCGTATCGCCTGGCTGCACCACCGCATCCCCAGCCCCCAGCCGAAACACCCCCGCCGCCCGAACCAGCTCTTCCGCCTGCGCCCGCAGGCTGTTCGCCGCGGCGGCCATCTCCTCCACCAGCGCGGCGTTCTGCTGGGTGGCCTGGTCCATCTCGGTGACGGCCTCGCCCACCTGGGAGACGCCCAGCGACTGCTCGTGGCTGGCCGCGCTGATCTCGCCCATGATGTCCGTCACGCGGCGGATGGCGGTGACCACGTCGGTCATGGTGCTGCCCGCCTGGTCGGCCAGGGCGCTGCCCTGCGCCACCCGTTCCACGCTGGCGCCGATCAGCGCCTTGATCTCCTTGGCCGCCTCGGCGCTGCGGCCGGCCAGGCTGCGCACCTCGCCGGCCACGACGGCGAAGCTGCGGCCCTGCTCGCCCGCGCGGGCGGCTTCCACCGCGGCGTTCAGCGCCAGGATGTTGGTCTGGAAGGCGATGCCGTCGATCACGCCGATGATGTCGCCGATCTTGCGCGAGGCGGCGTGGATCCCCTGCATGGTCTCCACCACGCGCGTGACCACGGCGCCGCCCTGCACGGCCACGGTGCTGGCGTGTTCGGCGAGCTGGTTTGCCTGCCGCGCGCTGTCGGCGTTCTGGCGCACGGTGGCGGTCATCTCCTCCATGGAGGCGGCGGTTTCCTCCAGTGCGCTGGGCCTGGGCCTCGGTGCGGGCCGACAGGTCCATGTTGCCCTGGGCGATCTGGGCGCTGGCGGTGGCCACGCCCTCGGAGCCGCTGCGCACCTGCGCCACCATGGGCTTGAGGCGCGCGCGCATCTGCTGCTGCGCGGCGATGAGCCGGCCCACCTCGTTGCTGCCGTGGGCGGTGTCCTCGCCGCTCAGGTCGCCCGCGGCCACGGCGCTGGCCAGGTCCACGGCCTGCGCCAGCGGCCGGGTGATGGAGCGCACGAAGACCGCCGCCAGCCCGCCCGCGAGGGCCAGCGCCAGCGCCATGGCCAGCGCGGCGACACCCAGGGCACGCTGGTGGCGGGCCACGCGCTGCTGCAGCGCGGCCTCCAGGCTGGCCATGGCGGTGGCGTTCAGGGCGCTCAGCGCCTCGATGGTTGCCGAGAGGTCGTCGAAGTAGTCCTTGGCGGGCAGGGTGATCTCGGTGGCCTTGAGCAGCCCCCGGTCGGCCAGGCCGCGCGATGCGGCCACGCGCTGGCGCACGGCCGACACCTGGGCGCCCAGCGCCTGCTGCAGGCTGGCATCGCCGGCCATGGCGCGGTCGAAATTGCGGAAGGTGCTTTCCTCCAACTCGCCCACGCGCTGCTGCAGCGCCTGCAGCGAGCCCTTGCCCTCGGGCGGCAGGCTGGCGCGCGCGAGGTACCCGGCGCCTTGGCCGCGCAGCAGGCCGATTTTTTCGCCCAGCAGCGGGGCGTGGACCAGCGAGGCCTGGATCAGGTCCTGCGTGGCGGTGTCGGGATCGGTCTGGAAGCCGTAGGCGTGCAGCAGCTCCTCGCTCACCCGCAGCAGGTCGGCCACCAGCTGCGTGTGCTGCGCCAGGGCCTGCGCGGCGGGCAGCGCGCGGGCCGCCACGGCCTGCTCCAGCGCGCGCCAGGCCTGCGCCGCGTCGGCCCAGGCCTTGACCTGCGCCGCGGGGGCCGCGGCAGCCGCCATCTGCCGGTCGGCCTCGGCCAGGGCCTTGTTCATCGCATCGCGCACGGCGGGCCGGCGCGCGCCCAGCACCTCGTCCCCGTTGAGCATGGCGGCCGACAGGCCCCGGTGCACCTGCAGCCACTGCGCGGCCTGGTTGACCGCGATGATGGCCGGCGCGCCCGCGCTCTCGTGGCGCGCATCGCCGATCTCCTGCAGCGCGCCGCGCACGTACAGCCCGGTGGGCAGCGCGGACATCAGCACGGCGATCACGCCGAGGATCAGGAATTTCTGAAGCAGGGTGAGGCGGTGGAGGATGGGCATTTTGTGTAAACAAATGTTTGGTTCTGGGGTCTAGCAAGACATGTGCCTTTGCCCCTTGTCTCCCGCTTTCATCTTAATAATTCAATGATTGTTGTATAGTCGAATAATGAATGAATCCGATGTGGTCCAAGCCCTGGCTGCCCTGGCGCAGGCCGTGCGCCTGCGTGTCTTTCGGGCGCTGGTGGTGGCGGGCGAGGAGGGCCTCACGCCCGGCGCCCTGGCCGAGCGCCTGGAGATCGCGCCCAACACCCTGTCGTTCCACCTCAAGGAACTGACGCACGCAGGCCTCGTCAGCCAGGAGCGCCAGGGCCGCAACCTGATCTACCGCGCCGCCTACCCGGCCATGACCGCCCTGCTGGCCTATCTCACCGAGAACTGCTGCCAGGGCGCGCCGTGCCTTCCCGCCGCCGCCAACGCATGCCAGTGCTAGCCATGCCAGCCACGCGTGGGCTTCAGCCACTCCGGGCTCTTTCGCCCCATCGCACTGCCGGCCCTCCGGAGCCCTCCATGAGCGACACCCCACTCGCCCTGAACGTCCTCTTTCTCTGTACCCACAACGCGGCCCGCAGCATCCTGGCCGAGGCCCTGCTCAACGACCTGGGCCGGGGCCGCTTCCATGCCCATTCCGCCGGCAGCCACCCGCGCGCTCACCAGCGGCCCAATCCGTTGGGCATCCAGGTGCTGCGCAGCGCAGGCATTGCGACCGACGGCCTGCGCAGCAAAAGCTGGGACGAATTCGCCGCGCCGGGGGCGCCCGCCATGGACCTGGTCATCACCGTCTGCGACAGCGCGGCCGGCGAGGTGTGCCCGATCTGGCCGGGGCACCCGGCCACCGCCCACTGGCGCCATGCCGACCCCAGCGAAGGCGGCGGCACCGATGCCGAGAAGCTGGGCGCGTTCCGCAACACGCTGCACGCCATGAAGCGGCAACTGGAGCGGCTGGTCGCCCTGCCGCCGGACCGGCTGGACCCCGCCGTGCTGCAAGCCAGCGTCCGCCAGCTGGCCTGCGATTGAGGACAGGGCGAAGCCGACACGCGTATGAATCCTGACCTTCCGAACCTCGACGCCGCGCTGCTGCCCCCCGTCGATCCCGAGCGGCTGTTCCCTGCGCGGCGCGCCACCCATGCCCCGCGCATCCTGCTGCTGTACGGCTCGGTGCGCGAGCGGTCTTATAGCCGGCTGCTGACCGAAGAGGCGGCGCGGCTGCTGCGGGCCTTGGGCGCCGAGGCGCGCATCTTCGATCCGCGCGGCCTGCCGATGCCGGACGCGGCGCCCGACGACCACCCCAAGGTGGCCGAGCTGCGCACGCTCGCCCAATGGGCGGAAGGCATGGTCTGGACCTCCCCCGAGCGCCATGGCGCGATGACCGGCATCCTCAAGATGCAGATCGACTGGATTCCGCTGTCGGTCGGCGCGGTGCGACCCACCCAGGGCAAGACGCTGGCGGTGATGGAGGTCTCGGGCGGCTCGCAGTCCTTCAATGCCGTCAACCAGATGCGGGTGCTGGGCCGCTGGATGCGCATGGTCACCATCCCCAACCAGTCCTCCGTGGCGAAGGCGTTCCTCGAATTCGACGAGGCCGGCCGCATGAAGCCGTCGAGCTACTACGAGCGCGTGGTGGATGTGATGGAAGAGCTGGTGAAATTCACCCTGCTGACGCGCGACGGCGCCGCCTACCTGGTGGACCGCTACAGCGAGCGCCGGGAAAGCGCGCAGGCCCTGTCGCAGCGCGTGAACCAGCGCAGCCTCTGAGCGGTCGGCGGGGCGGGGGCGGGGCCGCACACGGCACGCTGTCCCGCGCGGCCACACGGAAACCGGGGCCGTGCTGAATAATCGATCTTCTCGCGCCCCCCTTCCCCCAGCCCCCTTTTTTCCGCGCCGGCCTGCCGGCGAACCGCCGCATGCCCTGTCCCGTGCTTCCTTTCGCCTTCGCCGCGCTGCCGCGCCCTGGACGACTCCGCTTGCCCTGCCTGCCGGGCCGCAGGGGGGCCGCATGAGCGCGGCGGCCCGCGCGCCGGGCGGCGATGCCATGGCCACGCGCGATGTGCTGGCCGCGATGGCGGTGGTGGTCATCTGGGGGGTCAATTTCGTGGCGATGAAGTGGGGCCTGCGCTACTTCACGCCGTTCCAGCTCGGGGCCGTGCGCTACCTGTTCGCCGCGCTGCCGCTGGTGTTCTTTCTCAAGCCGCCGCGCATGCACTGGCGCTGGGTGCTGCTGTTCGGGCTGTTCCAGGGCGTGGGGCAGTTCGGCTTTGGCTTCTTCGCCCTGAAGCTGGGCATGACGGCGGCGCTGGCCAGCGTGCTCATGCAGACGCAGGTGTTCTTCACCGCGCTGTTCGCGTTCGGCATCCTGCGCGAGCGGCCCGGGCGGCCGCTGGTGGTAGGCATGGCGATCGCGGCGGTGGGCCTGGCGTGCTTCGCCATGAACTTCATCGGGCCGGGGGCCACCGGCACGGGCGTGGGCGGGGCGACGATGGTGGGCATCTGCCTCACGCTGTGCGCGGCCGCGTCCTGGGCGGTGTCCAACATTGTCTCGCGCATGGCGCAGCGGGCATCGCCGGGCTACAAGCCGCTGTCGTTCGTGGTGTGGAGCAGCCTGGTGCCGGTGCTGCCGTTCGCGGCGCTGTCGGCCCTGACCGATGCGGACGCGGGCCGCTGGCTGCACTGGGACGCCTGGGCCGCGCTGCCTCCGGTCGCCTGGGGCTCGATCGCCTACCTGGGCTGGGTGGCCACCATCGTCGGCTACGGCCTGTGGACGGGGCTGCTCACCCGCTACCCGGCCAACCGCGTGGCGCCCTTCAGCCTGGGCGTGCCCGTGGTGGGGCTGGCCGCCGGGCTGCTGGTGCTGGGCGAGGTCGTCACCGCCTGGCAGTGGGCCGGCGTGGCCTGCGTGGTGCTGGCGCTGGGGTGCGTGGTGCTCGGGCCGCGCTGGGAGCGGCGCTGACCGGGCGCGGTCGCCCAATCGGCACCCGTTCAACGCGCTACAGCGGCCGGCGGCGGGCGTAGCGCACCACCGTCACCCCTGCGCGCGCCTGGCGCGTGGAGGGCATGACGAGCACGCAGTCGTCGTACGGCGTGGTGACGGGTTCGCCGTCGTTGTCGCCGATCACCGTGCCGGCCTTGGGGATCACTTCCAGGCCGGTGAACGGCTGCGTGAAGCGGAAGGCGCTGCTCTTGGCGACCACCGGGCCGGTCACCTCCAGCACCCACTGGCGTGGCGCATCGGGCTGGCGCCAGCCGGGCAGCAGCGCGGCCAGCGCCTCGGGGCTGAGCACCTGCGCCGCCGCGAGGAAGCGCGCGCACTGGTCGTAGGCCACGGTGCGGCTGGACAGCGCGCCATGGAAGCCGCATTCCACCAGCAGCGAGCGCCGGTCGCCGGCCTGCGCGTCGGGCAGGCCGAAGTGCCCGTAGTCGCGCATGCGCACGCCGTCCTGGTGGCCCGCATCGGCCACGATGTGCTCGGGCGCGCCCATGCGGCGGGCCAGCTCCAGGTTGCGCGGGTGCAGGCCGGTGAGCAGGAGCGGCGCCCCGGGCTCGTGCATCGAATGCAGGTCGAGCAGCCAGTCGGCGCGCGCCACGAAGGGCCGCAGCGCGGCGGCGCGGCGGCGCTCGCGCGTGTCGCCCGCATCCATGCGCTCGTCGGACCACTGGCGGTTCATGTCCTGGTCGGTGAAGCGCGAGGCGTCGTGGTCGGCCGGATCGAAGCGGTCGAAGGCCTCCAGGTTGCAGAACGCCAGCGTGAGCGATCCCTGCTGGGGGCGCAGCCCCGCCGCCAGCAGGCCCTGCAGCGCCCAGGCGCCGCAAAGCTCGTTGCCGTGCACCAGGGCGCTGATGAGGGCATGGCGGCCGGGCAGGCCGGAGTCGAAGTGCCACACGCCTTCGGTGCCGGTGTTGCCGGCGCGCCAGGGCGTGAGGTCGGGGGCGGGGAGTGCGAAGGTCCGGGGCATCAAGGTCACTCCTCGATCTTGGCGAATTCGACGATCTTCTGGTACTTGGCCACTTCCGAGGCGATGAACTGGTCGGCGTTCAGGCTGGTGGAGGCCACGGTCGAGCCGGAGGCTTCCATTTTCTTGCGGAAGTCGGGCGACTGCAGCGCCTCGTTCAGCGCCTTCTTGAGCTTGTCGTGCACGGGCTTGGGCAGCTTGGCCGGGCCCATCAGGGCGAACCACACGCCGATGTCCACGTTCTTGTACTGCGGCAGCTCGGCCAGCGCGGGAATGTCGGGCGTGATGGCCGAGCGCTTGGCCTCGGTCGTGCCCAGCGCGACGACCTTGCCGCTCTTGATGTGGGGCAGGCCGCTGGAGAGCACGAACACGCCGAACTCCAGGTTGTTGCCCAGCAGGTCGTTGGTGAGCGGGGCCACGCCGCGGTAGGGGATGTGCGTCATGAACAGCTTGCCCTGCTCCTTGACCATCTCGCCCGCCAGGTGGAGCGAGGTGCCCACGCCCGAGCTGCCGTAGCTGTACTTGCCGGGGTTCTTGGACACGCGCTGCGTGAACTCGGTCGCGTTCTTCACACCCGAGCCGGTGGAGGCCACCAGCACCAGCGGCTGCGATGCGATCACGCCGATGGCGGTGAAGTCCTTCACGTCGTACTTGACCTTCTTGGTCACCAGCTTGTTGATGGCGATCTCGTTGCTCGCGCCCACGAGCAGCGTGTAGCCGTCCGGCGCGGCGCTGGCCACCTTCTGCGCGCCGATGGCGCCGCCGGCGCCACCCACGTTTTCGATCACCACCGGCACGCCCAGGCGCGCGCCCAGTTCCTGCGCCACCGTGCGCCCGGTGAGGTCGGTGCTGCCGCCGGGCGGGTAGCCGACGACGATGGTGATGGGCTTGCTTGGGTAGCTGTCCTGCGCGGCGGCGGGGCCGGCGGCCAGCAGGGCGAGGCCGCACAGCAACAGCGTGCGGCGGAAGGCGGGGTGGGCATGCATCGGAATCTCCTGGTGGGGTGTGGGCCGATTGTGCGAAGGCAGGCGGGGCGCGGGGGTGCCGAGTCGGCACGCCATGGTGCTGTTTCGGCACGCGGGCGCCAAGGGGGCGAACCCGATGACGGCGCGGGCCGTCACCGCGTGGCGATGGCGTGCCAGATCGCCTCGGCCTGCGTGCTCAGCCGGCGCTTGGGCCGGTACAGCCGCACGTCGAACTTCGCCTCCATGCTGCGGTCGCCCGCCTTGGCCAGCCGGCCGGCCTTGCAATCGGCATGCACCATGGACCACGGCAGCCAGGCCACGCCCAGGCCCTTGTGCACGTATTCGTATTGCGCATCGGCCGAGTCGCACTCCACCGTGCGCTGCAGGCGCTGCGTGACCGGGTGGTGCGCCAGCTGGTCCTCCACCAGCCGGCCCAGCGCCAGCGTGCGCGCGTAGGCCAGGTAGGGAATGGGGCCGGCGCCCGCCAGCGGGTGCAGCGCCGCGCCCTGCGCCGTGGCGCGCGACACCGGCACCAGCCGGTCCGAGGCCAGCGTGATGTGCGAGAACTGGCGCGCATCCAGCCGGATGGCCAGCGCCGGGTGGTGGTAGGCGATGGAGAAGTCCGCCTCGCCGCGCTCCAGCAGGGCCACGGTGTCGGCCAGCGCGCGGGTCAGGATGCACAGCTCGCAGTCCTTCATCACCGGGCGCAGCCGCACCAGCAGGTCGGCCACCACGGTGCGGGCCAACGTGCGGCCCGTGGTGAGCGTGACGGTGCGCGCCTGGCGCCCGGCCACCGCGCGCAGCTCCTCGTGCGACTGCGCGAGGTTGCGCGCCATCTGCTCGGCCGTGTCCAGAAAGACCTGGCCCGCCGCCGTCAGCCGAACGGGGCCGCTGCCGGGCTCGACCAGCGGCGTGCCGGCCCAGGCCTCCAGCGCGCGGATGCGGCGCCCGAAGGCCGGGTGCGTCACGTGGCGCAGCTCGGCCGCGCGGGTGTAGCTGCGCTCCTGCGCCAGCACGATGAAGTCTTCCAGCCACTTGAGCTGCATGGCCGGCGGTGGTTGAGCGAAGGGGTGGCAGGGCGCGCGGCGCTCAGGCGCGGGCGGCGTTCAACGTGTCCCGCGTGGCCAAGGCCACGGCGCGCGCGGCTGTGGCGAAGCCCTCGCCATCGGCCGCGTACAGGATGGCGCGGGACGAGTTCACGAGGATCGGGCCGCCCTCGCGCCGCCCGGCCCGCACCGTGGCCGCCGCATCGCCGCCCTGCGCGCCCACGCCGGGAATCAAGAGCGGCAACGTGGGCGCCAGGGCGCGCACGCGCTCGATCTCGGCCGGGTAGGTGGCACCCACCACCAGGCCCAGCTGGCCGTTGGTGTTCCACGGGCCCTGCGCCAGCCGCGCGACGTGCTCGTACAGCAGCGGCTGCCCGTCCACGCTGGCCAGCCGCTGGTTCTGCAGGTCGTCGCCGCCCGGGTTGGAGGTGCGGCACAGCAAAAAGGCGCCCTTGCCGTGGTAGGCCAGGTAGGGCTCGATGGAATCGAAGCCCATGAAGGGCGAGAGCGTCACCGCATCGGCGCCGTAGCGCTCGAAGGCCTCGCGGGCGTACTGCCCGGCGGTGGAGCCGATGTCGCCGCGCTTGGCGTCCAGCACCACCGGCACGTGCGGCGCGGTGGCGCGCATGTGGGCCATGAGGCGTTCGAGCTGGTCTTCGGCGCGGTGCGCGGCGAAATAGGCGATCTGCGGCTTGAAGGCGCAGGCCAGGTCGGCGGTGGCATCGACGATGGCGGCGCAGAAGTCGTAGATCTTGCGGGCGTCGCCACGCATCGCTGCGGGAAACCGGTCGGGTTCGGGGTCCAGGCCCACGCACAGCATGGAGTCGTTCTGCGCGGCCGCGCCCTGCAGCATGTCGATGAAGGTCATGGGGCGCGATTTTAGGGGGCGGGGCCGCCGGTGGCGCCGCGAGCGCCGCCGTGCCCGTCCCGGCACAATGCCGCGCATGCCCGCCCTGTCCCCCCGCCAGCTCGTCGCCCTGATCCTCGTCACCCTCATCTGGGGCTTCAACTGGCCGGTCATGAAGCTCGGCGTGGCGGGCTTTCCGCCGCTGGCGTTCCGCGCGATCTCGCTGTGGCTCGGCCTGCCGGTGCTGGCCCTGGCGCTGGTGCTGCTCAAGGCCCCGTTCGCCGTGCCGCGCGCGTACTGGCTGCCGCTGGCGGGCTTGGGGCTGGTCAACATGGTGCTGTGGCACGCCTTCAGCATCACGGCCATTCCGTCGCTGTCCAGCGGGCGCGCGGCCATCCTGGGCTACACCATGCCGATTTTCTCGGCCGTGCTGGGCGCGCTGTGCTTCGGCCACCGCCTGGCGCCGCGCGCCTGGGCGGGCGTGGCGGCGGCGGCCGGGGGCGTGCTGCTGCTGCTGTGGCACGAGCTGAGCCAGCTCGGCGGCCGGCCCGTCGGCGTGGGGCTGATGCTCACCGCCGCCGCCTGCTGGGCGCTGGGCACGCAACTGCTGCGGCGCAGCACCCTGCCGCTGCCAGTGCTGACCCTGTCGTTCTGGATGACGGTGCAGAGCACCGTGGTGCTGAGCCTGCTGTCGCTGCTGCTGGAGCACGACCGCTGGCAGGCCCCGTCCGCCGTGGGCTGGGGTGCCATCGCCTTCAACGCGGTGTTGGTGCTCGGCTTCGCGCAGCCGGCGTGGTTCTTCCTGGTGCGGGGCTTGCCGCCCGTGGCGTCCACCTTGAGCGTGATGATGATTCCGGTGCTGGGCGTGTTCAGCGGCGCGGTCTGGCTGGGCGAGCGCCTGCACTGGCAGGACTGGGCGGCCGTGGCGCTGATGGTGCTGGCGATCGCGTCGGTGCTGTGGCCGCAGCGCCCTGCGGCCACAGCGGGTGCGGCATGAAAAGTGCCTCCGGCACAATAACCACTAGGGCATATAGCTATTAATTTAATAGCAAACAAGCGGCGGGCGTGAACCCGCCGCCGGCTCAGCCCTGCGCGCGCTTTTGCAGGATCTCGAAGGCCGGCAGCGTCTTGCCTTCCAGCACTTCCAGGAAGGCGCCGCCGCCGGTGGAGATGTAGCCCACGTCCTTCTCGATGCCGTACTTGGCGATGGCCGCCAGCGTGTCGCCGCCGCCCGCGATGCTGAACGCGCTCGATTCGGCGATCGCCTGGGCGATGGCCTTGGTGCCGTTCTCGAACGCGGCGAACTCGAACACGCCCACGGGCCCGTTCCACACGATGGTGCCGGCCTGCTTGAGTTGCGCGGCCAGCTTCTTCGCGGTCTCGGGGCCGATGTCCAGGATCAGGTCGTCGTCGGCCACGTCGGCGGGGGCCTTCACCGTGGCGGGCGCATCGGCCGAGAAGGTCTTGGCCACCACCACGTCGGTGGGGATCGGCACCTCGGCGCCGCGCGCCTTCATGGCGTCGATCACGGCGCGGGCCTGGTCCAGCAGGTCGGGCTCGGCCAGGCTCTTGCCGATCGAAAGGCCGGCGGCCAGCATGAAGGTGTTGGCGATGCCGCCGCCCACGATGAGCTGGTCCACCTTGTCGGCCAGGCTCTTGAGGATGGTGAGCTTGGTCGAGACCTTGCTGCCCGCCACGATGGCCGCCAGCGGCCGTGCGGGGTGCGCCAGGGCCTTGGTGATGGCGTCGATCTCGGCCGACAGCAGCGGGCCGGCGCAGGCGGTCTTGGCGTATTCGGCGATGCCGTAGGTCGTGCCCTCGGCCCGGTGCGCGGTGCCGAAGGCGTCGTTCACGTAGATGTCGCAGAGCGCGGCCATCTTCTTCGCCAGAGCGGGGTCGTTCTTCTTCTCGCCGGGGTTCACGCGGCAGTTCTCCAGCAGCACGACCTGGCCGGGCTGCACGGCCACGCCGTCCACCCAGTCGGCCACCAGCGGAACCTCGCGGCCCAGCAGTTCGCCCAGGCGCTTCGCGATGGGGGCGAGCGAGTCGGCGGGCTGCAGCGTGCCCTCGGTCGGGCGGCCCAGGTGGCTCGTCACCATGACGGCGGCGCCGGCGTCCAGCGCCATCTGGATGCAGGGCACCGAGGCGCGGATGCGCGTGTCCTCGGTGATGTGGCCGGCGTCGTCCTGCGGCACGTTCAGGTCGGCGCGGATGAACACGCGCTGGCCACGGGCCTGGCCTTGGGCGCAGAGGTCGGAAAAGCGAAGGATGTGCATGGATCGGTGGGGCCGGCGGGCGGCGCGGGGAGGGTGGAAAACTGCGCCGCATTGTAGGTGCGGCCCCGTGCGCGGCCGTGTCGGCCGGCGCCGCCCGTGGGCTACCAGCCCAGGCCGATGTGCAACGGCAGGTACACCACCATGCCCACGACGATGGTGCCCAGGATGCCGCGGCGCCAGAAGTAGTAGCCGGCGGCGCACAGCACGGACGGCAGGCGCGCGTCCTGCAGCGTGCCGATCAGCTCGCCCTGCGCCATGAAGATCTCCGGCGCGATCACCGAGGCCAGCGCGGCCAGCGGCGCGTACTTGAGGCCGCGCTTGAGCCAGCCCGGCAGGGGCAGTTCGCGCTCGGGAATCATGAAGAACGCGCGCGACACCACCGTGATGGCGGCCAGCCCCAGGATGGCGATGGTGGGTTCGACCCAGGACCAGCTCATGGGTGGCGTTCCTCGCGCAGCGGCACCACGTCGCCGTCCTGCACGTGCTTTTTCTCCTCGGGGGGCAGCACGCTCTCGGCCGGCACCAGCAGCACCTCGGGCTTTCGCAGGTGGCGGTCCACCGTCTCGATGATCAGGCCCACGGCCACGGCCGCCGCGATGGCCACCAGGATGTTCAGCTTGAGCGGCAGCGCGAACGCCGCGATGGCCGCCGTCATGGCCACGCCCGTGGCCAGCCAGGTGGCGCGGTCGAACAGCATGGACAGCATCACGCCCAGCAGCGCCAGGACGCCGGCGAAGCCCAGGCCCCACGACAGCGGCACCACGTTGGCCAGCAAAATGCCCGTGATCGACGGCACCTGCCAGGACAGCCAGTTGATCGACGCGGCACCCCAGAAGTACGGCACCTGCTCGGGCTGCGGCGTGGGCTGGGGGTAGCGCTTCATGAACGCGACGAAGATCACGTCGCCGCTGAAATACCCCACCGCCAGGCGCCGGCGCAGCGGCAGGTGCGCGAAGTAGCTGCGCCATAGGCTGCTGAAGATGACGAAGCGCAGGTTCACGCACGAGGCCGTGAGCCACACCACCCACAGCGGCGCGCCGACGGCCATCAGCGGGATCACCGTGAGCTGCGCGCTGCCCGCGTACACCGCGAGCGACATGAAGATCGCCATCGGCACCGACATGCCGCTCTTGACCATGGCCACGCCGGTCACCAGCCCCCAGGCGCCCACGCCCACGCTGGTGCCGAACATGTCCAGCACGCCCTGGCGGTAGGCGGGATGCCGGACGAGCGCGCCCAGTCCCCGGGCGCTCATTCCCGCGCCCCGGCCGGCGCGCCGCCCCCCAGCACCATGCCGGGCGCGAGCGCGAAGCCGCGCAGGAAGTCGGCCACCGGCAGGCGCTTGCCGCCCGCGCGCTGCAGCGTGGTCAGGCGCAGCGCGCCGTGGCCGCAGGCCACCGTCACGCCGGCATCGTTCACGGACAGAATCTGCCCGCACGGCATGGAATTCGCCGGCATCGTGCTATCGATTTCATAGCTCCACACCTTGATCGCCTCGCCGTCCAGCGTGGTCGATGCGCCGGGGAACGGGTCGAAGGCGCGGATGCGCCGGCCGATCGACTCGGCGGGCAGGGCCCAGTCGATGGCGCTCTCGGCCTTCTCGATCTTGTGCGCGTAGGTCACGCCCTCGGCGGGCTGGGGCGTGGCGGCCAGGCCGCCGCGGGCGGCGCGCTGCAGCGCCTGGACGACCATGCGGCCGCCCAGGTCGGCCAGCCGGTCGTGCAGCGTGGCCGTGGTGTCGCGCGGGCCGATGGCGGTCTTTTCGATGAGCAGCATGTCGCCCGTGTCCAGGCCGGCATCCATCTGCATGATGGTCACGCCCGTCTCGGCATCGCCCGCCTCGATCGCGCGGTGGATGGGCGCGGCGCCGCGCCAGCGCGGCAGCAGGCTGGCGTGGATGTTCAGGCAACCCCTGGCCGGCAGGTCCAGCACCCACTGCGGCAGGATCAGCCCGTAGGCGGCCACCACCATGGCATCGGCCCCGGCGGCGACCAGCGCATCGCGCGCCGCGGCGGCGTCCTCGGGGTACTTGCCGTCCAGGCGCAGGCTGCGCGGCTGCGCCACGGCGATGCCGTGCTCCAGCGCGCACTGCTTGACGGGCGAGGCCTGCAGCTTCATGCCCCGGCCGGCGGGCCGGTCGGGCTGGGTCAGGACGAGGGGGACGGTGAAGCCGGCGTCCAGCAGGCGCTGGAGGGCGACGCGGGCGAAGTCGGGCGTGCCGGCAAAGACGATCTTCATGAAGGCGGTCGCGGCGTCAGAATCCCAGCAGGTCGCGGGGATCGGGCTCGTCCGTGAACATCACCTTCACCACCACGCCGCGCGGGTCGATGTGCACATGGCCGAAGCGCCGGGTGCCCAGGTCGTCGCGGAAGCGGTAGGTCCAGATGTCGCCGTCGAAGCGCGCCACCTGTTCCACGCGCATCGGCGGGCCGAAGGTGCGGCGCACGTCGTCCACCGTCCAGCCGGCCGGAATGCCGGCCAGGTTGTTGAAGGTGAGCACCTGGTCGGTGCGCACGAGGCGGCCGCCGGCATCGAAGTCCATGTGGTACACCTGCCGGCCCGCGGGCTGGGTGGTGTACAGCAGCCGCTCGCCGCCACCGGGCAACGGCGTGACGGACACCGGCGGGCCCAGGTTCTGCAGCACCTCGGCGCGCGAGGCACCGGGCTTGACGAAGTCGGGCGAAGCGCACGCGGTGAGCACGGCCGCCAAGCCGATGGCGGCCATGCCGCGTGCCACGGAGGAAAAGGAAAGGGAGCGCCAGGCGATCATGATCGTGCCTCACGTTGCTGCTTGAGCATCTTGGTCTTGATGCGGTTGCGTTTGAGGGGAGAGAGGTACTCGACGAACACCTTGCCCAGCAGATGGTCCATCTCGTGCTGGATGCACACCGCCAGCAGGCCCTCGGCCTCGACCACGCGGGACTGGCCCTGGGCGTCCAGCGCCCGCACGTGGACCGCGGTGGAGCGCGCCACGCCGTCGTAGATGCCGGGGACCGACAGGCAGCCTTCCTCGCCCACGGTCTTTTCCTCGCTGGCCCAGAGGATCTCGGGATTGATGAAGACCTGGGGCTGGTCGTGGTCCTCGGAGACGTCGATGACCACGATGCGCTCGTGCACGTCCACCTGTGTGGCCGCCAGGCCGATGCCGTTGGCGTCGTACATCGTGGCCGCCATGTCGTCCAGCAGGGCGCGCACGCGGTCGTCCACGGCCTGGACCGGCTTGGCCACCGTGTGCAGGCGGGGATCGGGGTAACAGAGAATAGGAAGAATGGCCATGGCGAACCCGGAAAGATGTCGCTATTTTCGCCACTTTTGATGAGGGCGGCCGCCGGCCGCCGCAATAATCGTTGCCCAATCAAGGGCTTGGGCTGAGAATCCGAGAAGATTTGTAACGTATCAACCGGCGGGTTTTGTAACCGACAAACACGCGCTGGCGCCAGCGAGGGGCGTTTCGCAATGCATGACAAGAGGAACAACATGACGGCATCCACAGGCTTGCGGCCCACGGCGCTGGGAGCGCTGGCTTTTCTGGCCGCAGCCCTGCTGACCGGCCCCGCGCATGCCCAGAACTACCCTGTCACCACCGATCAGCGGGCCACCGCCCAGCAGGTGGCCTCCCGGGGCGTGCCGATGTCGGAGCTGGCCGCCAACGCGCCGGACACCTATGTGGTCAAGCGCGGCGACACCCTCTGGGGCATCTCGGGCATGTACCTGCAGCGCGCCTGGCGCTGGCCCGAACTCTGGGGCATGAACCTGCAGGCCATCCCCAATCCGCACCTCATCTTCCCCGGCCAGACGCTGTACCTGGAAAAGGTGGACGGCTATGCCCGCCTGCGCACGAGCCCGTCGGGCCAGGTGCCCAATGACACGGTGCGCGTCTCGCCCCGCACCCGCACCGACAGCCTGGCCGGCACCGCGCTGCCCACGCTGCAGCCTCACCTGATCGAGCCCTTCCTCGTCGAGCCGCTGGTGGTGGACGAACTCACGCTGCAGCAGGCCCCGCGCATCGTCGCCACGGTCGATGAACGCGTGCTCATGGCCAGCGGCGACCGTGCCTATGTGCGCGGCGCCACCGGCAATCCGCTGCGCCTGGGGCCCGGCGTGCCGCGCCAGTACCGCGTGTTCCGCAATGCCATCCCCATGAAGGACCCCGAGTCCGGCGAGATCCTGGGCTACGAAGCCCAGTACGTCGGCAAGGCCGAACTGGTGCGCGGCGAGACCACCGAGGAAACGCGCGACCCCAAGGGCGAAGTCACGCTCGACGTGGTGCCCGCCACCGTGGACCTGAGCAGCGCCAAGGAAGAAATGCGCGCCGGTGACCGCCTGCTGCCCGCCCCCGCGCGCGGCTACGCCAGCTACACGCCGCGTGCGCCGCAGGCCCCGGTGGATGCGCGCGTCGTGTCGCTGTACGGCAGCTCGGCCGTGGCCTATGCCGCGCAGAACCAAGTGATCGCCATCAACCGCGGCACCCGCGACGGCATCGAGGCCGGCCATGTCCTCACCCTGCTCACCAAGGGCGAGCGCATCAAGGACAAGACCGACGAGAACAAGGCCATGATCAAGCTGCCGAGCGAGGCCAACGGCGTGGGCATGGTGTTCCGCACGTTCGATCGCGTCTCCTACGTGCTGCTGCTGCAGGTGCAGCAGGGCGTGCGGGTCGGCGACCGCCTCGTCAATCCGCAGTAAGCCCTGCGGCTCTCTCCAGGGGCGCCTTGGCGGGCGCCCCTTGGCCTCGGGATGCCTGCTTTGACCTCCATGGATCGGGACGAATTGGCCGCCTGGCTGCGGCTGGCGCTCACACCCGGCGTCGGCAATGGGGCCGCGCGCCGGCTGCTGGCCGCATTCGGCCTGCCACAGAACCTGTTCACCGCATCGCCAGCGGCGCTGCAGGCCTGTGCCACGCCCGCCCAGGCGCGGGCCCTGGGCACCGTGCCGCCCACGCTCGAGGCGTTGGTCGAGACCACTTGGCAGTGGCTGAACGGTGCGGCGCCGGGCCAGCCCGCCCGCCAGATCGTCACGCTGGGCGATCCGGCCTATCCGCCGGGCCTGCTGGCCACCGAAGACCCGCCCCTCATGCTCTACCTCATGGGGGCACTCCGGTTCCTGGCGCAGACGACACCCTGGACGACCGAGCGTTGCATCGCCATCGTGGGCAGCCGCAATCCCACGGCGCAGGGCGCCGACCATGCACGGCAGTTCGCGCGGGCGCTGCGCAGCGCCCGTTTGTGCATCGTCTCCGGCCTGGCGCTGGGCGTGGATGCCGCGGCGCACGAAGGGGCGCTGGACGGCGGGGTGGACGGTGCCGACGACCTGCCCGCGACCCTCGCGGTGGTGGGCACCGGGCTGGACCGCGTCTACCCGCGCAAGAACCTGGACCTCGCCCACCGCATCGCGCAAAACGGCGTGCTGGTGAGCGAGTACCCGCTGGGCACGCCGCCGCTGGCGGGCAATTTCCCCAAGCGCAACCGCATCATCGCCGGGCTGTCGCAAGGCACGCTGGTGGTGGAGGCGGCGCTGGCCTCGGGCTCGCTGATCACCGCCCGGCTGGCGGCCGAACAGGGGCGGGAGGTGTTCGCCATTCCCGGCTCCATCCACGCGCCGCAGTCCCGGGGCTGCCATGCGCTGATCCGGCAAGGGGCCAAACTGGTCGAGTCCGCGCAGGACGTGCTGGAAGAATTGCGCTTGGCGCCTTCCGAGGCACCGCGGGCTGCACCCGCATCGCAGGCGCCCTCGCCGCGCAGCGATGGCGAAAGCAGCGAGGCGTTGCCGGCGGGAGAGCACGCGGCACTGCTGCAGGCGCTGGGGTTCGACCCGACCGGCCTCGATGCGCTGGTGGCGCGCACCGGCATGGATGCCGCGTCGCTGCAGGTCGCCCTGCTCGAACTGGAACTGGACGGGCAGGTCGCCCGCCTGCCCGGCGGGCTCTTTCAGCGCGTGGGGCGGGCCTGAGGCCGGGCGTACGGCATCGCGGCGCCGCCCCCGCCCATCAGCCGCAACGGCCCATCACAGGCCCAGCATCAGCTTCAGGTTCTGCACCGCCGCGCCGCTGGCACCCTTGCCGAGATTGTCCAGACGGGCCACCAGCACCGCGTGGCGGTAGTTTTCATTGGCGAACACGCGCAGTTCGAGCTGGTTGGTGTCGTTGAGCGCCAGGGCGTCGAGCTTGCCGTCTTCCGTCGGCGGCAACACCTTGACCCATTGGTCCGGTGTGTTGCTTTTGGCGTAGTGCGCGACCAGGGCGTCGTGCAGGTCGGCTGCTTTGGGCGCGCCGGGCAGCAGGTCCAGGTGCAACGGCAACTGCACCAGCATGCCCTGCTGGAAGTTGCCCACGGCCGGCACGAAGATCGGCCGGCGGGTCAGGCCGGTGTACTTCATGATCTCGGGCAGGTGCTTGTGCGACAGGCCCAGGGCATACAGCTCGAAGGCCGGGGCGGCGTTTTGCTCGTAGGCCTCGATCATCGTGCGGCCGCCGCCCGAGTAACCGCTCACCGAAGGCAGGGCCAGCGGGAAATCGACCGGCACCAGGCCGGCCTCCACCAGCGGGCGCAGCAGCGCGATCGCCCCGGTGGCATAGCAACCGGGGTTGGCCACCCGCGTGGCCGATGCCACGGCATCGCTCTGGCCCGCGGCCAGTTCGGGAAAGCCGAACACCCAGCCCGCCATCGTGCGGTGCGCCGTGCTGGCATCGATCACCTTGATGCGGCGGCCACTGGCCTTTTCGATCTCGTCCACCATCGCCACGGTCTCGCGGGCGGCATCGTCGTGCAGGCACAGGATCACCAGGTCCACGCCGGCGATCAGTTCGCGCTTGGCGGCCGGGTCCTTGCGCCGCTCGGGCGCGATGCTGACCACCTGCACCTGCGGCATCGCCTGCAGGCGCTCGCGGATCTGCAGGCCCGTGGTGCCGGCTTCGCCGTCGATGAAGACTTTGGACATGGAATGCTCCTGCAAAAGATGGCCTTGGCGGCCCGCCGTGGTACGTGACATCCGCAAGGGATGGTGCATCGCAGCATGATACAGTCGCCGGTTGCCATGTCACCCGCCCGCGGCCAGACATCTGCTCATGGCAAACGGGTTACCAACATCCTTCCCTGAGAGAGACCTCATGAAGATTCACGAATACCAAGGCAAGGAAATCTTGCGCAATTTTGGTGTGCCCGTTCCGCGCGGCATTCCTGCTTTCACGGTGCAGGAAGCCGTGGAGGCTGCCCAGAAGCTCGGCGGCCCCGTGTGGGTGGTCAAGGCCCAGATCCACGCCGGTGGCCGTGGCAAGGGCGGCGGCGTGAAGGTCGCCAAGACCATCGACGATGTCAAGCGCATCTCGGGCGAAATCCTGGGCATGCAGCTCAAGACGCACCAGACCGGCCCCGAAGGCCAGAAGGTCCGCCGCCTGTACATCGAAGACGGCGCCGACATCAAGAACGAACTGTATGTCTCGCTGGTGACCGACCGCGGCACGCAGAAGGTGGCCTTGATCGCTTCCAGCGAAGGCGGCATGGACATCGAGGAAGTGGCGCACTCCACGCCCGAGAAGATCATCACCGAGATGATCGATCCCCTGACCGGCATCACCGCCGAGCAGAGCAAGAAGGTGGCTGCAGCCATCGGCCTGACCGGCGCTTCCATCGACCAGGCCGTGGACATCTTCGCCAAGATCTACAAGTGCTACATGGAGACGGACGCTTCGCTGGTGGAAATCAACCCGCTGAACTGCGACTCCAAGGGCAACCTGATGGCGCTGGACGCCAAGTTCAACTTCGACGCCAACGCGCTGTTCCGCCATCCTGAAATCGTGGCCTACCGCGATCTGGACGAAGAAGATCCGGCCGAAGTGGAAGCCTCCAAGTTCGACCTGGCCTACATCAGCCTGGACGGCAACATCGGCTGCCTGGTGAACGGCGCGGGCCTGGCCATGGCCACCATGGACACCATCAAGCTGTTCGGCGGCGAGCCGGCCAACTTCCTGGACGTGGGCGGCGGTGCCACCCCCGAGAAGGTCACCGAAGCCTTCAAGATCATGCTGAAGAACCCCAAGGTCGAAGGCATTCTGGTCAACATCTTCGGCGGCATCATGAAGTGCGACACCATCGCCACCGGCGTCATCACCGCCTGCAAGGCCGTGAACCTGAACGTGCCGCTGGTCGTGCGCATGAAGGGCACCAATGAAGAGCTGGGCAAGAAGATGCTGGCCGAATCCGGCCTGCCCATCATCGCCGCAGACACCATGGCCGAAGCTGCGACCAAGATCGTTGCTGCCGTCAAGTAAGCCCGGAGAACACACATGTCGATCTACATCAACAAAGACACCAAGGTCATCACCCAGGGCATCACGGGCAAGACCGGCCAGTTCCACACCGAAAAGTGCCAGGAATACGCGAACGGCAAGAACGCCTTCGTGGCAGGCGTGAACCCCAAGAAGGCCGGCGAGTCCATCTTCAACATTCCGATCTACGCCTCCGTCAAGGAAGCCGCATCGCAGACCGGCGCCACCGTGTCGGTGATCTACGTGCCGCCCGCAGGCGCCGCCGCTGCCATCTGGGAAGCCGTGGAAGCCGATCTGGACCTGGCCATCTGCATCACCGAAGGCATTCCGGTGCGCGACATGCTCGAAGTGCGCAACAAGATGAAGGCCAAGGAAGCCGCCGGCGGCAAGAAGACGCTGCTGCTGGGCCCCAACTGCCCCGGCCTGATCACGCCCGACGAAATCAAGATCGGCATCATGCCCGGCCACATCCACCGCAAGGGCCGCATCGGCGTGGTGAGCCGTTCCGGCACGCTGACGTACGAAGCCGTGGCCATGCTGACGGAAGTGGGCCTGGGCCAGTCGAGCGCCGTGGGCATTGGTGGCGACCCCATCAACGGCCTCAAGCACATCGACGTGATGAAGGCTTTCAACGACGATCCAGACACCGATGCCGTCATCATGATCGGCGAAATCGGTGGCCCGGACGAAGCGGAAGCCGCCCAATGGTGCAAGGCCAACATGAAGAAGCCGATCGTGGGCTTCATCGCCGGCGTGACCGCCCCTCCCGGCAAGCGCATGGGCCACGCAGGCGCGCTGATCTCCGGCGGTGCCGACACGGCCGATGCCAAGCTCGCCATCATGGAAGAGTCGGGCTTCATCATCACCCGCAATCCTTCCGAGCTCGGCAAGCTGCTCAAGGCGCAGCTGAAGTAATCCGTAAGCAAAACTACGGACGAAAGGGGTTTGCAGCCCCGATAAACTGCGCTCTCCCATAAAAGAAGAGGCGCCCGAAACCCTGGTTTCGGGCGCCTCTTTCATTCATAACACGGAGATACCTCGCATGGAATTCCTGCACACGGCCGACTTCTGGATCGGCCTCGTCAAGATCGTCTGGATCAACATCATCCTGTCCGGCGACAACGCCGTGGTCATCGCACTGGCCGCGCGCTCGCTTCCCCCACACCAGCAGAAGAAAGCCATTTTCTGGGGCTCCGGCGCCGCCGTGGTGCTGCGCATCGTGCTGACCGTGGTGGCTGCCAAGCTGCTTGAGCTGTCCTTCCTGCAGATCATCGGCGGCTGCCTGCTGCTGTGGATCGGCCTGCAGTTGATGACCGACAGCGACGAAGACGGCGAAGGCTCCCAGTCCGGCGGCGGCCTCATGGCGGCCGTCCGCACCATCCTGATTGCCGATCTGGTGATGAGCCTGGACAACGTGATCGCCGTGGCCGCCGCGGCCCACGGCAACATCGTCCTGTTGATCCTCGGCTTGGCCATCAGCATTCCGCTCGTCATTTTTGGCAGCACGCTCATGATCAAGCTCATGGAGCGCTTTCCCATCATCGTCCTGTTCGGCGCTGGCCTGATCGGCTGGGTGGGTGGCGAAACCATCGCCAGCGATGCATCGCTGCACGATGTCGTCCTGGCCCATCCTTCCTTGCACTATGTGGCGGCCGCTCTGGGCGCCCTGTTCGTTGTGGGCGCCGGGAAATTCCTGCAGGCGCGGGCGCAGCAAAACTCGGCGGCGGCCGGTTGATGCGGTTGTGCCTCCGGTAGCCCGATGAAAACTTGGGGTCGGCCGACCCCGAGGCCCTCTCGGCGGCGAGTCCGTCGTCTATGATGCGGAACGCGACGCAACAGGGCACGACATGGGGGATTTTCAAAAAACTGCAACAGGGACTGCGCACACCGCTGGCGCAGCTTTGCTTCTCCCTGCGCCGGGTGAAGCATGACCTTGGGTATCAAGCTGAACTATCAGTTTTGCGCCCGCACCGACCAAGGCCGGGTGCGCTCGAACAATGAAGACGCCGTGATCGCGGACGCCAGCGCGCAGCTGGCGGTGCTCGCCGATGGCATGGGCGGGTACAACGCGGGCGAAATCGCAAGCGGCATGGCCACCAGCCTCATTCACGACGAAATGACCCAGTGGCTGGCGCAAGCCGGCCCCCGTGCCGCGTCGACGGAAGTGCGCCGGGCGCTGGAAGACTGCGTCGAGCGCACCAACCACGCCATCTTCGATGCGTCGCTCTCCCATCCGCAGTATTCGGGGATGGGTACCACGGTGGTGGTCGGCGTTTTTCTGGGCGATCGCCTGATCCTCGGGCACATCGGCGATTCACGGTGCTATTGCCTGCGCGGCGGCGTGCTCAGGCAGATCACGCGCGATCACTCCTGGCTGCAGGAACAGGTGGATGCCGGCATCCTCACGCCGCAAGAAGCGGCGATATCGGGCCAGCGCAACCTGGTCACCCGCGCCCTTGGCGTGGAAAGTGCTGTACTGGTCGAAATCAATGAGTTTCCCGTGGAGCCGCAGGATCTGTTCGTGATGTGCTCGGATGGCTTGACCGACATGGTCGAAGACGATCAGATTCAAACGCTGGCCATGGTACAGGAACCCCTGGAGGACAAAGCCGCCCATCTGATCGAAGCCGCCAATGCCCGGGGCGGCCGCGACAACATCAGCGTGCTGCTGGTGCAGGCGGGATCCATTGAGAGGAAGCGCGGCTTGATGTCGCGATTTTTGCGTGCCGATTGAAGTTGAATCAGCCACCTGGCCGACCATCGCAATGAAAGAATGAGGAATTGATCATGCCGAAAATGATCGTGTCGATCGACGGAGTCGTCATCAAGGAAGTCCAATTGACGAAGGAGCGGACGACCCTCGGCCGTCGCCCCTATAACGACATCGTCATCGACAACCTGGCCGTCAGTGGCGAACACGCCGTACTCCATGTATCGTCCGACGAGGTGGAGATCGAGGACCTCGGCAGCACCAACGGCACCTACTTGAATGGGCAACCCGTCAAGCGCCAGCCGCTGCGCAACGGGGATACGGTGGAAGTGGGCAAGTACAAGATCCGCTTCCTGCAGGAAAACGAAGGCGAAAACTTCGAAAAGACCATGGTGTTCAAGCCCGGCATGGTGCCGCCGCGGCCATTGACCTCCCGTTCCGCCCCGCTGTCCGCCGCCGGGTCGACGCCCGCTCCGGTCTTGAGCGCGTCCATCCGGGTCTGCTCAGGGGCGGCTGCAGGGCGCGAGGTGGCGCTGGTCAAGGTGGTGACCACCATCGGCAAGCCGGGTGTGGCGGTTGCGTCGATCACCAAGCGGCACCATGGATTTGTGCTGTCGCATGTGGAAGGCGCGCAGCGGCCTCAGTTGAATGGTGCCGTGATGGCGGATGAACCAGTGTTGTTGAAGAGCGGGGACCGCTTGGCGCTGGCAGGGACGGAGATGGAGTTCGTCCAGGGCTGATGGGTTGGTATCAGTCGGCTTGCGATGCGCCGAGATTCGTAACTCACGCATCTGCTTGTGACATGGGTGGCGGACAAATTTGTCACAAATGCCATGAGGGGAACGATTCAGACGGGGGGTTCCCTGGCCTGTTCCCTTGGGGGCTTCTCTGTTTTGCCGGATGAGCCGCGTTGGCATGGAACCTGCTGAGTTGATGGCGGACCTGGAGAATTCTTCTGCAGGTTTTTATTTGCAATCGACCTCCTAGGAGAGATTTATGAAGCGCAATCTGCAAAAGGGTTTCACCCTGATTGAATTGATGATCGTGGTGGCGATTATCGGTATTCTGGCTGCCGTGGCCCTGCCGGCCTACAAGGACTACACCATCAAGGCGCGCATGTCTGAAGTGGTTCTGGCCGCTTCCCAATGCCGTACGACCATCAGCGAAACCATCCAAAGCATGCGCACCGATGCGACGCTGTCGGGTACGAATGCCTTCGGTTGCGATGCAACGGGTCCCACCAAGATGGTGGCCTCGATCACCACCGCTTTCGACACTGGAATTATCACTGTCGTGCCCCATGCATCCAATCTGGGTGTGACGATGGGCAACAACGACACCATCACGCTCACGCCCAAGAAGGACAGTACTGGTAACAACTTTGCACTGGGTACGGCCAACACCGGCGGTCAAGGCCTGCAAGTCTATGAGTGGATCTGCAAGAGCACCGGCGTTGCTCTGCGTTATGCACCCGGTTCTTGCAAGTAATCACCGAACGCTTGACGTTTTTATTCAAAAAAAGGGGGCTTCAGCCCCCTTTTTTTCTTGGCCCTTAAAGATTTATGGCTCCCACTTCTTCCACCCGTTCGATACCGTTGGCTCTATTGGGTGCATTGGTTTTCGCCTTGTGCTGGCTACTGCCTAACCACCACGAGCCCTGGGTGGACTTCTATTCCGATGCGTGGGCAGCCTGTGCGATGTGGGGGCTCGGCGCTGTGGTGCTCTGGCGGATCAAGAAAACGCAGCAGGTGGCTTGGCACGTCCTTCCCCTGGCGGTTCTGGCGTGCTGCGTGATCGTATGGGCGCAATACGCAGCCGGTCTGGTGGAGGCTTTGGGGGTGGCGTGGACCAGTTCCCTGTATTTGATAGGGTTGGCCCTGACCATGCTGGTGGGGGCCGCGCTGGAGCGGTGGCGGCCTTCGCACGGTGCCGATTTTCTGTTCATGGCGGCGCTGGTGGGGGCGTTGGGATCGCTGCTGATCCAGTTCCAGCAGTGGCTGCAAATCGACCCCGGCAGCGCGTTCTGGCTCTTCATTCCTGCCCCTCCCGAGCGCTTTCATGCCAACCTGGGGCAGCCGAACCAATTGGCCAGTTTGCTCTGCCTGGGCGTGCTCGCTTGCGCGTGGCTGCATCAACGCAGCCGATTGCCTGGCCTTGTGGCTTGGTTCCTGGCCGTTTTGCTGGCTGTCGGACTGGCGCTGGCGGAGTCGCGCACGACCTGGCTGGTCGTGTTGTTGTCCTTGGCGATGCTGGCCCTGTTCCGCAAGCGCTTGGCCATCACGCGGGGCGTCATGGTGGGCGCGTTCACCTGGACCGGCATGTTCGCGGTTTTCCTTGTTGCGCTGCCCCATGTCGATGTGTGGCTGGGGCGGGCGTCCCAGCTGCGACCCGTGCGGAGCATCTCGAACCTGGAACTGCGCCTGGACGTCTGGATGCATCTGTGGGAAGCCGTATGGAGCCGCCCCTGGTTCGGTTTTGGCTGGATGCAAACTAGTTTTGCGCAGTTCGTTCCGAACCCCTACGACATGGTCACGGCGGGAACGCACCGGCATGCCCACAACCTGCTGATGGATCTGCTGGTTTTCACAGGGATTCCGCTGGGTTTGGCTTTGTGCGCAGTGCTGGTCTTGTGGACCGTTCATGCGATCCGTCGGATGGCCCAGCCAGAGCACCTCTGGATGTTCCTGTTCGTGGCTGCGCTGGGTGTGCACGCCATGCTGGAATATCCCCTTTACTACGCCTACTTCTTGCTGCCATGCGGCCTCATGTTGGGCGCGTTGAACGAGGCACTGCGGTTCAAGCCCGTCGGGCAGACGGGGCGTTGGCCGATCGCCATCATGATGGGAGCGGCTGGCGTGGGATTGGCCATCACCATCCACGACTACCTGCGAATCGAAGACGATTTCTTCTCTCTCCGCTTCGAACGCCAGCAATTGGCCGCCCCCTCCGATCGCCTGGCCCCGGAAGTGGTATCTCTGACCCAGTTGCAGGGCTTGATGTGGCTTATCCGGGTGAACCCCGGCAAGGCGCACTCAGAGCAGGATCTGGTCCGCGCTTCACGGACCACGAAACTCCTGCCCAGCACCATCACCCTCTACAAGCTTGCCGCGATGTACGGTGCGGCCGGCAAAACCCAGGAGGCGGAATATTGGGTTGTGGTGATGACCCGCTTGAACCAGCCCAGCCAGAATCTGGTCGCTGAGTTGCGCCGCCAATGGGATGAGCAGGCCGCGGTCTATCCGGAGATGGCTAAGGTGGCGTGGCCAAAGTAGGAGAGGTATTCCAGTCGGATTTGCCGCCGAGTTTCTTGGACACCCTCACGCCGCTGATCTCCATGTGCTTGTCCACCGCCTTGCACATGTCGTACACCGTGAGCAAGGCGACCTGGGTGGCCATCAACGCCTCCATCTCCACGCCCGTCGGCCCCACGGTTTCCACGGTCGCCGTGCATTCGATGCCGACCCCCTCGGATGCGGTCGCAAACGTCACGGCGATGCGCGTCAGCGCCAAGGGATGGCACAGCGGAATCAGATCGCTGGTCTTTTTCGCCGCCTGAATGCCCGCGATGCGGGCGATGCCCAGCACGTCACCCTTCGCGGCGGTGCCGGACTGGATGATGGCCAGCGTTTCTGGCTGCATCTCGATGCAGCCGGTGGCGACGGCAACGCGGTGCGTGGCCGGCTTGGCGCCCACATCGACCATGTGGGCCTGGCCCAGGGCGTCGAAGTGGGTCAGGCTGGAGGGAGTGGGGGTGTCGCTCATACAAGTACTGGGGATTGCACGCGGGTCATGCGCTGGCAGGGAACATTCGGGGGCCAGGGCATCATACGGTCATGTGTAGCGGCCAGGGCCGGGGTGGCGTGGCCGAATCAGTGCAGGAGACTTTGCGTGCCATTTGATCGAAAACGGCCTCTGGTGCTTGTGCGTCAGGCGGTGGCCGCTTCCCTTTTCATCCTGAGCGGTGTGTGCGGCACGACCGCCGTGCATGCGCAAGCGGGCCTGCCCACCCTCGGCGACAGCTCCGACCTCACCACCGCCCAGGAGCGCCAGCTCGGCGACCGCATCATCCGCGAGCTGTACCGCGATCCGGATTACATCGACGACGCCGTGCTCAACGAGTACGTGGACAGCATCTTCCAACCCCTGGTGAAGGCGGCGCGCGAGCGCGGGGAGCTCTCCCCCGAACTGGACGAGCGCTTCGCGTGGGAAATCCTGCTGGGCCGGGACCGCACGGTGAATGCCTTCGCGCTGCCGGGCGGCTATTTCGGCGTGCACCTGGGATTGATCGGCGTGGTGTCCACGCGCGACGAGCTGGCGTCGGTGCTGGCGCACGAACTGAGCCACGTCACGCAGCGCCACATCTCGCGCCTGATCACGCAGCAGAACCGGCAGACGCCGTTGATGCTCGGGGCCCTGGTGCTGGGCGCGCTGGCCGCCAGCAAGAGCCCCAATGCGGCCCAGGCGCTGATGATCGGCGGGCAGGCGGTGGCGGTGCAGAACCAGCTGAACTTCTCGCGCGACATGGAGCGCGAGGCCGACCGCATCGGCTATGGGCTGATGGCGCCGGCCGGCTTTGCGCCGCAGGGGTTCGTGGCCATGTTCGACAAGCTGCAGCAGGCCAACCGCATCAACGACAACGGTAGCTGGCCCTACCTGCGCAGCCACCCGCTGACCACGCAGCGCATTGCCGACATGCATTCGCGGCTGCCGCCAGGAGGGGGAGCCGCCGCCGCACCGGCCACGCCCACGCTGGAACACGCGATGATGGCCGCGCGCGCCCGCGTGCTGTCCCGTCCGGGCGTGGATGTCTGGCGGCAGTGGACGACTGAACCGCTGGGCACCGGTTTCGCGGCCCAGCCGTTGCCCCGCCGGGTGGCGGCCTGGTACGCGGCGGCGCTGAGCGCCAGCCAGCTGCAGGACGTGCCGGCGGCGCGCACCGCACTGCGGGGCTTGATGGAGGCGGTGCGCGGCGATGCGCCGGCGCTGCGGCAGGCGAAATTGCTCAGTGCGGAAATCGAATTCGCGGCCGGGGACTTCCAGGCCGCACTGCAGCAGTTGCCGGCGCAGGCGACCCTGGCTTCTTCGGCACACCCGCCCGCCCAGGCCGCTGCGCCGACGGGGCGGCCGGAGATGCTGCTGCGCACGCAGGCCCTGCTGCGCACGGGCAATGCCCAGGAAATGACCGGCCCGCTGCAGACGCGGGTGGCGACGCATCCGCACGATGCCACCGCATGGCATTTGCTGGCGGCGGTGTGGCAGCAGCAGAACCACCCGCTGCGCGCGGTGCGGGCCGAGGCCGAGGCGCATGCGGCGCGCTACGACTACCAAGCGGCGGTGGACCGGTTCAAGGCGGGCCAGGACCTGGCGCGCAAGAGCGGCAGCCGAGGAGGCGATGCGGCCGACTACATCGACGCGTCGATCATCGAGACGCGCCTGCGGGCCGTGGATTCACTTCTTAAGAAACAGGCCGCCGAGCGCTGATTCGATGAGCACGCCCAGCACCGAATAGATCAGCGAGCCGATCAGCGCCGCCGCGAAGCCCCGCACCTGGAAGCCGTCGCCCAGTACCGTGGCGGCGGCCCAGAACATGAGCGCGTTGATGACGAAGAGAAATAGCCCGATGGTGAGGACGGTGACCGGCAGCGTCAGCACCACTAGCACGGGCCGCAGCACGACATTGAACAGGCCGATGACGAAGGCGGCAATGAGCGCGCTGGTGAAGCTTTTCACCTCCACGCCGCTGTACACATAGGCCACGAACAGCAGCGCCGCAGCGCTGAGCAACCACTTGAGGATGAGTTTCATCATGGCGCGGGAGCATAGCACCCGCATGCCATGGCTCGGCGGATTCGCTGGTCTGTCCCCGGCCCGCGAATGCGCTCAACCGCTGCGTTCAGGCACCAGCGAAGCGATGGCTTCGTGGGTTCTTCGGGTGAGGCTTGCTGTCCGTCAGCCTGTTCCCCGCTTCAGCCATGCGTTGCGGATGACGTTAGCAACGGTTCCCTGGCTTGGCTTTCCTGGGCGACCGCCCGGAATGGACGCGTCAGCGAACTCATGGCAGACGAGGCGCTTGAGGCAGCGACCTGTCCGACGAAGCCCACGCTGTCGAGCACCCCCGCCATGGCGGTGAGGGCCGCGCCTCCGACGTGACGCAGCAATTCGTTGTGAGGCGCGAGCCTCGCGACGATGGCCTCCTCGTCGATGGTCGGTTGCAGGCCGCTAGTCTCACCCGCTCCGCTCTCGAGGTCACCGATGTTTGCAGCAGAGTGTTGGAGCAAGTCCCCGATCACATTCGCGAAGCGCTGGTGATCGCTGGACACGATACCCGGGACGCCGGTCTGAGAGATGGCGGCAATGACATTCATGCCAATCATCTCGATCGGTGCAAAAGCGGTGCTGCGCAGGATGCGCAGCGCCGCTTCTGGAAGCGCACCGGTGACCATGCCACCGAGGAGGAAGGGCACGAGCCCCACCGCGAGTGCGACGCCCATCGACTTCTTGCCGATCACCGTACTGGGCTCCATCTTGAGTGCCAGTTCGGTGGCCAGATGGATGGCTTCGTCTTGTGCGACGCCCTCGGGCAGCTTCATCACGCCGCTGTGGACCGCGTGCTCGACGGCCTCCTTGACCGACTCACGGATCTCAGCAATCTCTCCAGGCACGCCCGCCGCCGCCGAGAGGATGGCGACCTCGGTCGTCCCCACGCCGATCAGCGCAGCGACAGCTCTCGGTAGACGAGCGGCGTTGTACTCGAGCAAGTTGTTCGGCAACGCGCCGATGGCCGACACGACCCCGGCAGTGAGCGCCTCGCCGAGCTTTTGCATGAATGGGAAGGGATCGCCACGGTCATTGGCCATGCGCTTCTTGACCGTCATCGTGTCCGCCGCCTCGATCGCGACCATGGGCGCCGCGTCGATCACGGACGCCGGCAGGCCCCACGCCACGGATGCGAAGCCAGAACCCAGCAGCGCGAGCTTGGCCTTTGGTGCCGCCACGAGCTCCCACAGGGAGCCCAGCCCCGAGCTGACGGCCAGGCTCGAGCCAAGCAGCTTGAGGTCGATGCTCTTGGCCGTAGCAAGCTGCAGCAGTCCTGTGGCAGCCATCTTCAGCGACAGGTCCGGCCGTGCGGCAAGCCGGTCCTCGATCAAGGATTTCAGTGCGGGCAAAGACGATTCCATCCTCGGACGTGCCTCCCGCAGCAGCGGGATGATCCGGCCGCGAAGGTCATCGCCGATCGCCTGCTCACCGCGAGCAATCACGCCGAGTAGCAGCGGGATGGTGGCGTGCTCCATCGGGGCGCTGAGGTCTTCGCCAAGCGCCGCCTTGAGGCTGTCCAATGTGTTTCCACCGTTGGCGCCCAGGCGAAGCGATAGCGTCGGCTCCTTGCCAGCCAGGGCCATGAATTTTAGGCCGGGCACTTCGGCAGGATCGATCGCCAGGGACTCCAGCAGTTTCTGGGTCACCGGGTTTTTGGACGTGAGTTGGTTTCCCTCCACGCGAACAGTGCCCTGATAAGACGGGCCGGGACGGCTGTTGGATTGCAGATCGGCAAGCCGATCCGCTTCAATGCGAGGGCCCAGGCTGCTCGTGGAGTGCAGCGACGGACCTTTGGGCCGAATCGGAGATCCGGGCTCCATGGTGGACGGACGGGGCGAGCCGGGACGCGATGAAGGCTGACTCGCCGGCTGCTCGGGCACGGAAGAGGTAGAGGCGACGGAGGTGGAGACCAAGGGAGCAATCTGCATGGGTAATCTCGAGACTGGAGGCGAGTAAAAAACCTCCACCATCGCATCGCCGTGCCAAAAATAACCGAGAGATCGCGAAGTCCAGTCTCTTTTCGCGAAGTGCCTCGCTGCAGCAAGATCCTCGGTTGTCGCGGGTACCCGGAAGCTCCGTGACGCATCGGACGCAACAGGTCGTCAACCAGCACAACTACGTCATGCGTGCAGGACAGGCTTTACGCGTACCTGCTGGGCAGCAGGGCCGTGGGGGAGGATCACTCCGCCACGAACATGAACATCGCGCCCAGGCCGGCCAGCGTGCCCGGCAGGGACCAGCGGCGTGGCGATGGCTTGCGCGTGATGTTGACGGGGGCGGCCACCGCCTGGACGGGCGCCGGTGCGGCCATCTCGTCCTGCTTGGGGCGGCGTGCGTCGATCACGGGCACAGCGCCGTGTTCGGCCTGCAGCTGGGTGAGCAGATCGGCCAGCGGGCCCTTGGCCAGCACGGTGCTGGCCTGCACCCCTTCGGCCTGCAGCCAGGGGACGATCTGGCCGAACAGCTTGTCGGCCCACTTGGTGCGCCAGTTCTCGCGGGCGCTGTGGCTGACCCACTTGCTGATGCGGTGGGTCATGCGCGGGGCGCAGGCCACCAGCACCCATTCCGTTTTCTCGGCCGAGGCGCGGTGAGACAGGGGCGCCAGGACCTGCCGGGCCTGCTCGGCGTCGTCCACGTACACGATGACTTTGTTCATGAGGCTTCCTTGTGACCTGGCAGGGGTGGTGCCGTTAGCAATGGGGAAAGGGCTGGGCGAAATGGCCGGACGCCTGGCGGCGCCCGTGCCGTTTTGCCCACCGTTCGTCGTCAAGACCTGCTTGCTCAGCCGTGGGCGGCCGGAGCCGCTGCGGCGCGGCGCGAGACGATGACCTTGCCGACCACCAGCACCAGCAGGGCGCCGGCGATGTGCGCGGCCCAGTACAGGGTGTCGGAGATCACGGCCAGGCCTTGCGCGTCGAGCGTGCCCAGCTTCGGTGCCCAGCTCCAGCGCTCGGTGTTGACGAAGATCGGGTCGGTGACCAGCATGCCGCCGGCGATCCAGCCCAGCAGCATGCCGCCGATGGTGATGATGATGGGGAAGCGCTCCATGAGCTTGATGACCAGCTGGCTGCCCCAGACGATGATCGGGATCGAGATCAGCAGGCCCAGGACCACGAGCAGCATCGAGTGCTCGCCGGCATTCTGGGCGGCGCCGGCGATGGCGATCACGTTGTCCACGCTCATCACCAGGTCGGCCACGATGATGGTCTTGATGGCCGCGAACAGCTTGTCGCTGCCCGCCACGTCGCCGTGGCCGTCCTCGTCGGGTGCCAGCAGCTTGATGCCGATCCACACCAGCAGCAGCGCGCCCACGAACTTGAGGAACGGCAACGCCAGCAGCGTCATGGCGAACGCGATCAGGATGACACGCAGGATGATGGCGCCCGCGGTGCCCCAGATGATGCCCTTGGTTCGTTGGGCGGGTGGCAGCTTGCGGCAAGCCAGCGCGATGACGACCGCATTGTCGCCACCCAGCAGGATGTCGATGATGATGATCTGCCCCAACGCGACCCAGAACTCGGGTGAAGTCAAGAAGTCCATAAATTCCTCAAAAGCAATGGCCGGGAGGAGGAGCCCGCTACCCCTGTAGCGCCGGGCCCCTCCGGGAACGGGGGCTGACTGCGGAGGTGACCTGAGGCACGCCCGCGTTGCGCGGAGCGTTGTTCGATAGGGACGGCCTTGATCAGCCCGCGCAGGGCCCATCAAAGGTCTCGCTCGGTCCGCCATGCCTTGCATGGATGGACCCGGCCTGCCGGAAGCTTGCGCTTCGTACTGACGACAGGACCGACAAGCCCAGCCGCCCCGGGCGGTGTGCCTGCCGGATGTCTGCTGGGTTGGAAGCTACTCCCCTTCGAAGCCGGCATTGGAACACAGGGGCGAGCGGCCGTGCAAGCGAACGCGTCTCGCGCGCCGGGACGGCTTTGAGCCAAACAGGCCCCACACCGGCGTTTTGATTGCCTTTGTTGCTATCAATTCGTGAGTGTTCTGCGGGGCAGCTCGCAGGCCTGCGGGCGCCACTGGAGCGCACCCGGGCAGCGGTATGATCGCGGCCCCCTTTCGCACACCCATGGCCGTCCTGCACATCACCGACATCGAAGCCGCCATCAACCATTGGCGCGCCCGGTCACCGTCGCCCGACGGCGTGACGCTGGTGCCCGAGCTGGTGGCGCTGGCCGAGGTCTACGCGCTGATGGTGTACTGGCACGAGGACGAAGCCGACGAGGCGGGCTTTCCCCCCGCGGCGATGGCAGCCTGGCGCGCCTGGTACGAGACCACGCCCGACACCCCGTGCATCGCCATCTGCTCCACCAGCCAGGGCGACGAGCAGTGCAAGGGCTGCGGCCGCAGCTTCGCCGAGGTGCAGCACTGGCTGGCGATGACGCCGGTCGAAAAGCGCACGGTGTGGCGCCGCATCACGCTGGAGAGCTCGGCGTGGCGTTTCAACCGCTACGCCGAACGCGCGGCGGAAGGCAGCACGCCGGCCGAGGCCAAGGCGCCTGCCTGAACGGCGTCGGTGGGCGTTTCGGCCCCCGGTGCGGGGGGATGGGCAGCGCCATGGCTTTCCCGCCCTTTACGGGCCGCGGGACAGCGGCTATGGTGGGTTCATGCTCCGTCTGACCCAGGCCCCCAACATCGCGATCGCCACCCTGTGGGCCGACCTGCTGCGCGAGGGCGGCATGCCCCGGCGTCGGTGCAGCGGCAATACCTGGGGGCCGCCGCCGGGCACCTGCCGCCCGACCAGTGCCTGCCCGAGATCTGGCTGGAGCATGACGAGCACGCCGCCCGCGCGCGGCAACTGCTGAAGGCGTTGCAGAACCTGCCCCAGCGCCGCTGGCTGTGCGGGTGCGGCGAAATGGTGGAGGGCGGGTTCGAGCAGTGCTGGCAGTGCGGCGCGCTGATGCCGCAGCCGGCTTGAGCTCAGATAGCGCCGCATGCCATCGGGCGGGCCGGCGCGGCGTGTGGCTGGCCGCACGCTTTGATGCTCACTTATTGATAGCAACATGCCCTAGTCGATCATGCGCTGGAGGCCCATCAGGCTTCAAACCCTGCCGACCCGGCACAACCCGATGCCGCGTCACTTCCAGCGCTGGGGCTCCACGTGCACGCTGCCCAGGTTGCTGCTCAGGGTGAGCGTGCCCTCCTGCACCGTGGCCTGCAGCTGCATGCTGCGCTCCGCGAGCGCGGCCAGGGCCTGCGAGGCCTCGGCGGGCAGGCGCCACACCTGCAGCTTGTCCAGGCGCGACAGTTTGGTCTGGATGCCTTTCCACCACACCTCGGCGGCATGGTGGAAGCAATACACGATCACGGCGTCCGACTTGCTGCAGGCCTTGGTGAGCGGCTTGTCCTCGGGCTGGCCGACCTCGATCCACAGGCGCTTGCGGCCGGTGAAGTCGGTCAGGGAGACGTCCGGGTCGTCCGGGTCGGACAGCCCCGCGCCGAAGGCCAGGGTGCCGTCGCCCTGGCACACGGCCTGCAGCTGGTGGGCGTTGAGGGCCAGCGCCGCCAGCCGCACCATCATGCGTTCGTCGGTTTCGCTCGGGTGGCGGGCCAGCGTGAGCGAATGGTCGGCGTAGTAGCTGTTGTCGATGTCGGCGATCTGCAGGTTCGCCTTGAAGATGGTGGACTTGATGGCCATGGGCTGGTGCTCATAAAAATATAGCAGTCCGCGCCCGATGGTGGGGCGCGGACCGGCAAAAGGGCTTCAACCCGGGCGGTGGGCGGTCAGACGCGGCGCGCCAGCTCGGCGGCCTTGCCGATGTAGCTGCCGGGCGTCATGGCGAGCAGGCGCTCTTTTTCGGCCTCGGGAATCTCCAGGCTGCGGATCAGCCCGTGCAGGGCCTCGGCCGTCACGGTCTTTCCGCGGGTGACTTCCTTGAGCTTTTCGTAGGCCCCCGGCACGCCGAAGCGGCGCATCACCGTCTGGATCGGCTCGGCCAGCACTTCCCAGGAGGCGTTCAGGTCGTCCGACAGCGCTTCTTCGTTCAGTTCCAGCTTGTTCAGGCCGGTCATGAGCGAGGTGTACGCCAGGGCCGCGTAGCCCAAGGCCACGCCGATGTTGCGCAGCACGGTGCTGTCGGTCAGGTCGCGCTGCCAGCGGCTCACGGGCAGCTTCTCGGACAGGTGCTTGAGCAGCGCGTTGGCCAGGCCCAGGTTGCCTTCGGCGTTCTCGAAGTCGATCGGGTTGACCTTGTGCGGCATGGTGGAGGAGCCGATCTCGCCGGCCTTGAGCTTTTGCTTGAAGTAGCCCAGGCTCACATAGCCCCAGATGTCGCGCGACAGGTCGATGAGGATGGTGTTGGCGCGCGCCACGGCGTCGAACAGTTCGGCCATGTAGTCGTGCGGCTCGATCTGGATGCTGTAGGGCTGGAAGGTCAGGCCCAGGCCCAGGGGCTCGGGCGTTTCCACCACGCGCTTGCTGAAGGCTTCCCAGTCGAAGTCGGGCCAGGCGGACAGGTGGGCGTTGTAGTTGCCCACGGCGCCGTTCATCTTGCCCAGCATCTTGACCGAGGCCACGCGCTCGCAGGCGGTCTGCAGCCGCACGACCACGTTGGCCAGTTCCTTGCCCACCGTGGTGGGGCTGGCGGTCTGGCCGTGCGTGCGGCTCAGCATGGGCACGGCGGCGTACATGTGGGCCATCTCGCGCAGCTTGAGCACGATGCGGTCCAGGCCCGGCAGCACGACCTGATCGCGGCCGGAGCGCAACTGCAGGGCGTGGCTGGTGTTGTTGATGTCTTCGCTGGTGCAGGCGAAGTGCACGAACTCGGCCGCCTTCTCCAGCTCGGGGCGGGCCTCGAACTTGCCCTTGAGCCAATATTCCACGGCCTTCACGTCGTGGTTGGTGGTCTTCTCGATGTCCTTGATGGCGGCCGAATCGGTTTCGGAAAAATTCTTCACCAGCCCCAGCAGGTAGGCGCGTGCGCCGGTGGTCAGGGGCTTGAACTCGGCGAAGCCCGCATCCGACAGCGCGATGAACCAGGCCACTTCCACCTGCACCCGGCGGTGCATGTAGCCGTGCTCGCTCATGATCGGGCGCAGGGCGGAGAGTTTGGCGGCGTAGCGGCCGTCGAGGGGCGAGAGGGCGGTGATGGTGGACAGGCTCATGGGCGGGGATTGTAGGTGGCGCTGCCTGTAAGCTATCGAAGGCAAGACTGCCCATAAAATCAGCGGCCTTGTCCCAGTCCCCTGCCGTGCCCGGAAGAACACCATGAAATTGATCGGATCCTCAGCCAGCCCCTATGTGCGTAAGGTGCGCATCGTGATGGCCGAGAAGAAGCTGGACTACCGCTTCATCGAGGAAGACGTCTGGGCCGAGGACACCACCATCGCCACCTCCAACCCGCTGGGCAAGGTGCCGTGCCTGGTGATGGAAGGCGGAGAGGCCGTGTTCGATTCGCGCGTGATCGTCGAATACCTGGACACCCTCTCGCCCGTGGGCCGGCTGATTCCCACGCAAGGGCGGGAGCGCGCCGAGGTCAAGACCTGGGAGGCCCTGGCCGACGGCGTGATGGACGCTGGCGTGCTCGCCCGGCTCGAGTCGCGCTGGGCCGGCCGCCAGGAGGGCGAACGCAGCCAGGCGTGGATCGACCGGCAGCTCGGCAAGGTCGAGGCGGGCATCAAGGCCATGGCCCAGGGCCTGGGCGAGAAGCCCTACTGCAGCGGCATCCACATGAGCCTGTCCGACATCGCCGTGGGCTGCGCGCTGGGCTGGATCGGCTTTCGCTTTCCTGAAATCGAATGGCGTGCCGAGCATGCCAACCTCGCCCGCTTGCTGGACAAGCTGGAGCAGCGCGTGAGCTTCGCCGACACACGGCCTGCCTGATCGATCGCCCCGGCGCGCTGACTGACAAAAGCGGCGCCCACAAAGCCAAAAGCGCGCAACCTGCGAAGGTTGCGCGCTTTGTTTTTGGCGGAATAAAAAAGTTGCGAAGCGTCCCGAAACGAATTTAGAGAGGGAGGGAGGAGAAGCGCTTCAGGGTTTCAGTCGAACCACCAGGGTTCAAAAGGCTTCGCAACAGTAAAGGGGTTGATCGGGGAGCGGGCGTCACCGCCTGCACTGGTTACTAGAGTAGTGACGATCCCGTGAAGTTCCAGGGGTCTGGTGGTTAAAAGCATCAGAAAATGTAACCATTTCCATATCACGGAACCGTTTCAGAACGGTGACGGTTTCGGTCGCCCGGCGTCCAGTTGCTGCTCGATCGCACGCACCAGCCGCGGGTCGCTAGGCTCCACCACGCTGGCGAAACTGCCGGCCACCTTGCCGTCCCGGCCCACCAGGTACTTGTGGAAGTTCCAGCGGGGCGCCTCGCCGGCCTGGGCTTTCAGTTCCCTGTACAGCGGCGAGGCATCGGCCCCGACGACCCGGCTCTTGGCGAACATCGGAAACTTGACGCCGAAGGTGCTCTCGCAGAAGTCGGCGATCTGCGCATTGCTGCCGCCCTCCTGGGAGAAATCGTTGGAAGGAAACCCCAGCACCACCAGCCCCCGGTCCTTGTAGCGCGCGTACAGGGCCTCCAGCCCCTGGTACTGTCCCGTGAAGCCGCAGTAGCTGGCCGTGTTGACGACCAGCAGCACCTTGTTGCGGTACTGGCACAGCGGCTGGGGCAGTTCGTCCTGCAGGCGCAGGGGGGTGTGGCGCAGCAGGGGCGGGCAGGTACCGTCTTCCGTCGCGGACGCCGGGCCCGCGGCCCGCGCGGGAAGGCCGGACAGGGCGAGCGGCGCAGCCGCCAGGGCAAGGCAAAGGACTCGGCGCAGCATGGAGGTCTCCTGATGAAGGGGCGCCACGGACTGTGGCTGGATCACGAGTGGCAGCGGCTCACGAACGAGTTTGGCGCAAATCGGCGGAAAAGTCCCACCCCCGCGCGCTCCATGAGGCCGCCGCTGACAGGAGAGGCCCTGAAAAACGGTCTCAGACCAGGCTCAGCAAGCGGTTCAACTGCAGCTGCACGCGCACATCGCGCTGGGCGATGGCGCCGGTCACCTTCCAGGCCGGCTGGGCGGTGTCGCGCGGAATGAGCTCTCCGGTGGGCATGCCGTTGCGGTTGAGCACCACGGCCACGCGCGGCGTGGTGGCGCTGCCGCCGCGGCGCAGGGTGACGGCGATCTCCTGGCTCACCAGCCGCACGAACGCGCCCGGCGGGTACACGCCCAGGGTTTTCACCAAGGCCGAACCGGCTTCATCCACCTGGTGCGATTCGTCGTAGTAGCTCGCCTGCATCGCTGCGGTGACGGGCATCGGCGCGCGCGAGGCGCGGGGGGCCAGGCGGGCGCCGAACACGTCCGCGCGCTGGATCAGCCGGGCGATCTGCTCGCCTTCGCTCTTGTCGGCCAGCGGGCCCGGCGAGCGGTGGTGGTGGCAGCGCACGGCTTCCAGCCACACCGGGTCGTGCACGCCCAGCTGGCGCAGCAGGGTCTCGGATCGGGCGGCATGGCTTTCCACCGCGGCGATCTGGTCCGAGGTGAGCGGCTGGGCCTGCACGGCCAGCTGGTCCTGCAGCGCGGTCATGGCGATGTTCATGGACAGCGCCGCACGCCCGGTCTGCATCACGCGCTCCACCGGCCAGCGCAGTTGCTCGACGGCGACCAGCATGCACACGCAGGCCACGAGCATGGCGTGGGTGCCGCTGTACTGCCGGGTTTCGTGGCCGGACAGGTAGATGAGGGCGAGCAGGACCGCGTCGGGGCTCTGGCGGCAGTGCAGGGCGAGTTCGCGGTGCAGCGCATCGAAGCGGTCGGGAAAGTCATGCGCCTGCGGCGCGCGCAGCAACTGCGTGGCCCGCAGCTGCAGCCCCGGCCAATCGGGCGGGCCGCCTTCGGCGCGGTCGCGCGAGGACTGGGCCCCGGCGCTGATCTTCATGGAGGCGATCTGGCCGAGCGAGGTGTCGGACATCAGCATCTGCTGCAGCTGCGCCAGATAGGCGCGGTGGCTGTCGCCCGATTCGTCGGTGTCCACGCACAGCTGCAGGCCGCGCGACAGCAGGACGTCCAGCTCGTTGCGCGTGCGGATCACGTAGCCTTTTTGCGCCAGCAGCACGCCATCGGCCCCGCGCAGGATGAAGGGAAGCGGGGAGCCGAGCTGGATCGATTCGATGTTCAGCGCAACGAGGTTCATGGTGAGTCGCCGCATTATGGGCGCACGGGTGCACCGTGAAAGCCGGCGCAATGGCGGGAACCCACCGTTGTTCGCCGGTTCCTGGTGGTGTCACGGGGCGGTGGCGTGTGGCCGCCCCGTTCATTCAGCCAGCGCCCGCGCGGGTCCGCCGGCGCCGCGCACGGCCCGCCGTCAGGGCGTGGGCTGGGACGCGTCCGCGCCGGATCCGGCGCTGCGGCCGGTCGGTGGCGTGGGCAGCGGAAGGGGCTGCGGGGTGACGGGGGGCCGCCGCGGGTCGAAGTTGGGGGGCACGGGCCGCGGTACCGAGCGGCCCGCAGCCCCGACGGACTCCGGCGTGGGCAGGGGCATGGGCTGCGGGGTCGTGGGGGCCCAACGTGCGCCTGCGGGCGTGGCCCGGCGTCCCGCTGCGCTAGTGGGCGGGGTGGTCCCCTCGGGTGGCAGCGGAAGGGGATGGCTCTCGGACGGCTCGCCGTCCACGCCATCGTCTTCGGGCACCCAGTCCTGCAAGGAGGGGCTGGCGATGACCGGCGGCCTGGGGAGCGGGTGAAGGGGGTGCTGGTCGTTGAACGGCTCCTTGAACAACTGGCCCAGCGTCGGGCGTCGTTGCCGCGTTGGTGGGGGTTCCACGTCCGGGGCCTGGGGCGTCTGCAGGTCCGGCTCCTCGGGCTCCTGCGCCTTGTTCACGCCGTCGTTGGCCCGGGTGAAGAGACCCTGCGCTTGCTGTTGTGCCTGGGCCGCGAGCTTGGTGGCCTGGGCTTCGGCGCGTGCGCGCCAGACCGCCTGGGGATCGGCGGCGGCCGCCGGCTCCCGTTCGATTTCGACTTCTGTTTCAGGATCGGGCCTGGGCTCGGGGTTCTGTGCCACCGGGGAGAATTTCGGCGCCCATCGGGCCGAGTGGTCATCTGGGGCCGCGGCGTGCTGCTGCGGGGTGCGGCCCACCTGCTGGGAGCCTGCCGGCAGGAATTCGTGCAGCCGGGTGGACTCCGACGCCGCCTTGCCCTGCAGCATGCCGAGTGCGGCGCTCTGCGATGCCTCGTCCTTGGCCTTCGTCTTGAATTGCAGGTTGTTGGCGGTCCAGGCGTCGTGGCTGTCCAGCAGGGTGCGCACCTTGGCCCGATAGCCGTCGGCCTTGGCCTGCTGTGCCTGTGCGATGGCCTGCTGACGCGCTGCCTCGGCCTGCTGGGTGGCCGCCAAGTCCCGCAATCGTGCCGCGGCCTCTTGCTGGGCCAGTGCCACGGCGGGCTGGCCTGCGGCGGCGGCCCGCCGGATGGCGGCCTGGGCCTGTTGGCTTTCCATGGTGGCTCGCCGGGCGGCCTGGGTCGCCTGCTGCGCTGCGGCGGCGGCTTTCTGGCCCGTTCCGGTGGCCTGCTGTGCCAGGCCCTGCAGCTTGTCGTAGGCCTCGGCCGCCTGGGGGCGCAGCTTGGTCACCACGGAAAACGTCATGCCGGGCGCGCTGGCCTGCGCGGCCTGGACCAGGGTGTCCTGCAGGCGCAGCCAGGCGCGGCCGGTCTTTTCTTCCGCCGAGGCATGCGGCACGCCGTCGCGGGCGGCCATGACCGAAACGAACTCGTGCATCCGGGGTTCGAGTTCGGCCAGAAAATCATCCAGGTCTTCGAACTCGCGGATCATCTGGGTCTGGTCGGCCCAGGTTTCGCCATGGCGGGTCGTCATGCGCAGCGTGGTATCGACCCCGCTGTTGGCCAGTTGCTTGCGAAAGTCCAGCCCGGCCCCGCGCGCCTGGGCGGCCTTTTCCGGATCGTGTTTGGACGCCGGCACCAGCCCCAGGCTGGCGTTGGCGCTCGCGTGGACATCGGCCCGGTGCTGTGCCGACAGCTTGTATTCCTCCACGTTCAGCCCCGAACGGCTTTCCGTCTGCACCGAGCGCGACCGCTGGTTGCTGCTGGCGACCCCCGCCTGCACGCCCACGCCGATGGCGCGCCGCGTGGCCTTGCGGTCGTGCTCGTCGCGGTCCCGGGGCCCGCGGGCACGCACCATGGCGTTGGCGCCGATGGCCATCTCGGACGTGCGGCTGCGCTTGGTGTTGGACAGTTCGGCCACGGCCAGGGCGGGAAAATGCTCCAGCAGGTGGGCCAACGGGTCCATCTCCAGAGCCCCTTCCGTCGATGCGCCGCCGCCGTGGGCCATGGCAATGAGCGCATCGGCGAAGTGCCGCCGCAAGGTGTCTTCATGGGAGGCGGTGCGCTGCATGCGCAGGCTCACGCCTTCGGTGCGCGAGGTCTCGCCGCCGGCCTCCAGGCGCATGTCGAAGCGCAGCGCGATGCCCGCTTCGTCATCGCCCAGGTTGAACTCGTGGTCCTGGTTCCCCAGCTCGCGCCGCAGGCCCACGCTGAGCCCCACGTTGGCGTTCTTGGAGTCCGCCGTGGCGATCTGCATCTGCATGGCCGCGCCGACCATGTTGAGGTCCATCGAGCGCTCGTGCCCCAGGCCGATGCCCGCGATCGGCGTGACGAGTTCCGGCGTGGCGGTGGTCACCGACACGGCCTTGCCCAGCTCCAGCCGGGCCAGCCGTGCATCGCTGCTCTTGATCTTCTCGCCCAGGCTGATGCGCTGCGACAGCGACTTCATCACTTCGGCCGCATCGGCCGGGCCGCGCAGGTCGTTGAACAGCGTGATGGTGTCGGACACGCACAGCTCGAAGCGGTTCACGTGCACGTCCCGCTGCAGGGCCTGCAGCGCGGGCGCCGCCGTTTTCACGGTATCGGCCACCGTGCGGGGCGGGGTGCTGCCGGACGCCGCGCCGGTGCTGGCCGTGGGCGGGCTCCAGGGCACGGACAGGGCCGCATCGACCAGGGTGCGCATCAGCCGGCCCGCATCGTCGCCCGATTCCTTCATCTGGGACCAGGCGCGGCGCACCGAGTCGGGCCAGGCGTTCTGCACCTGGTCGAGGGCCTCTTCCCGGGACGGGCGCTCGCCCTCGGGCAGGGTCTTGAGCCAGTCCTGGGTGAGCTTGCTCTCGATGGCCTCGAAGGTGTCGATGCGCAGGGACCGCAAGGCGGCCGCGGGCTTCACCTTGGCCAGCAGGTCGGCCGATACCACCATCAGGTCGGCCAGTGCCCGGGTCTGCGGCGCCTCCGCGCCGGCCGCGGCCCTGGCCGCTTCGGCAATCTCATGAAAGCCGCCGATGGCTTCGTGGGCGATGGCATCGGTACGCAGGCCCCGGGCGACCTGGCTGGGGCCCACCGTGGGGGACAGCGTGCCATCGGCCAGGGCCCGCAGATCGGTGTGCTCGCTCAGCACCCGCAGGATGTGCCCGACATTGGGGCGGCTGCCGCGCAGCGCTTGCCAGTCCGCGGCCAGGCCGGGGGGCAGCCCGGCCATGCCCTCGGCCCCCAGGTGGGCCTCCACTTTCTGGAACAGGTCCTTGCCCAGGTGCTTGAGCGTGCTCTGCGAGGGGGCCGGCGTGTCTCCGCCCAGCCCCAGCTCCGTCAGCACCCCGAGCATCAGGGTTTCGGCCGGCGACGCGCCGGCCCCTGCGCGCGACTGCAGATCGATGCGCAGGTCGGTGGCCGTGCGGTGCAGCGATGCCACCGCCTCGTCGCGGCGCGGCAGCATGCCGTTCTCGCCGGCGGCGGCGGTCATCTTGCGCATGACCGACTTGCGCCACATCGTCGGCTGCGCGCCGGGCAGCCAGGACGCGATGGCGGGCAGCGCAGGCGCCAGCAGCCCTTCCATGCCCGCCGAGTTCTTGACGATGGCCTTGGGCAGCCCGCCTGTCAGCCAGTTACGCAAGCGCCCCAGCCGCCCCGACGCCGCCCGCGCGTTGCGCTGGCTGGTCTGGTCGAGCGCCCCGTCGCTGAACTGCAGCAGCCGCTGGCGCACGCGGTCGTAGCTGGATCCCGGCGCCTTGGTCGTGAACCCGTTCTGCAGGCAATGGAACGCGGTGCGCTGCGCCACCGTCCGCTCGGATTCGGGCACCGGGTGGTGCCGTGGCTGGGCCAGCTCGACCGCATGCGCCACTGCGTCGCGCAGCAACGCCATGTCCGCCGGGGCCTCGGCCGACCCGGGGCCCTCCTGCTGCCGGGACGACTGCAGATGCAGCATCGCCGACATGGCCACCTGCAAGGCATCCTGCCGGGTCCCGGCGGCGGGAGGGTCTGTCATCCTGGCCAGCAGGCGCATGCCGCCTGCCGGCCTGGCGATGGCGCACGCCAGGCGCGACAGCGGCTGCAGGTCGGCGCGGGTTTCGCGGTCCGGTGGGGAAGGCTGCAGGGCGTCGTGCACCAGGCCGACCAGCCGGGCCGGCGAGCTGTGCGACAGGTTTTCCATGGCCGTCGCCAGTCCCTCGGGATCACCGGCAAAGGTGTCGCGGGCGGTGTTGATCAGCAGCTCGACGGCCAGCACGTCGGGCACCTTGGTACCGTGGTTCAGTGCCGCGACCAGCGTGTCGGTGGCCGCCTGCAGCCGGGGCTGCAGGGGCTCGGGCACGCCCGAGAGCAGTTCGGCGACCATCCTGGCGTTGGCGGCGGTCGCCGCATCCTTGGAGCGCTGCTCGGCGGCCTTGGCGGCGTCGGTCAGCTGTTGCAGTGCGCCTTCCGTGTTCACGCGCGCGCCATCGGGCAATGCGGCCTGGGTGGCCAGGTGGATGGTCGCCTTGGCCTTCTCGGCATGGACCAGGCCTTCCAGATGGCCCAGCACGATGGACTTCGTTTCCGCCGTGGCGCTGCCCTGGCTGCTCTGGCCTCCGGCCTTGAGGCCACCGGCTTCATAGAACATCTCCAGTGCATCGCTGGGCACGCTGGCAGGGCCCTTGCCCAGCGACAGCACGGACAGCGCCTGCTGGGCCCAGTACGCCGCCGTGCCCGCGATGCCGCCTTCCCGGCCCGATCCTTCGGTACCGGGCGACTGGCCGGTCTCCACCTGGTGCAGTGCCTCCTGCACGGCCTGCGCCAGCCCGGTCTTGGTGGCGTTGGGCAGTGGCACCCGTCCGTCCGCCTCGAACCGCGGCGCCTGCACCTGGTTGTGCCGCACCACCGGGTGCTGGGTCTGCGTGCCCACCGCCAGCGGGCCCAGGCTGGCGTTGGCCGTGGTCTTGCCGCCCTTCCAGAGGCTTTTGAGCTTGGACAGGACGGTCCGGTCCGAGCGCTGCGCCATGTTGGCGGTGGTGTAGACCGCCGCCGATCCGCTCTTGCCGCGCGCAGCGAGCCCCTCCGGCCCCTTCAGGCTGGCGCTGCGCTCCGGGGCGTCCGGGACCGGGGACGCAGGCCGTGCAGGCGTGGACGGAGGCCGTCCGGCCGGCTGGATTTCCCCTGAACTGGTGGCACGCATGGTCTTGTCTCCCTGGAATTCTTCTGGAATCCCATGGTTGTATACAAGTCCTGGCAGCCTTCCCGGTGATGCGAAGCCGTGCATCTGCACGCGAAAAGGCCGCCGCGCCTTGGGCGCAGCAGCGCAAACCCTGTGCTAGAGGGGCGGGCGGCACCGATGGCAGGGCGCCGCCGCGCCGCCACTCACAGCGGGTGCGGCGCTTCGGGCGCGCGGGGTGCCTGGGGGGCTGGTGGGGGCCGCCGCATCACCCGGCGCTGGAACCACTGCGCGAAGTCGTCCACGTACGTGAACACCGCCGGCACCACCAGCAGGCTGAGCACGGTCGAGGTGATGAGCCCGCCGATCACCGCCACCGCCATGGGCGAGCGAAAGCTCATGTCGGCGCTGCCCAGCGCCAGGGCGATGGGCATCATGCCGGCGCCCATGGCGAGCGTGGTCATGATGATGGGCCGCGCGCGCTTGTGGCAGGCGTCCAGCAGCGCGTCCCAGCGGCTCATGCCCTGGTCGCGGCGCGCCACGATGGCGTACTCCACCAGCAGGATGGAGTTCTTGGTGGCGATGCCCATCAGCATGATGAGCCCGATGAGCGAGGGCATCGAAAAGCTCTTGCCCGCCACCAGCAGCGCCACGAACGCCCCGCCCAGCGACAGCGGCAGCGCCGCCAGGATGGTCACCGGCTGCAGGAAGTCCTTGAACAGCAGCACCAGCACGAGGTAGATGCAGATCACGCCCGTGAGCATCGCCAGGCCGAAGCTGGCGAACAGCTCGCCCATCATCTCGGCATCGCCCACGTCGATCAGGCGCACGCTTGCGGGCAACTGGGCGACGGCGGGCAGTTGCTTGACGGCCTCGGTCACCTCGCCCAGGCCGCGCGCGCCCAGCTCGATCTCGAAGTTGACGTTGCGCGAGCGGTCGTAGCGGCTGATGACGGCCGGCCCGCCCGCCACCTCCAGCGTGGCGACCTCGCCCAGCCGCACCGGCCCGCGGGCGCCGGGCACCGTGAGGCGCTCCAGCACCGACAGGTCCTCGCGCGCCGCGTTGTCCAGGCGCACGACGATGGGTACCTGCCGCTGCGCCAGGTTCAGCTTCGGCAAATACTGGTCGTAGTCGCCCACCGTGGCCACGCGCAGGGTCTCGGCGATGGCGCTGCTGGTCACGCCCAGGTCGGCGGCGCGCGCGAAGTCCGGGCGCACGGCGATCTCGGGGCGCACCAGGCTGGCGGTGGAACTCACGCCGCCGATGCCCGGGATGGTGCGGATGCCGCGCTCGACCGCCTGCGCGGCCGTGGCCAGGGCCTGCGGGTCTTCGCTGGCCAGGGCCAGCACGTACTTGTCGTTGGAGCCGCCCAGGCCGATCTTCACGCGCACGCCGGGCAGGTCCTCCAGCGCGGCGCGCAGCTGCTGCTCGATGACCTGCTTGCGCGGGCGCTCGCCGCGCGGGTCCATGCGCAGGGTGAGCGTGGCCTTGCGCGGGTCGCCCACGCCCGCCCCGGCGAACGGGTCGGAGCCGGCCGAGCCGCCGCCGATGGTGGTGTAGATGCTCGCCACGTGGCCCACGCGCTGCACGCGTTCGGTGGCCTGCGCCACCGCCACGCGGGCATCGGCCAGCAGGCTGCCGGGCGGCAGCTCCAGGTTGACCTGGGTCTGCGCGTTGTCGTCGGCCGGGATGAAACCCGAGGGCAGCAGCGGGATCAGCGCGATCGAGCCGGCGAAGAACAGCAGCGCGCCCAGCAGCGTGATCACGCGGTGGCGCAGGCACCAGGCCGAGGCGCGCATGTAGGTGCCCAGCCAGCGCGGCTCCTTTTCCTGCGCCACCATGGGTTTCATGATGTAGGCGGCCATCATGGGCGTGAGCAGCCGTGCCACCACCAGCGAGGCGAACACCGCCAGCGCCGCCGTCCAGCCGAACTGCTTGAAAAAGCGCCCGGCGATGCCGCTCATGAACGCGGTGGGCAGGAACACCGCGATCAGCGTGAAGGTGGTGGCGATCACCGCCAGGCCGATCTCGTCTGCCGCCTCCATCGCCGCCTGGTAGGGCGACTTGCCCATGCGCAGGTGGCGCACGATGTTCTCCACCTCCACGATGGCGTCGTCCACCAGGATGCCCACCACCAGCGACAGTGCCAGCAGCGTGATGATGTTGATGGAAAAGCCCAGCAGGTGCATGCCGATGAAGGCCGGGATGACCGACAGTGGCAGCGCCACGGCCGAGACGATGGTCGCGCGCCAGTCGCGCAGGAAGAGCCACACCACGACCACGGCCAGGATGGCGCCCTCGTACAGCAGGCGCATGGAGCTGTCGTACTCGTCGCTGGCGATGTCCACGAAATCGACCGTGCGCGTGAGGTGCAGGTCGGGCCGCTCGGCCTGGAGCTTGTCCAGCGCCCGCTGCACGCCCGCGCCCACCTCGACCTCGCTGGCGCCGCGGCTGCGCGAAACCTCGAAGCCGATCACCGGCTTGCCGTCCAGCAGCGCGGCGGTGCGCTGCTCGGCCACCGTGTCGCTGATGGTGGCCACCTGGTCGAGCCGGATGTGGCGGCCGTCGGTGAGCGGGATGTCCATGGCGCCGATCTCCTGCGCCGTCTGCACGGTGGCGATGGTGCGCACGGGCTGCTCCGCGCCGCCGAGGTCGGCGCGGCCACCCGCGCTCTCGATCTGCACCTGGCGCAGCTGGCGCGACACGTCCGCGGCCGTGGCCCGCAGGGCCTGCAGGCGCAGCGGGTCGAGCGACACGCGCACCTCGCGCGATACGCCGCCCACGCGGTTCACCGCGCCCACGCCCGGCACGGCCAGCAGGCGGCGGGTGAGGGTGTCGTCCACGAACCACGACAGCGCCTCGTCGTCCAGGCGGTCGGACGCGATGGCGAACGCCAGGATGGGCTGGGACGACAGTTCGAGCTTGGCGACGATGGGGTCGCGCAGGTCGGCCGGCAGGTCGGCGCGCACGCGGCTCACGGCCGAGCGCACGTCGTCCACCGCTTCCTGCACCGGCTTTTCGAGCTGGAACTCGGCTGCGATGGTGGCCGTGCCGTCCACCAGGGTCGAGGTGATGTGCTTGAGGCCCTGCGTGGTGGCGATGGCGTTCTCGATCTTGCGCGCCACGTCGGTTTCCAGCTGCCCCGGCGCCGCGCCCGGCAGCGACGCGGTGACCATGACCACGGGCAGGTCCATGTCGGGAAAGTTCTGCACCTTCATCGCGTGGAACGACAGCATCCCCGCGAAGGAGAGCAGCACGAACAGCATCGCGGCCGGAATCGGGTTTCGGATGGACCAGGCGGAGAGGTTCATGGCAGGTCCTTGCGGGCGGCAGCAGGGCCGCGGTGGCAACTGGGCAAAAGCATGTTTTGCTCCTTATTTAATAGCATGATGCCCTAGTATTCATTGTGCTGCAGGTACTTTTGGTGCAGATGCCGCGGGCCGGGGCGCCGGCGCGGACGCCGCTGCTGCGGGCGCTGCGGCCTGCACGCGCACCAGGTCGCCGTCGTTCAGGAACGCGCCGCCGCGCTCGACCACCGTCACGCCCGGCTGCAGGCCCGAGACGATCTCCACCCGGTCGCCCGTGCGCTGGCCGGTCTGCACGCGGCGCATCACCACGCGGCTGCCCTCGCCGATCTCGAACACGCTGCTGAAGCCGTCGCGTACCACCACGGACGACTGCGGCACGCTGAGCGCATCGCGCTGGCCCAGCAGAAAATCGCCGCGCGCAAACATCCCCGCACGCACGTCGGGGTGCAGTGGCAGGTCCACATAGACCAGGCCGTTGCGCGTCTGCGGATCGACGGTGGGGGCGATCATGCGCACGGTGCCCGGCACCTGCGCGCCGCTGGCGGCCGTGACGATCACCTGGCTGCCGGGGCGGATGCGCGGCAGGTCGTTGGAGGTGACCTCGGCACGCCATTCCAGGCGGCCCTTGCGCACCATGCGAAAGAGTTCGGTGCCCGCGCCCAGCACCGCGCCAACGGTGGCCGTGCGCGAGGAGATGACGCCGCTGTCCGGCGCCAGCACCTGGGCATGCTTGAGCCGCAGCTGCTGCGCGTTGAGGGCCGCCTGCGCCGCCTCCACGCGGGCCTGGGCGGTCTCGCCGGCGGTCGCGTACTGCTGGATCTGCTGCTGGCTCAGGGCGCCGCTGGCCTGCAGCGTGCGGGCGCGCTCGGCGTTGGCGGCGGCCTCGGCGGCGCTCGCGCGGGCCTCCAGCAGGCTCGCGCGGGCCTGGGCCACGTCGGCCTGCAGCGTCTCGGGCGCGAAGGTGGCCAGCACCTGGCCGGCGCGCACCGTGTCGCCCACGTTCACGCGCACGTCGGTCAGGCGCAGGCCGCTGCTTTCGGTGCCGATGCTGGCCTCCTGCCACGCGGCGACGTTGCCGTTGGCGGGCAGGCGCTGCGCCAGCGAGGTGCGCGTGGGCTGCGTGGTGGTGACGGTGAGCGCGGGCCTTGGCTCGCCGGCCTTGGCGCTCTTGGCGTCGTCCGCCGCGCGCGAGGGGCCGGCGGCCATCAGCGCGCCGGCGGCGGCGAGCACGCACACGGCCAGCACGGCCAGCGCCGCGGGAAGGGAGGAGGGGGTGAATTTCAAGCGCTGCATGGGGGTTCCATTCATGCGGTCAACGACGACGACTGAAGACAAAGCGGGAGACGATTGCGAGCGGTGCGGCGGTGCATGGCGGCTCACCGGGCGGGCATGGCGGAAGGCGCCAGGGTCGAGGCGGCCTGCGGCGTGGCCTCGGCCTCCCAGCCGCCGCCCGCCGCGCGGTACAGGCCGATCCAGGCCGCCATGCGCTCCTGCCGCAAGGTGATGAGCGCGGTCTCGGAGGCCAGCGCCGTGCGGCGCGAATCCTCCAGCTCGACCAGGCTCGCCAGCCCGCCGCGCCAGCGCGCCTCGGTGGCGGTGAACGAGGCGCGGTAGCCGTCCGCGGCGCGCTGCGCATCGGTGCTGCGCGCGGCGGTGCTGGCCAGGCGCACCAGCGCCTGCTCGACCTCGCTCACGGCTTGGCGCACCGTGCCGCGGTACTGCTGCACGGCCGCGTCGTACTGTGCCTCGGCGGAATCGACCTGCGCCGCGCGTCGGCCCGCATCGAAGATCGGCAGCGACAGCCCCACCGGCCCGATGGACCAGGTGTTGGAGGTGATGCTGGCCCCACCCGTGCGCACCCAGCCGCGGCCCACCGAGCCGCTGAGCGTGAGGCGCGGCAACTGCTGGGCGCGGGCGCTGCCCACGTCGGCGCTGGTGGCCGCCACCTCGCGCTCGGCCGCGTACACGTCGGGCCGTTGGGCCAGCACGCCCGCCGGCAGGGCCTCGATGGCGAAGAGCGCGTCGGGCGCCGGCGCCAGCGGCGCGGCGGCAGCACGGGCGCGCAGCGCGGATTCGTCCTGGCCGGTGAGGGCCACCAGGGTCTTGAGATCGATCTCGCAGGCCATGCGCTGCTGCTCGGCGCGCACGTGGCCTTCGGCCTCGCTGGCCTGCGCCAGGGCGAGCGTGGCGGGCGCGGTGAAGCCGGCCCGCTCGCTCAGGCGCGACAGCTGCGCGGTCTGCCCGCGCGAGGCGGCATCGGAGGCGGCCACGTCCGCCAGCGCCAGGCACTGGCGCCAGCTGCTGTACTGCGTGGCGACCTCGGCCGCGACGGAAACGCGGGCCTCGTGCCACTGCGCCTGGGCGCCGGCCAGCCGCTGCAGTGCGGCCTGGTTGGCGGCGGCGTTGCCGCCGAACAGGTCCACCTCCCAGCTGGCCTGCAGCGCGGCCTGGGCCGTGCTGGCCAGGCCGCCCACCTGCTCGTTCACGCCGCGGCTGGCGCTGGCCTGCCCGTCCAGCGAGGGCAGCAGCGCGGCGCGCGCGCTCACCCGGGCCGCGCGGGCCTGTGCCAGGCGCGCCCGGGCCTGCGCCACGCTCGGGCTGATGTCCTGCGCCGAGGCGATCAACTCGGCCAGCAGCGGGTCGCCGGCGCGCTCCCACCAGCGGGACAGGTCGGCCACGCTGCCCTGGTGGGGCAGCGGCGCCTGCCAGCCGGCGGGCGTGGGCGCCTCCACGCGAGGGGCGGGGCTGGGGACGGCGCAGGCGGCCAGCCACAGGGGCAGGGCGAGGGCCAGCAGGGCGCGGGGGGGGCGGTGCGTTGGGGGTGTTTTCATGGGCAACCAGAAAAAGGCATGGCGCTAGCGGGGGGCCGCGGCCGGCGCGCGCAGCGCCTGCTCGGCCGCCACCATGGCGAGCGCGTATTCGGTGAGCCGGCCGGTCCAGGCGTCCACGGCTTCGGGGGTGGCCAGCAGTTGCGGCTCCATCGCGGCCAGCACTTCCTGCTGGCACCAGATCTGGAAGGCCAGGCCGGTGATGGCCAGCACCAGCCGGTGCAGGTCGTCGTCGGGGCGGGCCACGCCCAGGTGCCGGCCCAGCAGCCGCACCATGGCGTCGTGGGGCTGGCGCACGTCCTGCTCCAGCTCCTTTTCCCACTGGCCGGTGGGCTCCAGCATCTCGCGGATGTGCAGCCGCATGAACTGGCGCGCCATCTCGCCGTGCTGCAGCGGGGCCAGCACGCCGCGGAAGTAGCGCTGCATCGCCTCGCGCAGGTCGAGCCCGTCGCGGGTGAAGTCCGCCACCAGCGAAGGCATGTCGCCGAACGGCTCGGAAAACAGCGCGCCATACAGCGCCGCCTTGTCGCCGAAGTAGTAGCTCACGGCCGCCACGTTGGCCTGGGCGGCCTGCGCGATGGCGCGGATCGACGTCTTGGCGTAGCCGTGCTCGGCGAACAGCCGCAGCGCCGCATGCAGCAGCCGCAGGCGGGCCGTGGGGGTGCCGGCGGCGGCGTCGGCCGGGGCGGCGGGAGGGCTGGTGGGAGACATCGCGGCGGATTAGACCACGATAAATCAAACGTTTGTTTTAAACCCCGGCGCCGCCGTGGGCGGCGGGCGTGGCTGAGCCGACACACTGGCCGAAATCAACCGGGTAGCCGACATGTTTTGTCGGATTTTTCTGGCAAACTTTTTGTTGCAAACGGTGTGGGGTTGTGGTCCGCCGTGGACCGGTTCGATCAAGGGGTTGGCATGTTCAGGAATCTTTCCATCCGGGTGGCGCTGCTGCTGGTGCTGCTGTTCTTCACCGGCGCGCTGCTGGTCTCGGTGGGGGTGGGCTGGGTGGGCACCCGCGCCGGCGTGATGGCCGGCGAAGTGCAGGACCGCACGACCCGCGACATGCTCGCGCTCAAGCAGGCCGAGATCCGCATGTGGGACAACCGCGTCGCCCTGGCCGTGGGCCACCGCAACGTGCTGCGCGGTGACCCGCCCGACAGTGTGCGGTCGCAGACCACGCGCGCCGAGAAATCCATGCAGGAGGCGCGACCCATCCTGCAGTCCGTCGCGCAGGGCCTGCCCGCCGACTGGGCGCAGGAGCGCCAGCTCGCCACGTCGATGATCACCGCCTTCGACGCCTACGCCGCCCTGGTGCAGCGCGGCGCCGTGGGCCTGGCCGGCGGCAACGAGGCCGAATACAGCGGCAAGGAGATCGTCGCCCAGCGCAACAAGCTGCTGGCGGACATGGAGGGGCTGATGAAGCAGCTCTTCGATGCCGAAGGCCAGCGCGGCAATGCCCTGCAGGCGCAGTCGGTGCGGCTGCTGTACATCGCCGAGATCGCGGCCGGCGTGCTGGTGGTGGTGGGCGTGGTGCTGGCGGTCCTGTGCTGGGTGTTCATCCGCCGCAACGTGCTGGCGCCGCTGGATGATGCCGGCGCACTGCTGGAAAAGGTCGCCCAGGGCGACCTCACCACGCGCATCGAGGTGCGCTCGTCCAACGAGATCGGCCGCCTGATGGGCGCCGCGCGCACCATGCAGGAGGGCCTGGCGCGCATGGTCACGCAGGTGCGCCAGGGCGTGGAAGAGATCCACACCGGCTCGCGCGAGATCGCACTGGGCAACGGCGACCTGAGCGGGCGCACCGAGCAACAGGCTGCGTCGCTGGAGGAAACTGCCGCCAGCATGGAGCAGCTGTCGTCCACCGTGAAGCAGAACGCCGACAGCGCGCGCCAGGCCAACCAGCTGGCCGCCAGCAGCATGGCGGTGGCCCAGCGCGGCGGCGCGGCGGTCGGCGAGGTGGTGGCCACGATGCAGGAGATCGCGGGCAGCTCGCGCCGCATCGCGGACATCGTCGCGGTGATCGACGGCATCGCCTTCCAGACCAACATCCTCGCGCTGAATGCGGCCGTGGAAGCGGCGCGTGCCGGCGAGCAGGGCCGGGGCTTCGCCGTGGTGGCCAGCGAGGTGCGGGCCCTGGCCCAGCGCAGCGCCACCGCCGCCAAGGAGATCAAGGGCCTGATCGACGAGTCGGTGGGCAAGGTGGGCGCGGGCTCGGCCCAGGTGGAGCGCGCGGGCGCGACCATGCAGGAGATCGTGGCCTCGGTGCAGCGCGTGACGGACATCATGGGCGAGATCTCGGCCGCCTCCACCGAGCAGTCCTCGGGCATCGACCAGGTGAACCAGGCCGTGGTGCAGATGGACCAGGCCACGCAGCAGAACGCGGCGCTGGTGGAAGAGTCTGCGGCGGCGGCCTCGTCGCTGGAAGAGCAGGCCAAGCGCCTGCGCGAGGCTGTCTCGCAGTTCCGCGTGGATGCGAGCGCGGTGCCGCTGGCGGCGCCAGCACCCGCTGCCGCGCCACGCAGTGCGGCCCCGGTCGCGGCACCCGCCCGCGTGGTGGCCCGCCCGGCGCCGGCGCGCCCGGCCGTCTCGGCCACGCCTTCGCCCGCTGCGGCAGCATCGCCGGCACCGAAGCCGGCTGCGAAATCCGCGGCTCCCTCCACTGCCAAACCTGCCGCAAGCGCGCCCGCGCTGTCCGCCCCGGACGCCAAGCCCAAGGCGCCTGCCACGCCGGCACCGGCACCTGCCGCCCCCCGGGCCGCTGCGCCGCGCCCGGCGCCCGCGCCGTCATCGCGGTCGGACGACGACTGGGAAACCTTCTAGGACGCTCTAGTGGTGTGCACCAGAGATTCGCATGAACTTCTATGATGTGTTTCTGGCGGCTGTTTTTTGCAGCCCGGGAGCACATCATGGCCCGACCGCATGCCGTTGCTATCGAGTTGAGCGAAGCCGACCGAGCTGTGTTGCTCGGTTGGTCACGCCGTCGCAAGACCGCCCAGGCCTTGGCGCTGCGAGCACGCATCGTGCTGGCCTGTGCCGATTCAGCAGCGACCAACACGGCGATTGCCGAAGCCATGGGTTTGAGCCTGATGACGGTGTCGAAGTGGCGTCGGCGCTTTGCCCAGCATGGCATTGCCGGCCTCGACGATGCACCCCGCTCAGGCGCTCCGCGCACGATCCTGGACGAGCAGGTCGAGGCCGTGATCACCACGACGCTGGAGACCGTGCCAGAGAATGCCACCCATTGGTCCACCCGTACGCTCGCCGCTCATCTGGGACTGAGCCAGACCACCATCTCGCGCATCTGGCGTGCCTTTGCATTGGCGCCGCATCGCACCGAAGGCTTCAAGCTCTCCACCGACCCGTACTTCGTCGACAAGGTGCGTGACATCGTGGGGTTGTACTTGCATCCACCCGAGCGCGCTCTGGTGCTGTGCGTGGACGAGAAGCCCTCCATCCAGGCCCACAGTGATACCGCTCCGGCCATACCCATGCAACCGGGCCAGCCGGAGCGCCACACGCATGACTACCTGAGACACGGCACGACAGACCTCTTTGCCGCCCTCGATGTCAAGGCCGGCACGGTCATCGCCGAGGTCCACCGACGTCATCGCAGCGTGGAGTTCCGTCACTTCCTGCAGACCGTCGAACGTGCCACGCCCGCGGAGTTCGAACTGCATCTCGTGCTCGACAATGCCAGCACCCACAAGAGCCCGATCATCCAGCGCTGGCTGCTCAGGCATACGCGTGTGCACCTGCACTTTACGCCCACCTCGGCCTCTTGGATCAACCTGGTGGAATGCTGGTTCTCGATCCTCACGGCGCGTCGGCTCAAGCGCGGGAGATTCCCCTCGACCCGCGCCCTGGAGAACGCCATCCGCGCCTACGTGGCTACCAACAACGTCAATCCCAAGCCCTTCGTCTGGACCAAGACGGCCGATCAAATCCTTCAGTCCGTTGCAGAGTTCTGCATACGAACTTCCGGTTCACACCACTAGCACCCTCCGTGCATGCTTTGGGTGCCGAAGCGGGGGGCTGTCAGCGCAAGCGGGCCGTGGGTGCAATGCCAGGAAACGGATGAAATCCTCCAAGTACGAACGACTGGGCTACTGGACATGCGTGCTGATCCTCGCGGGTTTTGCTTTGGCATGTTCGATGGGCATTGCCAACCGCTTGAGTTCGGGAAAAGTGCAGGCGCTTTCAAAAGCGGGTGCTGGGCGCACCATTTTTCAGTCTTCAGATCCCGTCGGTTTTTACGCCGCGCTGGTGCCGTACATGCTCATCTGCGCGGCTTTCGCATGGGGTGCGCATTGGATTTGGTCAACGTACCTTCGCCGACAGTAATGGTCGCCGACACGCGTTGGTCTCGCTTGCGAAAGAGGCGTGGCCGTTCCGTGAATCGTCATCGGATCTTGGTGTTTGCTATTAATTAAATAGCAGAAATGGCTTTTTCCAGCGGTTTATAGAGCGGTCTCCGGCACAGGCGCTGCCGCTGATTCCGCCTCTGGCCGGCTGGCCCGGATGTCGAACGCGCCGCCGGTCAGCGACTGGTCGCGCAGCGTCACCGCCTGCCGGCCGGGCAGCAGCGGAAACACCAGCTCCGCGAAGCGGATGGCTTCTTCCAGGTGCGGGTAGCCCGACAGCACGAAGCGGTCCACGCCCACGTCCACGTATTCCTGCAGCCGCTCGGCCACCTCCTGCGCATTGCCCACCAGCGAGGTGCCCGCGCCGCCGCGCACCAGGCCCACGCCGGCCCACAGGTTGGGGCCCACCACCAGCCGGTCGCGCCGGCCGCCGTGCAGCGCGGCCATGCGGCGCTGGCCCTCGGAATCCATGCGCGCGTAGTTCTGCTGCGCCCGGGCGATGTCGTCGTCGGTCAGCCGGCTGATGAGGCGGTCGGCATCGGCCCAGGCCTCTTCGCTGGTCTCGCGCACGATGACGTGCAGGCGCACGCCGAAGCGCAGCGGGTGCCGGTCGAGATCGCGGCCTGCGGCGCCGGCGTGCGCGCGCACATCGGCGATCTTTTCGGCCACCGCGGCGGGCGGCTCGCCCCAGGTCAGGTAGGCATCGACATGGCGCGCGGCCAGCGCGTGCGCGGCGGGCGACGAGCCGCCGAAGTACAGCGGCGGGTAGGGCTGCGTGGCGGGCGTGAAGAAGTTCTGCGCGCCCTGCACCTTCAGGTGCCGGCCTTCGAAATCGACCTTCTCGCCCAGCAGCAGGCGGCGCCAGAGGGTCAGGAACTCGTCGCTGGCGGCGTAGCGCTCGTCATGGCTGTAGAACACGCCGTCGGCCGCCAGCTCGGTGGCGTCGCCGCCGGGCACCACGTTCAGCAGCAGGCGGCCGGGGCCCAGGGCCTGATCGAGCGATGCCGCCTGCCGCGCCGACGCGGTGGGGTTGCCCAGCGAGGTGCGCAATGCCACCAGCAGCTTGATGCGCTGGGTGACGGGCACCAGGCTGGCGGCGGTCACCCACGGGTCCAGGCACGAGCTGCCGGTGGGAATCAGCAGGCCGTCGTAGCCCAGCTGCTCGGAAGTCACCGCGATCTGGCGCAGGTAGGCATTGGTGGGCGCGCGGCCGAAGTCGGAGGTGCCCAGGTAGCGCGTGTCGCCCGAGGTGGGCAGGAACCAGAAGATGTCGGGGGTCGGACTCATGGGGAAGGGCTTTCGGAATCGGTGTCGGTTGGGAATTCGGCGGGTGGCGCGCCCGCATCGGCGCCGGCCCGGCGCGGCGCGCCGACCTCGCCCAGGCGGATCAGCCGTGCGCGCACCACGTTGCGGCTCAGGCCCAGCACGCGCGCGGCCTCGCTCTGGCTGTAGTGGCACCAGCGGAAGACTTCCAGCAGCACAGCGTCTTCCACCGTCTGGTAGAGCGCGGGCACATGCGCTTCGCACAGCTGGCGCACGGCCTGGCGCAGCAGCGGCAGGCCGGGGGGCGAGGGGCTGGGGGCCTGCGGCGGCGCCGCTGCCGCCGGGGTTTCGGGCTCGGTGCCCGCGCGCGCAGCGCCGGACAGCCGCAGGTCGGGCGCGTCCAGCGTGCGGCCGTCGCCCAGCAGCAGCGTGCGGTGGATGGTGTTTTCCAGCTCGCGCACGTTGCCGGGCCAGGGCGCCTGCTGCAGCGCGCGTTCGGCGGCGGGCGTGAGCTGCGGGCGCGGGTAACCCAGGCGCCGGCTGTAGGCGTCGATGAAATGGCGCGCCAGCGGCACGATGTCGCCCGGGCGCTCGCGCAGCGTGTGCACCTCCAGGCTCACCACGTTCAGGCGGTAGTACAGGTCCTTGCGAAAGCGCTGCTGCAGCACCAGCGCCTGCAGGTCCACCGATGCGGCGGCCACGATGCGCACGTCGATGGGAATGGGCTGGCGCCCGCCCACGCGCACCACCTCGCGCTGCTGCAGCACGCGCAGCAGCTTGTTCTGCACGGCCAGCGGCAGGTCGTTCACCTCGTCCAGGAAGATGGTGCCGCCGTGGGCTTCCTCGAACCAGCCGGGCTGCGCCCCGAAGGCGCCGGGAAAGGCGCCGCTTTCATGGCCGAACAGCTCCGAATCGACCAGCGCTTCGGAGAACGCGCCGCAGCCCACGGCCACGAAGGGCGCTGCGCTGCGCGGGCTGCGGCTGTGCAGGTAGCGCGCGATCAGCTCCTTGCCGGTGCCGCTCTCGCCGGTGATGAGCACGCCGGCGTCGCTGGGCGCCACCTGCTCCACCTCGGCCAGCAGCGCCTTGGAGCGCGGGTCTTCGAAGATCCACGCCAGGCCGGCCTCAAGGGCGGCGGGCGTGGCGGTGGCGGTGCGGGCCGGTGCGGCGGGCCATGCGGGGAGGGTCGCCATGGGTCGTCAGCGTGGGGGGTGCGCGCGGTCGTGCCTGGCGATCACGAATAGAACGACGGTGCCGGTACCCTGGCGTGCAGCGCCCAGTCGCCCAGTTCCTGCAGCTTGTAGTCCACCGGGTCGTGCAGCGTCTGCGTGCGCAGGTTGCGCCAGAAGCGGTCCAGCCGCAGCGCGCCGTGGGTGGCGCGCGCGCCGGTGGTCTCGAAAAGCCGGCTGGTCACGTCCAGCCCCACGCGGGTGGAGGCCACCTTGGCCGTCGCCACGGCCACGGCCACGCGGCCCCGGCCTTCGGCGTCCAGCGCGTCGCCTTGCGCCCAGGCCGCATCGAACGTGGCGGCGGCCTGCGCGGCCAGCAGGCGCACGCTCTCCAGCCCGACGAAGAATTCGCCGTAGTGCGACTGGATGTACGGGTCTTCGCTGGCGCGCTCGGCGGGCGAGCGGAACCAGGGGCGCGATTCGTTCAGCGTGTAGTGCCGCGCCTGCGCGAACGCGCCCTCGGCCAGGCCCAGGAACACATGCACGAACACCAGCTGCGCCAGCAGCGGCCGCAGCGACGAGCGCGGCGTGGTCAGCGGGCCGGGGTCGCGCAGCAGCTCGCTGCCCTCCACGCGCACGTTCTCGAACAGGGCGCTGCCGCTGTCGGTCTGGCGCTGGCCGAAGCTGTTCCAGTCGCCGTTCAGGGTGATGCCCGCGCGGGCCGTGGGAATGGCGGCGATCAGCAGCTGGCCGGTGTGTTCGTCGATGCCCGAGGCGACAAGCATCTCGGAATCCAGCGCGCCGGAACAAAAGCTCTTCTTGCCCGAGAAGTCGTACCAGTCGCCGATGCGGCGCACGGCGGTGCGCGTGTCCAGCGGGTTGAGCGCGTTGCCCCAGAACCATTGCTTGCGCGCCGTCTGCTCCAGCCACGGCACCCACTGCTCGGGCCGGGCGAACAGGCGCACGGTGGCCAGCAGCAGGTGGTGAAAGCCGTAGACGTGGGCCAGCGAACTGTCGGCCTGCGCGAGGGTGCGCACGGTCTGCAGCGTGGTCGCCCAGTCGGCGCCCTGGCCGCCCTGCGCGGTGGGGATGGAAAGCGACAGCAGGCCGCTGGCGCGCAGCGCATCGCGCTCGGCCTTCGGCGTGCCGCCGCGGGCATCGCGCTCGGCAGCGGTAGCGGCGAACCGGTCGGCCAGCGCCTGGGCGGTGGGCAGGGGCGAGGCGGGCGCGGTGGACGGGGCTTCGGGCGGGTGCAATTGGGGGTCGCGTGAGGACATGGGTGGGGCGCCGGCAAAGGGGTGGGGGCGGTCGGGCCGGGGGCGCCCGCCGCCGCGAGTGGGTCCAGTGTGCGCAGGCAAGCGGGCTCGCCACATGCGGAATTCGCGCGTGCTTATGCGGTTTTTGGCCGATGCGCGCGCCGCGGCCTGCCGGGCGGGCATGGGGCGCGGTGCGCCCTGCGTCGCCGTGGGCTGCACCGGCCCACCGCGCCATGCGCGCAGCGGCCTGCTGCGTGATTCGTGCGCAATTTGCTGCTTCTCTGCGGCGGCTGGTGCAGGCCAGCCGGCCGGCTTTTCAGGGGCGCGTCAGGGGCGGCAGGTTTCTCATAAAAATAGACGAATAACGTTCTTGGCCGTGCGGCAAACCGCGCCCGATACTGCGCCGCACCCTCACCGCATTCACCGGGAACCCACCACCATGCAACGACGCACCCTGCTGTCGGCCGGCGCCGCAGCGCTGGCTTGGCCCCTGGCCTCGCACACCGCGCACGCCGCGCAGCCGCTGAAGGAACTGCGCCTGGACTACGCCACCTATTCCCCGTCCAGCCTGGTGCTGCGCCGCTTCGGCTGGCTGGAGGAGTCGTTCAAGCAGGAGGGCACGGCGGTGAAGTGGGTGTTCAGCGCGGGCAGCAACCGGGCGCTGGAATACCTGAACGCGGGCAGCATCGACATCGGCTCGTCGGCCGGGCTGGCGGCACTGCTGTCCAAGGCCAACGGCAACCCGATCCGGGCACCGTACATCTTCTCGCGCCCCGAATGGACGGCGCTGGTGGTGCGCAAGGATTCGCCCATCCAGTCGGTGAAGGAACTCAAGGGCAAGAAGGTCGCCGCCACCAAGGGCACCGACCCGTACCTCTTCTTGCTGCGTGCGCTGCAGGTGGCCGGTTTGAAGCGCAACGACGTGGAGATCGTCGCGCTGCAGCACGCCGACGGCCGCACTGCGCTGGAACAGGGCCGCGTGGACGCCTGGGCGGGCCTGGACCCGCTGATGGCCGCCAGCGAGCTGGATGCGGGCTCGCGCCTCATCTACCGCAATGTGGCGTTCAACACCTACGGCTTTTTGAATGTGCGCGAAGAGTTCCTGGCCCAGCGCGCCGCCGAGACGCGCCGTGTGCTGGCCGGCTATGAGCGGGCCCGCCAATGGATCCTGGCCCACACCACCGAGGCGGCCAAAATCCTGTCGGAGGAGGCCAAGGTCAGCCTGGAGGTGGCGCTGCTGCAGCTCAAACTGCGCACCGACCTGTCCAACCCGCAGCCATCGCAGGAACACATCGCCGCGCTGCAGGGCGCCGCCCCGCTGCTCCTGTCCGAAGCCCTGGTGCGGCCCGGCACGGCGTTGAACAAGGTGGTCACCGACCTGGTGGACACGCAGTTCGCGCGCAGCGTGACGAGCGCGTCGGCGGCCTCGCCGGCCTGACCGCGCCATGTCCGCCCACCCGCAGGAATGGTCCGGCATCGGCCCGGCTGTGGAGCCCGCCCGCACCGCACCGCGCCGCCGGGGCTGGAGCGCGCTGGGCACGGGCTGGATCCTGCCGGCCGCAGTGTTGGCCGTGTGGGAAGGCGCCGTGCGCGCCGGCTGGGTCAGCCCGCACATGCTGCCCGCGCCCACCGAGATCGTCCAGACCCTCATCAGTTTCGGCGGGCAGGGCCTGGCCGGCCATGTGCTGGCCAGCAGCGCGCGCGTGGCGGCGGGCTTTGCCATCGGCACCGTGCTGGCGATCGCCATCGGCGCGCTGGTCGGGCTGTCGCGCCGCGCCGAAGGGCTGCTGGACCCGACCTTCCAGGCGCTGCGCGCCATCCCGTCGCTGGCCTGGGTGCCGCTGCTGCTGCTGTGGCTGGGCATCGACGAGGCGTCCAAGATCGCCTTGATTGCCATCGGCGCGTTCTTCCCGGTCTACATGGGCGTGGCCTCGGGCTTTCGCGACGTGGACCGCAAGCTGGTGGAGGCCGCCCGCATGCACCGGCTGGGTTCTGTGGCCATGGTGCGCCGCGTGCTGCTGCCGGCCGCCCTGCCGGCCGTGCTGACCGGGCTGCGCAACGGCCTGAGCCTGGCGTGGATGTTCATGGTGGCGGCCGAACTCATCGCCGCCACGCGCGGCCTGGGCTACCTGCTGACCGACGGCCGCGAGATGGGCCGCGCCGACATCGTGCTGGCGGCCATCGTGCTGCTGGCGCTGCTGGGCAAGGTCACCGACACGGGCATGGCCTGGCTCGAACGCCGGTGGCTGTCCTGGCGCGACACCTACGACACCACAGCGCGTGATTGAGACGACGATGACGGCATTGCAAGACGCCACGGCCCATGCAGCCACCACCACGACGGACGGCCCGCTGTTGCAGGCCCAGGACGCGAAGGGCGGCCTGCTGCTGCAGGCCAAGGGCGCGAAGGTCGGCCCGCTGCTGCAGGCCCGCGTGCGCCGCAAGGCCTACGGCGACAGGCCCGTGCTGCAGAACGTGCAGTTGGACATCGCCCCCGGCGAGGTGGTCAGCCTCGTGGGCGCCAGTGGCTGCGGCAAGAGCACGCTGCTGCGCATCGTCGCGGGGCTGGACACGCAATACGACGGCCACGTGCGGCTGGCCGGCGAGCCGCAGCAGGGCATCACGCAGGACATCGGCTTCATCTTCCAGGAGCCGCGGCTCTTTCCCTGGCTCACCGTGGCGGAGAACGTGGCGTTCGATCTGGGGCGCGCCGGGCGGGGCCACCCCCAAGTGCGCGAGCTGCTGGCCGAAGTGGGTCTGGCGGGCTTCGAAGATCGCTTACCGAAGCAGCTGTCCGGCGGCCAGGCGCAGCGCGTGGCCATCGCCCGGGGCCTGTTCACGCGGCCGCGCCTGCTGCTGCTGGACGAGCCCTTTTCCGCCGTCGATGCCTTCACCCGCGCGCGGCTGCAGCAGCTGCTGGCCGAGGTGGCGCGCCGCCACGGCCTGGCGCTGCTGCTGGTCACGCACGACGTGGACGAGGCGCTCCTCCTGAGCGACCGCGTGGTGGTGCTGGAGGCGCGCGCCGGTGCCGAGCTGAAGGTCATCGACAACCCGCTGCCCCGCCCGCGCCGGCGCGAAGACGAATCGCTGGGTGCCCTGCGCGTGCGGGTGCTGGACGCGCTGCGGCACGCCCACGCGTTCTGACGGGCGGGCCGGGGCGCGGCGGCACACCCTGGCACTATATTTTTGATAGCAACATGCCCTAGTGGATCATGCGCTGGAGGCCGATTTGGCTTGTAAACCCTCTGGAAGACGGGCTGCTGACGCGCATCCCGTTTCCCCAGGGGCGCAGCCAGCGCCACGGCGGCTCCACCGGTCACCCACCACTGTCTACCGGCTGCGCAGCCAGCGCACCCACCGGTCGCCGCTGAACTGCACCAGCGACACCAGCGCGATCAGCACGGCGATGACGATCAGCATCACCTGCGTGTCGAAGCGCTGGTAGCCGTAGCGGATCGCCAGGTCGCCCAGGCCGCCCGCGCCCACCGCGCCCGCCATGGCGGACGAGCTGATCAGCGCCACCAGCGTGATGGTGAAGCCGCCGACGATGCCGGGCAGCGCCTCGGGCAGGTACACGTGCCAGACGATGTGCCACTTGCGGCAGCCCATGGCCTGCGCGGCCTCGATCAGGCCCGGGTCCACCTCGCGCAGGCTCACCTCGGCGATGCGCGCGAAGAACGGCGTGGCACTGATGGCCAGCGGCACGATGGCCGCCCACACGCCGATGGTGGTGCCGGTGACCAGCCGCGTGAACGGGATCAGCGCCACCAGCAGCACGATGAAGGGCGTGGCCCGAAAGCCGTTGACCACGCTGCCCACCCCGCGGTGGATGCGCGGCGAGGCGAGAAAGCCCCCGGGCGCGGTCACGATCAGCAGCACCGCCAGCGGAATGCCCGCCACGAAGGCGATGGCGGCCGACGTGCCCACCATGGTCAGCGTGTCGAGAAACGCCTGGGTGTAGCGCTCAAAGGGAATGCTCAACGTCAGCGACATGGCCGATCACCTCGATGGAATGGGCAATGGCGCCAGGGCCTTGCACCAGATGGACGAAATCAGGCAGCGTCACCGTGCCGGGCAGCGACACGATGAGCCGGCCCTGCGCATGGCCGCGAATGCGGTCCACGCCGCCGTGCACCAGCCTGACGGGGCTGTGCAGGGCCTGGGCGATGCGCGCGAAGTCGGGCTCCAGCCCGCCCTCGCCGGTGTAGCCCAGGCGCAGGATGCGCTGGTAGGCGCCCTGCGCCGGCGGCTCGGCCTGCAGCCGCCCCTGCAGGTCGTCGGGCAGGCCGTGCTGCAGCGGCGCCAGCAGCGCGCGCGTGGCATCGTGCTGCGGCGCGCCGAACACCTTCCACACCTCGCCCTGCTCGGCGATGCGGCCCTGCTCCAGCACCAGCACCTGGTCGGCGATCTCGCGGATCACGCTCATCTCGTGCGTGATGAGGATGACGGTGATGCCCAGACGCCGGTTGATGTCGCGCAGCAGCTGCAGGATGGCATGCGTGGTCTCCGGGTCCAGCGCCGAGGTGGCCTCGTCGCACAGCAGGATCTCCGGCGCCGTGGCCAGCGCCCGGGCGATGCCCACGCGCTGCTTTTGCCCGCCCGACAGGCGCGCGGGATAGGTGCGGTGCTTGTCCGAGAGGCCCACCAGGGCCAGCAGCTCCTCGACCCGCTGGTGGATGGCGGCGGGCCGCCAGCCGGCCACGCGCAGCGGCAGGGCCACGTTGTCGTACACCGTCTTGGCGGCCAGCAGGTTGAAGTGCTGGAAGATCATGCCGATGCGCCGGCGCAGCGCCACCAGGCCGTCGTCGTCCAGCGTGGCGATGTCGGCGCCATCCACCCGCACGCGGCCCGCGGTGGGCGACTCCAGCCGGTTGATGGTGCGCAGCAGGCTCGATTTGCCCGCGCCGCTGCGCCCGATGATGCCGAAGATGCTGCCGGCGGGGATCTGGAGGCTGATGTCCTCCAGCGCCGCCACCGGCCCGGCGGACGACGCGTACACCTTGCCAAGCTGCTCGAAGACCACGGAGCCCGAAGGTGCGCTGGCCTCCGCCGATGGTGCGGGCGGCGGTGCCGCCCCCGCGCGGGGCTGCGGTGCCCCGGCAGGTGCCGTGGCGGGGGAGGGGGCCGTGCCGGCAGCGCTGCGCCAGACGGGTGATGGGGAGGCGGCGGTCAGGCTCATGGCGTCTTCCAGGGCAGCGTGTACAGCTTGGGGTCGTTGTTGAAGCGCGCGGACACCACCTCGCGCACCTTGGACGACTGCTGGAACAGCTGCACGAAGCGGGCGATCTTCGGGTCCTGCACCTTGTCCTTGCGCGCGACGAAGCCCATGGCGTAGAAAGAGTCGTCGATGCCCGAATACAGCAGCGCGCGGCTGGCCTGCTCCTTCTTGCCGGCGTTGACGAAGTAGCTGGGCCACACCACGGCCAGGTCCACGTCCTGCAGCGAGTGGATGAGCTGCGGGCCTTCGATCTCGTAGAAGCGCAGCTTCTTCGGGTTCTCGACCACATCGTTCACGCTGGCGCCCACGGCATTGCCCTGGCGCAGCTTGATGAGGCCGGCCTTCTGCAGCAGGAGCAGCCCGCGCCCCTGGTTCACCGGGTCGTTCGCCACCGACACCTTGGCGCCCTCGGGCACGTCCTGCAGCCGCTGGATGCGGTTGGAGTAGATGCCGATGTTCTGCAGCAGGCCCAGGCCCACCAACTGCAGCTGGTAGCCACGTTCCTTGATGGCGTTGTTCAAAAACGCCTGGTGCTGGAAGAAGTTCAGGTCGATGTCGCCGTTGTTCACGGCCTCGTTGGGCAGCGTCCAGTCGGTGAACTCGACCAGCCTCACCTCCAGGCCCTGGGCCTTGGCCTCGGCCACCACGGCCTCGACCGCGTCGGAGGTGACGCCGGGCGTGGAGCCGATGCGGATCACGTCGGCCGCATGCGCGGTGAGGGCGGAGGCAGCCAGCAGCCAGCCCAGGGCGGCGGCCTTGAAGGGGAAGAAGCGGGGCGCGCGCATCATTGCTGCGTCCAGGTCAGCACGTACAGGCGCTTGTCGCCCGCGAAGGCGCGGTCGATGGCGGCCTTCACCGCGTCGGAGTTCTGGAATACCTTCACGAACTTCTGGATCACCGGGTCCTGCGTGCGGCTGGCCTTGACCACGAACTGGATGGCGAAGCGCGCGTCCTCCACGCCCGAGTACGCGAGGCCGCTGGACGGATCGAATGCCTTCGACGCCACGATGAAGTGCGGGTAGCCCTGGGCGATGTCCACATCGCCGGTGATGCGCACCAGCTGCGGGCCTTCCACCTCGACGAATTTCAGCTTCCTGGGGTTCTGCACGATGTCGTCCACCGTGCCGACGAAGCCCACGCCGGGTTTGAGCTGGATGAGCCCCGCCTTTTGCAGCAGCAACAGGCCGCGGCCCTGGTTCACCGGGTCGTTGGCCAGGCCGACCTTGCCGCCCACCGGCACCTCGTTGATGGTCTTGTGCTTGAGCGAATACAGGCCGATGTTGGCCAGGAAGCTCGTGCCCGCGCTGGCCAGCTTGAAGCCGTTCTTCTGGATCGCGTTATCGAGGAACGGCTGGTGCTGGAAGAAGTTGATGTCCAGGTCGCCCGAGTCCACCGCCACGTTGGGCGTGGTCCAGTCGGTGAACTCGGTCACCGTGACGTCGATGCCCTGCGCCTTGGCGTCCTTGGCGGCCGCCGCGATGGCGTCGGCATAGACGCCCGGCAGCACGCCGATGCGCAGCTTGTCGGCCGCATGGGCGGGCAGGGCGCCCAGCACGGAGAGGGCGAGGAGGGGGGCGAGAAAGAGGCGATGGAGTGGCATGTCAGGGGCCGCGAAAGGCGGTCGTTGGGGTGGGAGGAATCGAAGGTGAGGAAGGCGTCGGGGGGGCGTGGGGGGCGAGTCCAGGGATGCGTCAATGCGCGGCCTTGGCGAGCCACGGCAGGCTGTAGAGCCTGTCGTTGCCGGCGAAGGATTTGCCGATCTGCGCGCGCACGGCGGGCGAGTCTTGGTAGACCTTCACGAAGCGCTGGATGCGCGGGTCCTGCGCGTTGTCCTGGCGCGCGACGAAGCGGATGGCGTAGGCCAGATCGTCGATGCCCGAATACAGCAGCGCGCTGCCCGCCACCTGGGGCTTGCCGGCATTGACGTAGTGCGCCGGGTAGCCCTGCGCCAGGTCCAGATCGTCGAGGGCGCGCACCAGCTGCGGGCCTTCGATCTCGGCAAAGCGCAGCTTCTTCGGGTTGGCCACGATGTCGTTCACGCTGCCGCGCGCGCCCACGCCGGGTTTGAGCTGGATGAGGCCCGCCTTTTCCAGCAGCAGCAGGCCGCGGCCCTGGTTCACCGGGTCGTTGGCCACGCCCACGCGGGCGCCGTCCTTCAGGTCGGCAAAGCGCTGCACCTTGAGCGAATACAGGCCGATGTTGGGCAGCAGCCCCGTGGCCACGCTGACGAAGGCATAGCCGCGTTCGCGGATGGCGTTGTCCAGGAAGGCCTGGTGCTGGAAGTAATTGAGGTCGATGTCGCCCGCGGCCAGCGCGGTGTTGGGCGCGGTCCAGTCGGTGAACTCGATGACCTTCACGTCCAGCCCCTGCTGGCGTGCCTCCTGCGCGGCGACCTGCACGGAATCGGCCAGCGAACCCGGCGTGACGCCGATGCGCAGCGGTGGCGCGGGCGTTTGCGCGGTTGCCGCCGCGGCAGCGAAGGCCGCGAGCCAGGAAAGAAGGCGTTGGGCCAGGCGTTTCATGGCTGAGCTTCCAGGGCGGGATGGGTTTGGGGCGGCCGGTGGGCGGCGGCGCTGGGGGGCTGGCGCCGGAAGGAATGGGCGGCATGCCGGGCCGGCAGTCGGTCGCCCTCGCCGAACAGGCGGCTGCGCAGCGTGCCTTCGGCGTATTCGGTCTTGTAGACGCCCCGGCTTTGCAGCTCGGGCACCACCAGGTCGATGAAGTCCTCGTAGCTTTCGGGCACCACGGTGCGGCTCAGGTTGAAGCCGTCCACGCCGGTCTCGGCCACCCACGATTGCAGTTCGTCGGCCACCTGCTGCGCATCGCCCACGATGGCCGGGTAGCGGCCGCCCAGCGAGAAGAGTTCGAGCAGCTTGCGGCGCGTCCAGCCGTGCTGCTGGGCCGTGCGGCTGGCCGATTCGATGGCGTTGCCGGGCGAGTAGTCCACCGGCGCGTCCAGGTCGTACTGCGCGAAGTCGATGCCCGTGCTGGCCGCGAAATGCGCCAGGCCCGCCTCGCGGCTGGCGTAGCGCAGGTAGTCCGCGTGCTTCTCGCGCGCCTCGGCCTCGGTGTGGCCCACCACCACCGCCGCGCCCACGAAGACCTTCACGTCATCGGGCCGGCGGCCGGCCCGCACCAGTTGCTTGCGCAGGGCCTGCACGGTCTTGCGTGCAGCCTCTTTGTTGGGGGGCGAGATGAACACGCACTCGGCATGGCGCGCCGCGAACTGCTGGCCCCGGCCCGAGCTGCCGGCCTGGAACAGCACTGGCGTGCGCTGCGGCGAGGGCTCGCTCAGGTGGTAGCCCTCCACATCGAAGTACCGGCCTTGGTGCTGCACTGGGTGCACGCGCGCCGGGTCGGCGAACACGCGCGCCGCCTTGTCGCGGCGCACCGCGCCGTCTTCCCAACTGCCCTCCCACAGCTGGTAGAGCACCTCCAGGTACTCGTCGGCGCGCTCGTAGCGCTCGTCGTGCGGCAGTTGCTGCGGCTGGCCCATGGCGCGCGCGGCGCTGTCCAGGTAGCCGGTCACCACGTTCCAGCCGATGCGCCCGTTTGTCAAATGGTCCAGCGTGGAAAAGCGCCGCGCCAGCAGGTAGGGCGCTTCGTACGACAGGTTCACCGTCACGCCGAAGCCCAGGTGCTGCGTGGCGGCGGCCATGGCCGGCACCAGCAGCAGCGGGTCGTTCACCGGCAATTGGATGGATTCGCGCAGCGGCACGTCCACGTTGCCCTGGTACACGTCGTAGGTGCCCACGATGTCAGCCAGGAACAGGCCGTCGAACAGGCCGCGCTCCAGCGTGCGGGCCAGATCGGTCCAGTAGGCCAGCGTGCGGTAGTCGGTGCTGCGGTCGCGCGGGTGCGTCCACAGGCCGTGGTTGATGTGGCCCACGCAGTTCATGTTGAACGCGTTGAGCAGGATGTGGCGCTTCGCTTGTGTCACGGTCGGTCCTTGTGCCGGGCTCAGCGCTTCAGCCAGGTCAGGCGGTAGAGCTTGGGGTCGTTCAGGTAGAAGGCGTGGATCGCCTTGCGCACAGCGTCGGAGTTTTGGTAGATGGTCAGGAACTGCGCGATGCGCGGGTCCGCCGCCTTGTCCTTGCGCGCCACGAACTGGATGGCCCAGGAGTCGTCCTCATAGCTGGTGTAGGCCAGGCCTTTGGTCGCATCGAACGCCTTCGACGGAATGATGAAATAAGGAAAGCCCTGCGCCAGATCCACGTCCTGCGTGGCGCGCACCAGTTGCGGGCCTTCGATCTCGATGAACTGCAGGTTCTTCGGGTTGGAGCGGATGTCGGCCTGCGTGCCCAGCAGCCCGGTGTCTGGGCGCAGCGTGATCAGCCCGGCGTGCTGCAGCAGGCGCAGGGCGCGGCCGATGTTGACGGGGTCGCTGGCGATGGCGACCTTGGCGCCGTTGGGCACATCCGCCAGCGATTGGTGCCGGGTGGAGTAAAGCCCCAGGTACGACAGGATGCCGGGCTGCACGCTGACGAAGTTGAAGCCCTTGCTGCGCACGGCGTTCGCCAGGTAGTTGCTGTTCTGGTAGTAGTTCAGGTCGATGTCGCCCGACTCCAGCGCCACATTGGGAGTCGTCCAGTCGGTGAACTCCACCACCTGAATGTCCAGTCCCTGGGCCTTGGCCTCCTTGGCGGCCACCTCGACCGAGTCGGCAAAGATGCCCGGCACCACGCCGATCTTGAGCGGCGCAGCCAAGGCGTTGCCGGCGAACAGGGCCGTGCCGATGAACGTGGAGAACGTGAAAAGAGCTTGCAGAAAACGGCGTGGCTTCATGGTCGTCGCTGGGTCTTTGAAGAGAAAAAAATCAGATCGCGCCGTGGCGCGGCGGAATGCGGCCGTTGAGATGGAAGTTGCCGATGGCGTGGTACTTCCAGCGCACCGGGTCGTGCAGCGTGTGGGTGCGCGCGTTGCGCCAGAAGCGGTCCAGGCCCTTCTGGCCCGTGGTGGCCGAGGTGCCGCCCAGCTCGAAAAGGCGCGTGCCGGCATCCAGCGACGCCGTGGTGGTGAGCGCACGCGCCTCGGCCACGGCAATGGAGGCCTCGGCCACGCGCTGTTCGGTCGGGTCGGCCTGGGCCGCATCGACGAAGCGGCCAGCGCGGCGCACCAGGGCCTCGGCCGCGCGCAGCCGCACGGCGGTGTCGCCCACCTGCTGGATCAGCAGCGGGTCGTCGGCGGCGCGCTCCACGCGCGCATCGATCCAGGGCCGGGCATGCTCGCGCACGAACGGCAGCGTGGCCGCGAGGCCCCCCCGCGCCAGCCCCAGGTCGATGGCCGCGTGCAGGATCTGCGCCAGCGGGCCGATGGTGGTGGGCCGCTCGAACGAGGCCAGAAACGGCACGACCCATTCGGCCTCCACGCGCACGTCATCGAACTGCACGGAGCCGCTGCCCGTCACGCGCTGGCCGAAGCCGTCCCAGTCGTCGGTGACGCGCACGCCCTCGTCGGTGCGTGGAACGAACGCGAGGTAGGTCACGTCGCGCCCGTCTTCCCTGGCCACGACCAGCGTGGGGATCCAGTGCGCATAGAGCGCCCCGGTGCAATAGAACTTGCGCCCCTGCACCCGAAAGCCGTCGCCATCCGGCACCAGGCGGGTGCGGCGCTGAAAGTCCTGGTGGCCGATCTCCGCCAACGCATTGCCGAAGCGATCGCCCGCCAGCACGCGGCCGTAGAAGAAGCGCTTTTGCGCGTCGGTGCCGCCCACGCGCAGCACCTCCAGCGCGTAGAAGTGGTTCTGCGGAATCTGGCCGATGGAGCCATCGGCCGCGCTGACCAGCGCCGTGACCTCGGCCAGCGTGCCGGCCGATACGCCCGGGCCGCCGTACTCGCGCGGAACGGTGATCGCCCACAGGCCGGTGGCGACGAAGTCGTCCAGCGCGTCCCAGGGCAGCAGGCGCTCGCGGTCGCGCTGGGCCGCGCCGGGGGCGATGCGCGCGGCATAGCGCTGCGCGGCGGCAAGGGCCTCGGTGTCGGTGGCGATGCGATGCGGCGGCCGGGCCGCGGGCAAGGCCGGGGCTGGCTCGGCGGGCGTGGATGCGGCTGCGAGCGGTTCAATGGATTGCAACAAGGCCATGGGTTCGCTCTCAGTTCCAGGAATGCCGCGCGGGCAGGGCGCCGTTCAGGCGGTGGTTGCCGATCAGGTGCAGCTTCCAGCGCACGGGGTCGTGCAGCGTGTGCACGCGGGCGTTGCGCCAGTGGCGGCCCAGGTTGGGCGCGGCGCGCGTGGCGGCCGAGCCGGCCAGTTCGAACAGCTTTTCGCTCGCCTCCAGCGCGATGCGCGTGGTCAGCACCTTGGCTTCGGCCACGGCCACCGAGGCGCGTGCGCTGTCCTCCGCGCTGAGGGTGTCCTGCGCGGCCAGGGCGTCGAACAACGCGCCGGTCTCGCGCAGCACCTCGCGTGCGGCATGCAGGTCGATCTGCAGGCGCCCCACGTCGGCGATCACGTAGGGGTCGTCGTGCGCGTGCTGCACGCCCGAATCCACCCAGGGCCGGGCGCGCTCGCGCACGAAGCGCTGCGCATCGGCCACGGCCGCTTCGGCAATGCCCTGGTCGATGGCCGCCTGCAGCAGTTGCGACGAGGGGCCGTAGAGGCCCGGCCGGTCGGCCAGCTGCCACAGGGGCAGCACATCGTCGGCATCCACCGGCACGTCGTCGAACACCACCGTGCCGCTGGCGGTGGTGCGCTGGCCGAAGGCGTCCCAGTCGTCCACCAACGCAACGCCCGGCGCATCGCGCGGCACCCAGGCCTGCACGGCGCGGCCCGCGTCGTCGATGGCACGCACGGGAATGCGGTGCGCGAATAGCGCGCCCGTGGAATAAAAGCGCTTGCCCGTCAGGCGCAGGCCGTCTGGCGTGGTGCGCAGGCGCGTGCCGCTTTGCAGGATGGTGGTCGCGCCGTCCACCTTGCGCTCGGGCCCGGCATTGCCCAGCCGCCGGCCGGCCAGCACCTCGCCGTAGAAGCGCTGCTTTTGCGCCTCGGTGCCGATCTCGCGCAGCACGCCCAGCACGCCGAAATGGTTCTGCGGAATCTGCCCGATGGACGGATCGGCCGCGTTCAGGATCACGAACACCTCGGCCAGCGTGGCGTAGGACACCTGTGGGCCGCCGTAGGCGCGCGGCACGGTGATGGCGCCCAGCCCGCTGGCGGACCAGCGTGTGAGTTCATCCCAGGGCAGGCGGCGATCGCGGTCGCGCTCGGAGGCGCCGGGGGCGAATTCAGCCGCCAGTTGGTGTGCGGCGGCGATGGCTTGCGCATCGGTGGCGATCCGCGCCACGTCGGTGGGAATCTCGGGTGATTGTTGTTGCAGTGCCGGTCTTGCAGTCATGCCCCGATTGGAGGGCGAGAGGCGGCTGCGTGGTGCGAAGGAATCGGCGCATCGATATGCGGGATTCGTTGGGGGGACCCGCTGCGGGGGCGCGCGTCGAACGGGTTGCCGCCGATGGGCTTTGGGCCACGTTCGTGGTGGTGCGTCCTTTCAAGGAACGCTGCTTCAGCGCTATTTCGGGGCCTGCCGGACTGTTGCCTGCGGATGGGCTGCTGTAGGCCGGTGGACGTTATGTACTGGATGTCGTCGTTTGAAAAGTTATTGCCTATGCCTGCTATGCAGCGGTTGCGGCCGGTCGATGGCCGAAGATCAGGGACAGCTTTGCGACGCATCGCCGACCCTTGACCTCACCCTGCCGCGCGGAACACCACCGATTCCTTGGGCAGAATAGAGCACTTCGGGTGCTTACCTGACCCGGTTCCCTCGCCCATGGCCATCAAAAAATCCGACCTCTATTCCTCTCTGTGGGCCTCCTGCGATGCCCTGCGCGGCGGCATGGATGCCAGCCAGTACAAGGACTATGTCCTGTTCATGCTGTTCATCAAGTACGTTTCAGACAAGTACGCCGACAGCCAAGACCTCCGCCCTGCCATCGTCATCCCGCAAGGTGCCAGCTTCAGAGCCATGGTGACGCTCAAGGGCAAGAGTGACATCGGGGACCGGATCAACACCGACATCATCCAGCCGCTGGTCGACGCCAACACCCGCCTGGCCCGTACCGACTTCCCCGACTTCAACGACCCCAACAAGCTCGGCGAAGGCAAGGACATGGTGGACACGCTGTCCAACCTGATCGGCATCTTCCAAAAGCCTGAACTCGACTTCTCGAACAACCGCGCCGAGCACGACGACATCCTCGGTGATGCCTACGAGTTTCTGATGCGGCACTTCGCCACCGAGTCGGGCAAGTCGAAAGGGCAGTTCTATACCCCGTCGGAGGTCAGCCGCGTCATCGCGCAGGTGATCGGCATCTCGCCCGAGAACGCGAAAGCCTCGACGACTGCGTACGACCCGACATGCGGCTCGGGCTCGCTGCTTTTGAAGGTGGCCGCCCAGGCAGGCAAGCGCATCACGCTCGAAGGGCAAGAGAAGGACGTGACCACCGCGGGTCTTGCCCGAATGAACATGATCCTGCACGACTTTCCCACAGCCAACATCCTCTCGGGCAACACCCTGGCTGCGCCGAAGTTCAAAGACGGCGAACAACTGCGCACCTACGACTATGTGGTGGCGAACCCGCCATTTTCCGACAAGGCCTGGAGCACCGGCCTGGTGACGCCGCTCAAAGAGAACGACCCCTACAAGCGCTTCAGCTGGGGCGACCCACCGGCCAAGCAGGGCGACTATGCCTATCTGCTGCACATCATCCGGTCGATGAAGAGCACGGGCAAAGGCGCCTGCATCCTGCCCCACGGGGTGCTCTTCCGGGGCAACGCCGAGGCGGTGATCCGCGAGCAACTGGTTCGCTCCGGCATCCTCAAAGGCATCATCGGCCTGCCGGCCAACCTGTTCTACGGCACCGGCATTCCGGCCTGCATCGTGGTGCTCGACAAGCAGAACGCCTTGGCCCGCAAGGGCGTGTTCGTGATCGATGCCTCCAAGGGCTACATCAAGGACGGGAACAAGAACCGCCTTCGCGAGCAGGACATCCACCGCATCGTCGACACCTTCACTCGGCAGGTCGACATCGCGCGCTACGCCCGCATGGTGCCACTGGCCGAGATTGCCGACCCGAAGAACGACTTCAACCTCAACCTGCCGCGCTACATCGACAGCAGCGAACCCGAAGACCTGCAAGACATCGACGGCCACCTGCGTGGAGGCATCCCCGAGCGCGACCTCGATGCCTTCGCTGCCGATTGGCAGGTGCTGCCCGGTGTGCGGCAAGCCCTGTTCGAGTCTGCCGGCCGCCCCGGCTACGCCCGCCTGAAGCTGCCGCTGACCGAAGTGAAGTCCACCGTGCTCGGCCATTCGGAGTTCGCCGCGTTCACGAGGAAAGTGAACACCTTGTTGGACAAGTGGCAGCAGGCCATCACGCCACGCCTGATGGGTTTTGACCAGGGCGACCACCCCAAGGCCTTGATCGACACCGTGTCCGAAACCCTGCTCGCCGCCTTCCAGGCCGCCCCGCTGCTGGACGCGTATGACGTGTACCAGCACCTGATGGACTACTGGGCCGGGACCATGCAGGACGACGCCTACCTCGTGGCCGCCGACGGCTGGGTGAAGGGCGCACAGCCGCGCGAGATCGTCAAGCTGCCCAACAAGGACAACAAGCTCGTCTGGCCCGAAGCGCACGACTACCTGCAGGGCAAGCGGCGCTTCAAGTCCGACCTGATCCCCAAGGCCCTGCTCGTGGCCCGCTATTTCGCCAAGGAGCAGACCGCCATCGACGCCACCCGCGCCGAACTGGAAGCACTGCAAGCGCAGCTCACCGAGCTGGAAGAAGAGCACAGCGGCGAGGACGCCGTGTTCTCCGGCTTCGACGGCATCACCGCCGCGGCAGTGAAAGATCGCATCCGGGAGCTCAGCGAAGGCGGCGATGGTGACGACGCCGTCGAGTTGGCGGTTCTGAAGCAATGGCAGCGGCACGCCGACAAGGTGGCTGCGCTGAAGAAGCAGCTGCGCGAGGCCGAGGCCGCGCTCGACACACTGGCTTTCCAGAAGTACCCGAAGCTGAAAGAGGCCGAGGTCAAGGCCCTGGTGATCGACAACAAGTGGCTGGCCTGCCTGCACGCCGACGTGCAGGGCGAGCTGGACCGCATCTCGCAAACGCTGACCGGCCGCATCCGCGAGCTGGCCGAGCGCTACGCCACCCCGCTGCCGCAACTCACCGACGAGGTCGAAGCCCTGGCCCGCCGCGTTGACGAGCATCTGAAGAAGATGGGCTTCGCATGGACCTGAGCGCCCCCCTGAACACCAGCGACGGCTACCGCCAGTTGGTGAAGCAGATTTCCGACACCTACACGCAGGGCCGGGTGCAGGCGGTGCAGGCCGTCAATGCCCAGCTCGTGCAGACCTACTGGCAGGTGGGCCGCCACATCGTGGAGTTCGAGCAGGCGGGGCAGGTGCGCGCCGAGTACGGCAAGGCGCTCATCGACACCCTGGCGGCCGATCTGGGGCTGCGCCACGGCAAGGGTTTCAGCCGCAGCAACCTGATCCGCTTCCGCCAGTTCTACTTGGCCTACCCGGGCCTGGCCGAGAAAAGTGCGACGCTGTCGCACCAATTGACCTGGTCGCACATCGTCGAGCTGCTGAAGATCGACGACCCACTGGAACGTGGCTTCTACGAGCAGCAGGCGCTGCGCGAGCGCTGGTCGGTGCGCGAGCTGGTGCGCCAGAAAGACAGCGCGCTCTTCCTGCGCCTGGCCGCCAGCCAAGACAAGGCCGGCATCCTGCAACTCGCAGCCCAAGGCCAGGTGGTCGAACAACCGGCCGACCTGCTGCGCGAGCCCTACGTCTTCGAGTTCCTGAAGATCCCTGAGCCCTACCAGGTGTCGGAAACGCAGCTCGAAACCCTGCTGTGCGACCACCTGCAGCCCTTCCTGCTGGAGCTGGGCAAGGGCTTCACCTTCGTCGGCCGGCAGTACCGCGTCACGATCAACGGCACGCACCACCGGGTGGACCTGGTCTTCTACCACCGCATCCTGCGCTGCTTCGTGCTCATCGACCTGAAGCTGGGCGAGGTGCAGCACCACGACATCGGGCAGATGAATCTGTACCTGGGCTACTTCGCCAACGAAGAAAACGTGGAAGGCGACAACCCGCCGGTCGGCATTATCCTTAGCCGGCAGAAGGACGAGCTGCTGGTGGAGTACGCGACCTATGGCATGAGCAGCCAGCTGTTCGTGCAGAAGTACCAGCTGTATCTGCCGGATCGGGAGGCGCTGCGGCGGGAGTTGGAAGTGACGTTGCGGGAGGCGGGGCATTGACGTCACCAAACAACGAGGTACGGTCGGTGTCCGCGCAACCAGAGGGTGAGGCCATTCCGGAAGGCTGGATTCATACCACTCTAGGCGCTGAATCAGACCTCCTAACGGGGTTCCCGTTCTCAAGTCTGGGCTTCGTCGACTTTGGAGTGCGATTGCTGCGAGGCTCAAATGTTAAGCGGGGAGAAATAGACTGGTCGGAGCCAATTACGAAGCATTGGCCTGCAGTCAGTGGGAAGACAAAACAGTACGAACTCCGAGAAGGTGACCTCGTTATCGCAATGGACGGCGCGTTGGTAGGCCGTAGTTTCGCGACCATCTCTAAAGCTGATCTTCCTTCTCTGCTCGTTCAGCGCGTTGCGAGACTTCGCTCAAAGTCGCTTGATCAAGGCTTGTTGAGTGCGTGGATCGGCAGCGATCATTTTGTTCGGCACATTGATCTCGTAAAGACCCATACAGCAATTCCTCACATCAGCCCACGCGACATTCGAGAGTTTGTGTTGGCTGCGCCGAAGAACCCCGATGAGCAACACGCGATTGCGGAAGCGTTGGGCGATGTGGATGCCCTGCTGGCCGGGCTGGATCGGCTCATCGCCAAGAAGCGCGACCTCAAACAGGCCGCCATGCAGCAACTCCTCACCGGCCAGACTCGGCTCAAGGGGTTCCACGCTGAATGGGGCCGAGCGACGTTTGGCGAACTTTTCACCTTCAAGAACGGTTTGAACAAGGCCAAGCACTTCTTCGGCTTCGGCACGCCCATCGTGAATTACATGGACGTCTTCTCGAACGGGAAGATCTTGTGCACGCGACTTACAGGCCGGGTCTCGCTGTCGAAGCAGGAACTCAGCAATTTCGATGTTCGCAGGGGGGATGTACTTTTCACGCGAACGTCAGAAACACCTGAAGAAGTCGGCATGGCCTCTGTGGTCGGCGATGAGCCGAACGAGACGGTGTTCAGCGGCTTCCTTCTGCGTGGCCGCCCTCGAAGCGGAGTGCTCTGCGACGAGTTCAAGGCCTACTGCTTCAGGTCGTCTTTCGTCCGTTCGCAGATTGTCTCGAAGGCGAGCTACACCACTCGGGCGCTGACGAACGGCCGGCTCCTGTCGGGAGTCGTGTTGCCCGTGCCGCCGCTAGCAGAACAATCCGCGATTGCTGCTGCCTTGTCCGACATGGACGCGGAGATCCTGGGCCTGGAAACTCGCCGCGACAAGACCCAAGCTCTCAAGCAAGCCATGATGCAAGAGCTACTCACGGGCCGCATCCGATTGATCTGAGCGACCCGGAATTGAACAACAACCCCAGGAGAAGCGTGATGCCCACCGTGCCGCCTCCATCGCCGCGTTCCGAACGCCGCACGCAGAACCGCGTCGTTGCGTTGTTCACCGATCCGGCGCGGCCAGACGGCCTCGGCTACCGCCACCTCGGCGACTGGAGCAAGCGCCCAGACGCGATCACGCGCAACCGCCCCATCGAAGCGGCGCTGCTGCGCGACAACCTCACGGCCCGCGGCTACTCGCCCGCTCACATCGCCGCCGCGCTGCAGAAGCTGGAAACCGCCGCCGACAGCACCGGCATCACGCTCTACCAGGCCAACCTGCGCACCTACCAGTTGCTGCGCTACGGCGTGCCGGTGCAGGTGTCGCCCGGCAAACCGAACGAGACGGTGCACCTGATCGACTGGGCGCACCCCGAGCGCAACGACTTCGCGCTTGCCGAAGAGGTGACGCTGAAGGGCGGCCACGAACGGCGGCCTGACATCGTGCTCTACCTCAACGGCCTGGCCGTCGCGGTGATCGAGCTGAAACGCAGCTCGGTGGAGGTGGCCGACGGCGTGCGCCAGCTCATCACCAACCAGGAAGAGATCTTCAACAAGGGCTTCTTCAGCACCGTGCAACTGGTACTGGCGGGCAGCGACTCGCAAGGGCTGCGCTACGGCACCACCGGCACGCCGGAGCAGTTCTTCGTGGAGTGGAAGGACGAGTCGCCCGCCGAAGCCGGTGCCACGGCCGTGGAAGGCGCGTTGCTCGACCGGCCCTTGACCCAGTTGTGCCACAAGGCGCGGCTGCTCGACCTGATGCGCCACTTCGTGATCTTCGATGGTGGGCAGAAGAAGGTGCCGCGCCAGCACCAGTACTTCGGCGTGAAGGCCGCCCAGGCGCGCACCGAACGGCAGGAAGGCGGTGTGATCTGGCACACCCAGGGCAGCGGCAAAAGCATCCTGATGGTGCTGCTCGCCAAGTGGCTGCTGGAGCATGATGCGCAGGCACGCGTTCTCGTCGTCACCGACCGCGACGAGTTGGACAAGCAGATCGAAGGCGTGATGAAGAACGCCGGGGTGATCGGCACTGACGCGCCCTCGCCCCGCATCACCTCGCGCGCCGATTTCGTGCAGAAGCTGGGTTCGGCCAATCCGCGCCTGCTGTGCGCGCTGATCCACAAGTTCCACGCGGCCGACCTGAAGGGCCAGCCACCCGCCGTGCAGGGCCGCTTCTACGTGTTCGTGGACGAATGCCACCGCACGCAGGGCGGCGACATGAACAAGCAGATGAAGCGCTGGCTGGCCAGCGCCATCTTCATCGGCTTCACCGGCACGCCACTGCTGCGCAAAGACAAGCTGATGACGCGCGACGTGTTCGGCACCTATATCCACACCTACAAGTTCCACCAGGCGGTGGCCGACAAAGTGGTGCTCGACCTGAAGTACGAAGCCCGCGACGTGCCGCAGCGGCTGACCTCGCAGCGCGCCATCGACCAGTGGTTCGAGCAGAAGACGCGCGGGCTCAACAACTTCCAAAAATCGGTGCTGCGGCGGCGCTGGGCCACGATGGAAGAACTGATGAGCGCCGAAGAGCGCAAGGCGCGCATCGCGGCCAGCATCATCCACGACTTCGCCGTGAAGCCGCGGCTCAACAACGACCGCGGCACGGCCATCCTGGTGGCCGCCAGCATCTACGACGCCTGCCACTACTACCGCATCTTCCAGGCCAAGCCCTTCGGCCCCTACTGCGGCATCGTCACGTCATACGAGCCGAACCACAACGCGATCTCGCGCGAGCCGAAAGACAGCGACGAGCGCTACAAGTTCGACACGTACACCAAGCACGTGCTCGGCAAGGGCCAGACGACGAAGCAGTACGAAGACGAGGTGAAGCGCCGCTTCAAGGAGGAACCGGCCAACCTGAAACTGCTGATCGTGGTGAGCAAGCTGCTCACCGGTTTCGACGCACCGAGCTGCAGCTACATCTACCTCGACAACGAGCTTCGCGACCACAACCTCTTCCAGGCCATCTGCCGCACCAACCGGCTGGATGGCGACGACAAGGACTACGGCCACATCGTCGACTTCAAGGAGCTGTTCGGCGACGTGCAGCAGGCCATCGCGGTCTACAGTTCCGACGAGCTGGACATCGACGAAGGCGGCGGGGGCGAGAACAACGTGCACTTGAAGGACTGGCTGGCCGAAGGGCGGCACCAGCTCGACCAGGCCCGCGAGGCGCTGCACTACCTGTGCGAGCCCGTGCCGCTGCCGCGCGAGGTGGAGCAGTTCCTGCACTATTTCTGCGGCGATGCGGCCGAACCCGATGCCTTGCTCAAGACCGAGGCGCTGCGCATCTCGTTCTACAAGGCCGTAGCAGTCTTCGTGCGCGCCTTTGCCGCACTGGCGCAGCACCTGGGCGAAGCGGGTTACTCGGAAGCCGAAGCCGCCACGCTGCAGCGTGAGCTGGACTTCTACACCTTCACGCGGGCGAGCATCAAACGCCACTCGGGCGAAGAGCTGGACATCAAGCCCTACGAGGCGGACATGCGCCACCTCATCAACACCTACATCCAGGCCGATGCGGCCGAAGACCTGGGTGAACTGGGCGAGATGTCGCTCACCGAGCTGATCATCGAGACAGGCATCCACGATGCGATCGCGAGAAAGCTCAACGCGAAGGGCAAGCTGTCGAAGAACGCGATTGCCGAAGGCATCATCAACAACGTCCGCAAGACGATCATCCGAGACCAGCTGACCGACCCGCGCTTCTACGAGCAGATGTCGAAGCTGCTGGACGATCTGATCCGGCAGAGCCGGGCCGATGCGGCCGCCTACGAAGAGTTCCTGCGCAAGGCCGAGGCCCTGATGCGGCAGCTGGGCGCGAAGCGCGGGGAAGACGGCGTGCCGGCGGCCTTGCACGGCCGGCATGAGGCGGCGGTGATCTACAACAACCTCGGCTCGTTGCCATCGTCCACCTTTAAGTACCCTAAGGCCGACGACGACAAAGCGGCACTGGCCCTTCGGATCGACCTGACCGTGCGCGAGAACGCCCCGGCGGGTTGGCATGGCGACGACGCCCGCGAGGCGCAGGTGGTGAACGCGCTGTTCCCCATCCTGGAGCGCGACCGCACGGCCACCGAGGCGGTATTCGAGATCGTCAAGAACCAGCCGGGCTACCAATGACCGAGACCATCCGCCTGGGTGATGTGTCGATTTGGGTCACCCGCAAGGACGTCAAGAACGTCCACCTGACGGTGCATCCGCCGAATGGGCGGGTGACGCTCACGGCACCCGTTGCCACACGGCTCGAAGTGGCCCGGGCCTATGCGATCTCGAAGCTGGGTTGGATCAGGGCTCAGCAATCGACGCTCAAGGCGCAGGCCCGGGAGGTGCCTCGGCGTTTCGTCGGGCGCGAGAGCCACTACCTGTGGGGTCGCCGGTATCTGCTGAGCGTCAACTTTCAAGACGCAAAGCCCACCGTGACGCTGGACCACAAGCGCATTCGTTTGACCGTTCGCCCGGGCAATGAGGAGAGTCAGCGCGCCGCGGTGATACACGAGTGGCACAAGTCACTGATGCATCAGGCCGTGCCACCGCTGCTGCGCAAGTGGGAAGAGCGGCTCGGCGTCAAGGTCGAGCGCTACTTCCTTCAAAAGATGAAGACCAAATGGGGCGGTTGCAACCCTGCGGTGGGGCACATCCGGCTCAATACCGAACTGGTAAAGAAGCCAAAGGACTTGCTGGAATACGTGATCGTCCACGAGATGGTTCACCTGCTGGAGGCGAGTCACAACGATCGCTTCGTGACGATCCTGTCCGAGCATTGGCCGCAGTGGCGCGAAGCTCGGCAGGAACTCAACGAATTGCCGCTGGCCTCCGAAAAGTGGGGGCGATGATGCTCGCTTCTTGCAGGGCATTAGATGTCCGCCAATGCTGTCAGCAGTCATTCGAAGGAGCTCGATTGAACTTCCCCTTCCAGCCTTCAGCAGACTTCGAGGTGAACTAGGTGGCCTTGATGGATCTGTCCATGCAGCCGGACACGCCGCTCCAGTTCACCTCCACGTCAGTAATTTCACGTTGACCGATTCGGTCAGCCGCCGGCTCCAGGTGGCTCCGGTCGCCGTGGTAGCGCAGGCCCGTGTGATGCCCAGCTCAGGCTGCAATCGCCTGCGTACTTTGCCCGAAGTAGAAGTGCCGAATGTCGTCCCGCTCCCGCAGCGCGTCGGCCGGCCCTGACAGCACTGCCCTCCCAGCATCCAGCACCATAGCCCGACCCGCATACTGCAACGCCACCGCAGAGTTCTGCTCCGCCACCAGCAGCGTCAAACCTTCCTCGCGGTTCAAGCGTTTGAGCTGCGCAAAGATCTCCTGCACCACACGCGGTGCCAGGCCCATCGAGGGCTCGTCCAGCACCAGCACCAGCAGGCGCGGGCGCGACATCAGTGCGCGGCCGATGGCGGTCATCTGCTGCTCGCCGCCCGATGCCAGGCCCGCGGGCGTGCGGCGCTTGTCGCGCAGGCGCGGGAAGAGGGCGTACACCCGCTCCAGGTCGTGCGCGATCTCCCCGCGCCGGGCGCTGCGGCCCAAGGCGCCGGTGACCAGGTTGTCTTCCACCGACAGGCTGGGAAAGCAGTGCCGGCCTTCCAGCACCGGCACCAGCCCGGCGCGCACCAGGGTGGCCGGGCTGGCGTGTGCCACGTCCTGCCCGTCGTAGGTGATGCATCCGGCGGTGACCTGCCCGCGCTCGGCCGGCAGCAGGTGCGACACGGCCTTGAGCGTGGTGGACTTGCCGGCGCCGTTGGCGCCCAGCAGCGCGTGGATCTCGCCGGCGCGTACCTCGAAGCCCACGCCGTGCAGCGCGGCGATGGCGCCCTGGTAGACGGCCTGCACCGCATCGACCGTGAGCAGCGCGGGGGCTGGGCTTGCCATGGCGTTCACTCACCCACTCAGGCCGCGCGGGCTAGGGGCCGCGCCTGGGCTGCATTGGCCGCGCCGGCATCGGCGGCCGGTACGGGCGCCACCGCCGCGGGCCGGCCGGGGCCGGCGCCGATCTGCCACACATAGGGCGGCTCGGTGCCGTTGATGTGCCAGTCGCCGACGATGCGCGCCTTGTAGATCACCGGGTTGTGCGACGCCACGGTGCGCGCGTTGCGCCAGTGCCGGTCCAGCGACTGCGCGCTGCTGGCGGCCGAGGCGCCCAGCCCGTTGAAGAACTGGCTGGCGGCGCGCAGCACCAGGTCGGTGAGCGCCACCTGGCCCTGCGCGGATTCCAGCTCGGCCTCGATGTTGGCCTGCTTTTCCTGCTCGGGCGTGCCGTGCCAGTGCGCATCGTAGGCGCGCTGGGCGGCGAAGGCGGCGCGCACGGCGGTGGCTTCGGCCGCATAGGCGATGGCCGAGACCTCGCCCACCACCTGCTGCACCTGCACGTCCTGCGCCACGCTGGGCGCGTTGCCGGTGCTGAAGATGCGCTTTCGCCCGCGCACCTGGGCGGCCGCGTCGCGGGTGATGGCGCGGGCGATGCCGGCCAGCGTGGCCAGGTGGAACAGCTGGTAGAAGGCCGTCTGGTACTTGAAGCGGTCGGTGAAGAGAAAGATGTTTTCTGCATCCACCTCGGCGTTCTCGTACACCGAGGTGCCGCTGCCCGTGGTGCGCTGGCCGAAGCCGTCCCAGTCGTCGTGGTGCGTCACGCCGGGCTGGCGCGCGCGCACGGCGGCGATCACGTCCAGGCCGTCGCCGTCCCCCGGGCCGTCGCGGCGGGCGTACAGGTCGATCCAGTCCGCGAAGATGCTGCCGGTGCTGTAGAACTTGCGGCCGTTGACCACCCAGCGCCCGTCCGCCTTTGGCGTCACGCGCGTGATGACGTCGCCGATGGCCACGTTGCCTACTTCGGTCCACGCGTTGCCGGCCAGGTCGCCATCTGCAAAGCGCTGCAGCCACACGGCATTGGCCGCGTCGCGCGGGGCGTTGAGGCGGTCTTCGACGAAGGCGAAATGCCCGCGCAGCGCCTGCACGATATTGGAGTCGGCCTCGGCCAGCTCCACCAGCAGCTGGAAGAGCTGCGGCAGCGTGGCGCCGTCGCCGCCGTGCTCCACGGGCACGCGCAGGGCGCCGAAGCGTGCGTCCTTGAGCCACTGGATGGCGTCGTGGCCCAGCTGGCGCTGCTGCTCGCGCTGCAGTGCCGTGGCCTGGATGCGCGCGAAGATGGGGCGGTATTTTTCGGCAATGGCTTCGTAGTCGGGGCCGAGGATGGAAGGGGTGCGATAGAGGTCGGTCATGGCGTCGCTCCGGGTGGGGTGAAGAAGGGGGCGGGTTAGTCGTCGATGCCCGTGCGCACCTTCACGTTCTTTTCCTTGGCATAGGCCAGGGACGACTTTTCGATGATCGGGCGCAGCAGCTTCCAGTCCGGCGCGATCCAGTCGGAAACGACCTTCCACTGCGTGCCGTCCCACTGCTGGAAGGCCACGCGGCCGTCGCCTTCGTGGTTGTCCCAGGTCACGTGGATGGAATGGAACAGGCCCTTGGCGCCCAGGGCGGCGGCGCGGGCTTCGTCGATCTTCAGGTTCTCCAGGCCCCAGCGCACCTCGTCGCCGGTGAGGGTGCGCTTGCCGAATTTCGCCTGTGCGATGCGGATCGCCTCGACGTTCAGGATGCCGTTGAGCACGCCCAGGTTGTGATAGACGCTGCCGATGCGCTTCTTGTCCTGCAGGTTGCCCTTGCCCGCGTCGTAGACGGTCTTCGCGATGTCCTGCAGCACGGGGTATTGCGTGCCGGGCGCCACCGAAGTGATGGCGACATAGCCCTTGGCGGCGTCGCCCGCGGGGATCACGTCTTCCTCGGAGTTGGACCAGATGTTGCCCACGATGCGGTCGGCCGGAAAGCCGGTCTTCTGCGCGGTCTTGAGCGCTACCGGGTTCATCACGCCCCAGCCGCGCAGCACCACGAAGTCGGGCTTGGCGCGGCGGATGGTCAGCCACTGCGACTGCTGTTCGTTGCCGGGGTGCGGCACCTCGATCTGCTGCACCGTGAAGCCGTACTGCTTGGCCAGCAGCTCGTAGATCGGAATGGTCTCCTTGCCGTAGGGCGAGCCGTGGTACAGCACCACGATCTTCTTGCCCTTGAGCTTCTCCGTGCCGCCCGCCTTCGTGCCCAGGTAGTTCACGATGCCGGAGGTCTCGCTGTACGGATTGACCAGCAGCGGGAAGATGTACTTGAACACGCGCCCGTCGGTGGTGTCGGTGCGGCCGTGGTTGATGGTGAGCAGCGGCACCTTGTCGGCCGTCACGCGGTCGATCAGCGCGTAGGCGATGCCCACCGACAGCGGGTTCCACGCGGCGATGCCGGGGCGCGTCTTGAGGCGCTCGTACACCTCCACGCCGCGCTCCACCTCGTACTGCGTCTCGCCTTCCTCCCAGGTCAGCTTGACGCCGCCCACGCCGCCGTCGCGCGTGTTGACGAGGTTCAGGTAGTCGATGAAGCCGCCGAAAAATCCCGTGCCGCCGGCCGCGTAGGGGCCGACGCGGTAGCTTTGCAGAGGGAAGAACTGTTCCTGGGGTTTGGCGGCCTGGGCCTGGGCGGCCTGCAGTCCGGCGAGCGCCAGCGCGGCGGCCAGCAAGGCGGTTTTCAGAGGACGGACGAGGGACATGCGATGCGCTCCTGTGGAGAGAAAGGAAGAGGGGAATGGCGGGGTGCGGGAAAGGGGCTGGTCAAGCGCCCTGCGGGGGCGGCGGCCGCGTGCGCTGCAGCCGGGCGACTGCCCGTTCCCACAGCGCCGCCAGGCCGCGCGGCTCGGCGATGAGAAAGCCCACGATGAGCGCGCCCAGGGCGATGCGCTGGCACAGCTCCAGCACGCCGGAGTCGAACCACTGGCCCAGCAGCAGGCTGCCCAGGCGCGAGAGCAGCAGCGGGAACACGACGATCAGGGCCGCGCCCAGGAAGGCGCCGCGCAGCGTGGCCAGGCCGCCGATGATGACGATGAAAAGGATCTGGAACGAGCGGTCGAGGTTGAAGCCCGCCGGCTCCACCGTGCGCAGGTAGACGAAGCCCCACAGCACGCCCGCCACGCCGATCACGAACGACGACAGCGCAAAGGCCAGCAGCTTGGCGCGCAGCACCGGCACGCCGATCACGCGGGCGGCCAGCTCGTTGTCGCGCACGGCGATGAAGTGGTGGCCGGTGGGCGTGCGCGTCACGCGCCAGACCAGTGCGGTCAGCGCGGCCACCACGGTCAGCGCGAACAGGTAGCGGCCCGTGGGCGTGTCGAAGGCCAGGCCCGCCACGGCGATGGGCGGTGCGTCGATCACGCCCGAGGGGTTGTGGTTGCTGAACCAGCTGAACTTCGTCAGCGCCCACTGCACGAAGAACTGCGCCGCCAGGGTCGATACGGCCAGGTAGAAGCCGCGCAGCCGCAGGCTGGGCAGGCCGAACACCACGCCCACCACCGTGGCGGCCACGCCGCCCAGCGCCATGGCCGCCGGCAGCGGCAGGCCCTCGACGCGCAACTGGAAGTTGTAGGCCGCATAGGCGCCCACGGCCATGAAGGCGGCCGAGCCCAGCGAGAGCTGGCCCGCGTAGCCCGTGAGCAGGTTCAGCCCCACGGCGGCCAGCGACAGGGCGAGGAAGGGGATGAGCAGCGCGTCGAACACGTAGTCGGTGGCCAGCAGCGGCACCAGGCCGTAGGCCAGCACCAGCGCGATGGCAGGCGTCGCCCAGAGGGGCCAACGTGCGGGTTGAAAGTGGCGTGCCATGGCGTCAGGCCCTTTCCACCGGCCGCTGTCCGAACAGGCCGCCGGGCCGCACCAGCAGGAACAGCAGCGCGGCGGCGTAGGCGAACCAGCTTTCGATGCCGCCGCCCACGGAGGCGCCCAGGTACACCTCGGCCAGCTTTTCCAGCGCACCGATGAGCAGGCCGCCCACGATGGCGCCCAGGATGGAGTCGAAGCCGCCCAGCACCAGCACCGGCAACGCTTTCAGCACCACCAGCGACAGCGAGAACTGCACGCCCAGCCGCGCGCCCCACAGCAGCCCGGCCACCAGCGCGATCACGCCGGCGGCGGACCACACGGTGGCCCAGATCACCGGCAGGCGCAGGCCCACGGCCAGGGCGGCGAAGGTGTCGTCGGCCACCGCGTGAAACGCCAAGCCCACGCGGGTGTAGCGAAAGAACGCCGACAGCACCGCCACCATGACCGCCGCCACGCCGGCCGCGAACAGGTCGAAGGTGGAGACCAGCACGCCCGCGATCTCGATGGGCGCATCGGAAACGCCCAGTTCCAGCGAATGCACCTGCGTGCCCCACACCAACTGGGCCACGCCCTCGATCACGTATGACAACCCCAGCGTGGCCATGAACAGCGTGATGGGCGGCTGGTTGACCAGCGGGCGCAGCACCACGCGTTCGATGGCCAGGCCCAGCGCCACCATCAGCGCGAAGGTGATGGCCAGTGCGAGCGCGAACGGCAGGCCGCGCTCGACCAGGCTCACGAAGGTCAGCGCCGCGAACAGCAGCTGCGCGCCCTGCGCGAAGTTGAGCACGCCCGAGGTCTTGTAGATCAGCACGAAGCCGATGGCCACCAGCGAATACATCACGCCGGACAGCAGCCCGCCGATCAGCACTTCTGCGAGGAAGGCGAAGTCGAAGCCTTCCATCACCGCGCCTCCGCTGGCGGTGTGGAGGCTTCCTCATCGTGCGCCACGCCCAGGTAGGCGTCGATCACGGCCGGGTCCTCGCGCACCTCGGCGGGCGTGCCGTCGGCGATCTTGCGGCCGTAGTCCAGCACCGCCACGCGGTCCGACAGGCCCAGCACGATGCCGATGTCGTGCTCGATCAGCACCACCGCCGCGCCGTGCCGGTCGCGCGCGGCGCGGATCAGCGCGGCCATCTCGCTCTTCTCGCCCGCGGTGGTGCCGGCCAGGGGCTCGTCCAGCAGCAAGAGGCGCGGGCGTGCCACCAGCGCGCGCGCCAGCTCCACGCGCTTTTGCAGGCCGTAGGGCAGGCCACCGGCCAGCCGGTCCTGCACGTGCCCTAAGCCCAGGAAGTCGATGGCCTCGCGCGCCTGCTCGCGTGCATCGCGCCATTCGCGCCGCGCCCGGCCCCAGCCCAGCACCTGCTCGGCAAAGCTGGCGTGCGCCGCATGCACGCGGCCCAGGGCGATGTTGTCGCGCACGGAGAGGCCCTTGAACAGCGCCAGGTTCTGGAAGGTGCGCGCCACGCCCAGGTGCGCCAGCCGGGGCGTGGGCACCTGGGCGAATGAATCGCCGCCGATGCGCACGCGGCCGGCGTCGGGCCGGTACAGCCCGCTGATGATGTTGACCAGCGAGCTCTTGCCCGCGCCGTTGGGCCCGATGATGGCGCGCAGCTCGCCCGGGGCCACGCGCAGGTCGATGCCGCGCAGCGCGTGCACGCCGCCGAACGACAGATCGATGCCCTGCAGTTCGAGCGCGGGCGGGGCGGCCGGTGGCGGGGTGCCGCCCGTGGCCGTGCCGGCGCGCTCGGCGCTGCGGCGCGGTGCAGCGGGTGCCGTGGCGGGCGGGGCCAGGGTGCCGTCGAACAGGGTGCTGGACATGGTGGTGCAGGGCTTTCCGGGCCAGGCTGCGCCCGGCGTCGCGTCGCGCAGGCGAGCGGCGGGAGGGCGGGGGCGCCAGTGGAGGGTGGGCGGCGGCGGGTGGGGCGTTGTGCCGGCGCGGTGGTCAGGCGGCCACGGCCTCGGCGGGCTCGCCGATGGCGGCACCGGCGGGCGCGCCCAGCCCCTGTGCTTCCAGCTCGCGCACCAGCGGCAGCACCTTTTCGCCGAAGTACTCGACCTCTTCGATGAAGTGCAGGAAGCCCGCCAGGATCAGGTCCACGCCCACGGCCTTGAGCGCCACGATGCGCTCGGCGATCTGGCGCGGCGTGCCGATGAGGTTGGTGCGAAAGCCGTCGTTGTATTGCACCAGGTCTTCGAAGGTGGATTTGGCCCAGTTGCCCTCGCCCTCGGGCGAGGCCTGGCCGGCCTGCCTGGCCGCGTCGCCGAAGGCGTGCACCGCCTCCACGTGGGCGTGGTCGATGATGTCCTTGAGCACGGCGCGGGCCTCTTCCTCGGTGTCGCGGGCGATGACGAAGGCGTTGATGCCGATGCGCACGCGGTGGCCCGTCTCGGCGGCCTTGGCCTGGATGTCGTCGATCTGCTTTTTCACGCCCTCTGGCGTGTTGCCGTTGGTGAAGTACCAGTCCGACACGCGCGAGGCCATGTCGCGCGCGGCGCGCGAGCTGCCGCCCTGAAAGATCTCCGGGTGGGGCTTTTGCACGGGCTTGGGGCTGAGCGTGTAGTGGTTGAAGCGGTAGAAGTCGCCCTTGAAGGTGAAGTTGTCTTCCGTCCAGATGCCCTTGAGCGCGCGGATGAATTCCTCGGAGCGGCGGTAGCGCTCGTCATGCTCCAGCCAGGGCTCGCCGATGGCCTGGAACTCGCCCTTGAACCAGCCGCTCACCACGTTGATGGCGATGCGCCCCGCGGAAATGTGGTCGATGGTGGCGATCTGCTTGGCCACCACGGCCGGGCTCCACGGCCCGGGCAGGATGGCGGCCAGCACCTTGAGCTTGGTGGTGGCGTGTAGTAGCGCCTGGCTGAACGACACCGACTCGTGCTGGTATTCGGCGCCGTAGCCGGCGGTGAAGCGAATCTGGCTCAACGCGTAGTCGAAACCCGCCTTCTCGGCCGCCTGCGCCAGGCGCTGGTTGTATTCCAGGCTCCAGTCGGTGCGCTGGGCGATGGTGCTGACCACCAGCCCGCCGCTGACGTTGGGCACCCAGTAGGCGAAGCGGATGCCGGCGGTGGAGGAAGAAGAAGCGGAAGTCGTGTCGTGGCTCATGGCGATGCTCCTGGACAGAGGGAGGGGGAATGGGGTGGCCGGCGGGGTTCAGGCCGCCTGCGCCAGGCGCAGCGCGGGCGCGGCCTGCGGCGCGATGCCGACCAGGGGCGCCGCGCGCTGCACCGCCAGCACGATGCGCTCGCGCAGGGCGGCGCTGGCGATCTCGTAGCCCTGGAAGTCCTGCTCCGACGCATACACGCCCAGCGGCAGCGTGCGCGCCTGGAAGAAGCTGAACAGCGGGCGCAACTGGTGGTCGATCACCAGTGCATGGCGGTCGCTGCCGCCGGTGGCGGCCAGCAGCACGGGCACGTCGATCAGCGCCTCGTGGTGCACGAAATCGAACAGGTGCTTGAACAGGCCCGTGTACGAGCCGCGATAGACCGGGCTGGCCACGATCAGCAGGTCGGCCGATTCGATGGCGGCCAGCTCCGCCTCGACGGCGGCCGGCAACTGGCTGCGGTAGAGCGCGCCGCCGATCTGCGGGGCCAGCGGCCCCAGCTCGATGGTGTGCGCCCCGATGGGCAGCGCCTCGCTGAGCGCGGCGATCAACTCTTCCACCAGCACCAGCGTGCGCGAGGGGCGCTGCACATTGCCGGAAACCGCCACTACCTTGAATTTGCGCGTCATGGGATCGAACCTTCCTGGTTTGCCCGGCGCGACCATTGCGGCGGGGGATGGAATGGATTGAAGACCCAGCGGCGCTCCGGCGCTGCAAAGGAATCGGCGCATGCTTATGCGGAATCCGTGCGTGCCGGCAAGTGGTTGATTGGCAAGGGAAAACCCGGAAACCCGGGCCGATGCGCGGGGCGGCGGCGCCACGTGGCGGCCGCACCGCGTGCCGGGCCCGCCTGCCCGCCCAGCGGCAAATTGCGCAGTTTGCTGCTGCGGTGCTGGCCCGGGCGCAGGCGCGCGGGGCAGGGGGCCGGCTGGCCGGGCGGCGCGTGCCTGTCGCGCCGCCGGGGTCGTTTGCTATTATTTATATAGCAATCAGGACATGTTCCACTAGGGCATCGGGGCGAAAAGACCCCGAACGCGAGTGGGGGATCAGCCGGTGAACACCGCCCGCCACAGCGCCAGCACCGCGTCGCGCTCGGCCTGCAGTGTGGCGGGGTCCACGCGCGTGGGCTGCTCGTTCAGACGGGCGCGGTGCTGCACCTGGCGCAGCGTGCGGTAGGCCGTGGCGGCGGCGGTGCCCACGCCGTCGGGCAGGAAGCCCGCGGCCTCGGCGCGCTGCAGCAGGGTGATGTTGCCGCGGTTCTCGCGCAGGCCGGGGTGGGTGGCGGACTGCGACAGCACCAGGTACTGCAGGGCGAATTCGACGTCCACCATGCCGCCCACGCTGTGCTTGACGTCGAACTGCCCGGCCGGCACCGGGTGGGCGGCGCGCACGCGCTCGCGCATGGTGACGATCTCCTCGCGCAGCGCGGCGGGGTCGCGCGGGGCGGTGATGACGGCCTCGCGCACCGCGTCGAAGCGCTCGCGCAGGTTGCGGCCGCTGCCCGCGGGCGCCTCGCTGCCTTCAGGCAGGGGCGCGAGCGGGCCGGCCGGGGCCAGGTCTTCGGTGCCCAGCAGGAAGCGCGCCCGCGTCATGGCCTGGTGCTCCCAGGTCCAGGCGGTGTTGCTGCCGCGCCGTTGCTGGTAGTTGGCGTACGCGGTGAAGCTGGTCACCAGCAGGCCCGAATTGCCGTTGGGCCGCAGGGCGGTGTCGATCTCGAAGAGGTCGCCCTCGGCGGTCTTCACCGTGAGCCAGTTGATGAGCTTGCGCACGAAGGCCGAATACACCTCGGGCGCGCGGTCGTCGTCGTCGTCGAACACGAAGACGATGTCCAGGTCGCTGCCGTAGCCCAGCTCCTTTCCGCCCAGCTTGCCGTAGCCGATGATGGCGAACTGCGGCACCTCGCGGTGGCGGTTCTTCAGGCGGCTCCAGCACCACTGCGCGGTCACGCGCAGCACGCTGTCGGCCAGGGCCGAGAGGTCGTCGGCCACCTGCTCCACGGTGATGCGGCGCTCCACGTCGCGCGCCAGCGTGCGGAAGGTCTCGGCATGGTGGGCGCGGCGCAGCAGGTTCAGCAGGGTCTCGTCGTCGTCCTCGCCGGTCGATTGCAGCGAGGCGATGCGCAGCCCCAGTTCGTGCTCGAAGTCCTGCGGCACGAAGCGTTCGGCCAGCAGCGCGTCGCCCGCCAGCTCGTCGATCACGCCGGGGTGCTGCAGCATGTAGCGGGCGGGCCACTGCGCGGCGCCCAGCAGGTGCAGCAGGTGCTCGTAGACCGAGGGGCGCTCCAGCAGCAGCGCCAGGTAGATGTCGCGGCGCAGCAGCGATTCGAGCCAGCCGATCAGCCGCACCACGGCGTCTTCGTTGACCTGGCCCTCGGCCAGCCAGCGCGCGGTGCGCTGCACCAGCCGCAGCAGCCGCTCGCGCGACTCGTCGCTCAGGGACTGCACGCGCGGGTGCGTGCGCCATTCGGCGACGCGCGCACGCACGGTGGGCGGCAACTGCTCCAGCACCGCTTCCAGCTCGGGCGCGGCGGGCGCGCCGGCGCGCGGGCCGCCGCAGCCGCCCTTGGTGCACTGCTTCTTGCCGGCGCCGCCCAGCAGCGTGTCGAACTCCTGCGCCACCAGTTCGCGGTGCGCATCGAGCTGGTGCAGGAAGGCGCAGGTGCCCAGGCCCAGGGTCTGGGCGATCCAGGCGAGGTCGTCGTCGCGCGTGGGCAGCACGTGGGTCTGCTGGTCGTCCAGGTACTGGATGCGGTGCTCCACCTGGCGCAGGAAGGTGTAGGCCACGGCCAGCGCCTCGGCGGTCTCCTGCGGCATGAGGCCGGCGCGCGCGATGCGCTGCAGCGCCTCCAGCGTGGGGCGGCAGCGCAGCTCGGGGAACTGCCCGCCGCGCACCACCTGCAGCAGCTGCACGGTGAATTCGATCTCGCGGATGCCGCCGCGCGAGAGCTTCACGTCGTTGGCGCGCTCGGGGTGGCCGGCGCTGCGCTTGGCGGCGTGGTCGCGGATCTGCCGGTGCAGCGAGCGCAGCGCGTCGAACACGCTGTAGTCCAGGTAGCGCCGGAAGACGAAGGGCAGCACCACCCCGCGCAGGGCCTGCACCGGCTCGCCGATGACGCTGCTGCGCGGCGCGACCACGCGGCTCTTGAGCCAGGCGAAACGCTCCCATTCGCGGCCCTGCACCTGCAGGTATTCCTCCAGCGCGGCCAGCGACACGGCCGCCGGGCCGGAGTTGCCGTTGGGCCGCAGCGCCAGGTCCACCCGGAAGACGAAGCCGTGCTCGGTGGTGTCGCCGATCAGGCCGTAGATGGCCTTGACGGCGTGGCCGAAGTACTCGTGGTTGGAGATGCGGTTGCGGCCCTCGGCGTTGCCGGCGGTCTCTCCGTCGTGTTCGTACACGTAGATCAGGTCGATGTCGCTGGACACGTTCAGCTCGCGTGCGCCCAGCTTGCCCATGCCGATGATCCACAGCTCGACCGGCTGGCCCTCGGGGCCGCGCGGGGCGCCGTGGCGGGCATCGAGCGCTTCGCGGGCCTGCACGCAGGCCTGGTCCAGGGCCAGTTCGGCCAGCTCGGTGGTGGCCCGCGTGATGTCGGCCAGCGGCGCGCCCTGTTCGCAATCGAGGCGCACCAGCCGCTCCATCACCACCTGCCGCAGGATGCGCAGGGCCGTGCCGGTGTCGTGCCCGCGGGCCCGCAGGGCGGCCAGCGCCTCGGCCATGGTGGCCCGCGTGGGGGCGCCGGGCGGCAGCACGGCGAACGCGTCGGCATAGCGCCGGTGCAGCCGCTGGTGGAAGCGGGAGTGGCTCGCCAGCGGGCCGTCGCCGGCGGCGCTGGGGATCTCTGGAACGTCAGTGCAAGACAGCGGCATAGCAAGGGCCCGGGGCCTGAAAACCGTACATAACGACACCGTTTGATGCTGAACCCGCACAGCGGGCGCGGGTCATAATTCCCTTCGCATCCTTACCCACCAATGATTGAACAGCCACCGAACCCCTCACGCCTGCTCCGATGCCTGGCAGGTCTTGCGCGGTGGTCCCTGGGCCTGCTCATCGCCTTCTGGCTGCTGGTGGCCGCCGCCTGGGGGGTGCTTCACGGCTGGATTGTGCCGCGTATCGGCGACTTCCGTCCGCAGCTGGAAGCCCATGCCACACGGGCGCTGGGGGTACCGGTGCGAATCGGTGCGCTGTCGGCCCGCTCCGAAGGGCTGGTGCCCACCATCGAGCTTAACGACGTCGCCCTGCTGGACCCCCAGGGCCGCGAGGCCCTGAAGCTGCCGCGCGTGGTGGGGTCGCTGTCGCCGCGCTCGGTGCTGCGCATGGGGTTCGAGCAGCTGTACATCGAACGCCCTGAACTCGACGTGCGCCGCATGGCGGACGGCCGCATCTTCATCGCGGGGCTGGCGTTTCGCCAGAGCGCGGGCGGCGACAGCGCCGGGGCCGACTGGCTGTTCTCGCAGAGCGAGGTCGTGCTGCGCGGCGGCACCGTGCGGCTGACCGACGAGCAAAGCCGGGAGCCGCCCCTGGCCCTGGGGCAGGTGGACCTGCTGCTGCGCAACCGGGGCTGGCGCCACGGCATGCGGATCGAGGCCACGCCGCCGCCGGAGTGGGGCGACCGGTTCAAGCTCACCGGGCAGTTCCGCCAGCCGTTCCTGACGACGCACGGCGGGGCGTGGCAGCAGTGGACGGGGCAGCTGTTCGCCGATTTCTCGCGCGTGGACGTGTCCCGGCTGCGCCACCATGTCCACATCGACGGCGTGCAGGTGGCCGAGGGCCGCGGCGCGCTGCGCGCGTGGGTCGATTTCCAGCGCGGGCAGTTCGTCGGCGGCACGGCCGACCTCGCCCTGGCCGGGGTGAACGCCCGCCTGGGCGAGGGGCTGGAGCCGCTCGCGCTGCAGTCCGTCGCCGGCCGGGTGGGCGGGCGGCGCCTGTCCGACGGGTTCGAGTTCTCCACCGAGGGCCTGCAGTTCACCACGCAGGACGCATTGCGCTGGCCGGGCGGCAACCTCACGGTGCGGCACACTGGCGTGCAAAGCGGCCGCGAGCAGGGCGAACTGCGCGCCGACCGCCTCGACCTGGCCGCGCTGGCGCAGATCGCCAGCCGGCTGCCGCTGGATGCCGCCGTGCATTCCGCCCTGGCCGACTACACGCCGCGCGGGCTGGTGGAGGAGGTCAAGGCCACCTGGCGCGGCCCCCTGCAGCAGTTGCAGCAATACCAGGCGCGCGGCAAGGTGACCGGGCTGGCGGTGGCCGACCAGCCGCGCGCCGAAGGCTCGGCATCGCACGTGCCCGGCCTGCGCGGCGCGAGCGTGGAGTTCGACGTGTCGCAGGCCGGCGGCAAGGCCACGCTGGCCCTGGCGGACGGCGCCCTGGTGCTGCCCCACGTATTCGAGGAAGGCACGGTGCCGGTGGACCAGCTGTCGGCGAACGTGCGCTGGCAGATCGAGGGCGAGCGCATCGCGGTGCAGGCCAGCGAACTGCAGTTTTCCAACGCCGATGCGCAGGGCGAGGCCCGGCTGAACTGGCACACCGGCGATGCCGATCGTGGCGGTGCCCGGCCGCGGTTTCCCGGCGTGCTGGACCTGTCCGGCAGCCTGAGCCGCGCGGACGGCACCCGCGTGCACCGCTACCTGCCGCTGTCCATCCCGCAGGAGACGCGCCACTACGTGCGCGACGCGGTCACCACGGGCACGGCCAGCAACGTGCAGTTCCGCGTCAAGGGCGACCTGCACGACATTCCCTTCAACACGCCCGGGCAGGGCGACTTCCACATCGCCGCGCGCGTGAAGGACGTGACCTATGCCTATGTGCCGCCGCGCCTGCAGCATGCCAACGAGGCGCCCTGGCCCGCCCTCACCGAACTCACCGGCGACCTGATCTTCGACCGATCCACCATGGCCGTGAAGGGCGCCAGCGGCAGCTTCGCCGGCACGCCGAAGCTGCGCGTGAACAAGGTGGAGGCGCGCATTCCGGACCTGGCCCACACGGTGGTCGCGGTGAACGCCGATGCGCGCGGCCCGCTGGCGGACATGCTGTCGTTCGTCACCACCTCGCCGCTGGCGCGCCTGACCGGCAATGCGCTGGACAAGACCACGGCCAACGGCACGGCCGACCTGCAGCTGGCCCTGTCGCTGCCCGTCAGCCACATCGACCAGTCCAAGGTACAGGGCAGCGTGACCCTGGCGGGCAACGACGTGCGCATCGCACCGGAGGCGCCGCCCATCGGCCGCGCGCGCGGCACCGTGCAGTTCACCGACACCGGCTTCACCCTGGCGGGCGTGCAGGGCCGCGCGCTGGGGGGCGACCTGCGGCTGGAGGGTGGCATGCGATCCCTGCCCGCGGGGGCGTTGCCGGTGGAGTCCTCCGTGCAGGTGCGCGGCCAGGGCGTGGCCACGGCCGAGGGGCTGCGCCAGGCGTCGCAATGGCCGGGTCTGGCGCAACTGGCCCAGCGCGCGAGCGGCAGCACGCCCTACACCCTGGTGCTGGGCGTGCGCCGGGGCACGCCGGAGGTGCAAGTGACCACCACCTTGCAGGGCATGGCGCTGGACCTGCCGGCGCCGCTGGGCAAGACCGCCGAGGCCCTGATGCCCGTGCGGTTCGAGACGCAGCTCACGCGCGAATCGCTGGCGGCCGCGGCAGGGAGCGGCAACGGCAGCGGCGGTGGCAATGGCACCGGTGCGGCGCCCCTGCACGAACACATGGCGCTGGACCTGGGCGCGCTCGGATCGGTGACCTATGTGCGCGACATTGCCAACGCCGCCCAGCCCCGGGTGCTGCGCGGCGCCATCGCGCTGGGCCTGGCGCCCGGCGAGGCGGCGCCCCTGCCCGAACGCGGCGTGGTGGCCAATGTGCAGATCGGCGAGCTGGACGTCGATGCCTGGCAGGCGGCGCTGATGGGCAACGACCCCGCGCGCTCGCCCCTGCTGGTGGCGCCACCGGCTGCCGAGGCCGCATCGGCGGCCAGCACGCCGGCGAGTGCCGCGCCCGCTGCCGTGGCGGGCAACGGGACGGGCACCGCTCCCGTGCCTTCCGTCTCTCCCATGCAGGACTACCTGCCCACGCAGCTGGCCGTGCGGGCCCGTCAGGTGGACTTCCAGGGCCGCACGCTGCACGGCGTGGTCATGGGCGGCTCGCGCGAGGGCAGCACCTGGCGCACCAACGTGGACGCCCAGGAGCTGAACGGCTACGTGGAGTTTCGCCAGGGCGCGGGCAGCGGGCCCGATGCGGGCTCCGGCCGGGTGTTCGCCCGCCTGTCGCGCCTGGCCGTCCCGCAGAGCGATGCCAAGGAGGTGGATGAACTGCTGGCCGAAGAACCGGCCGCCGGCGCCGGCACGCTGCCGTCGCTGGACATCGTGGTGGACGATTTCGTGCTGCGCGGGCGCCGCCTGGGCCGCATCGAGATCGAGGCGCAGAACCGCGGCGGCGACGGCGCCCCGCGCGAATGGCGGCTGTCCAAGTTCAACATCGTCGCGCCCGAGGCCACGCTCACGGCCAACGGCAACTGGGCGCTGCTGGGCAGCGACGGCGCCGCCGATGCGCGCCGCCGCACGGTGATGAACTTCAAGCTCGACATCCGCGACTCGGGCGATCTGCTCGCGCGCTTCGGCATGGCCGACGTGGTGCGCCGCGGCAAGGGCCGCATGGAGGGGCAGGTCGCCTGGATGGGCTCGCCGCTCACGCCGGACTACCGCACCATGTCGGGCCAGATGAACGTCAACGTCGAATCGGGCCAGTTCCTCAAGGCCGATCCGGGGCTGGCCAAGCTGCTGGGCGTGCTCAGCCTGCAGTCGCTGCCGCGCCGGCTCACGCTCGATTTCCGCGACGTGTTCAGCGAAGGCTTCGCGTTCGACTTCGTGCGCGGCGACGTGCGCATGGAGCAGGGCGTGGCCACCACCAACAACCTGCAGATGAAGGGCGTGAACGCCGCCGTGCTGATGGAGGGCAGCGCCGACCTGGACCGCGAAACGCAGGACCTGCACGTGGTCGTGGTGCCCGAGATCAATGCCATGACGGCCTCCCTCGTGGCCACGGCCATCAACCCGGTGGTCGGCCTGGGCAGCTTCCTCGCGCAGGTCTTTCTGCGCGGGCCGCTCATCCAGGCGGCCACGCAGGAGTTCCGCATCGACGGCACCTGGACCGATCCGCGCATCGAGCGCGTGCCCCGGCGAAAGCTGGGCAGCGCCGACCCCGCCGCCCGGCCGCCCACGGCCGAGTCACCCACCGGAGACAAATCATGATGAAAGCCGCCGCATTGCAAATGGTGTCGGGCCTGCACGTGCCCGGCAATCTCGAACAGGCCCGCCACCTGCTGGAGCAGGCCGCCGCCGAAGGCGCCGAGCTGGCCGTGCTGCCCGAGTATTTTTGCGCCATGGGCGCGCGCGACACCGACAAACTCGCGCTGCGCGAGCCCTACGGCGAAGGCCCCATTCAGCGCTTTCTGGCCCAGGCGGCCCGGGAGCTGGGCCTGTGGGTGGTGGGCGGTACGCTGCCGCTGCAGTGCGAGAGCGCGCACCAGGTGCGCAACACCTCGCTGGTGTTCTCGCCGCAGGGCGAGTGCGTGGCCCGCTACGACAAGATCCACCTGTTTCGCTTCGACAACGGGCGCGAGCGCTTCGACGAGGCCGCGGTGATCGAGGCGGGCAACACACCCGTGCGCTTCGAGCTGACCGCGCGCGACGGCACCCTTTGGCGCGTGGGCCTGTCCGTCTGCTACGACCTGCGCTTTCCCGAGCTGTACCGCCAGCATGCACGGGCCGGGGCCGACCTGCTGCTGGTGCCCAGCGCCTTCACCCACACCACGGGCGAGGCCCATTGGGAGTTGCTGCTGCGCGCCCGCGCGGTGGAGAACCTCGCCTATGTGCTGGCGCCGGCGCAGGGCGGCCTGCACGAGAACGGCCGCCGCACCTGGGGCCACAGCATGGTGGTCGATCCGTGGGGCGCCGTGCAGGCGCAGGTGGCCGAAGGCCCGGGCGTGGCCCTGGGTGTGCTCGATGCGGCGCGGCTGCAGCAGGTGCGCCAGCAGCTGCCGGCGCTGGACCACTGCATCCTGTGACCGACGGCGAGCCGTTCCTGTGGCCCTGGCACCGCTGGCGCAGCGCATGGAAGCGCTGGTCGCTGTGGGCCCTGCTCGTGTTGCTGGTGGCCGGCATGCTGGTCACCCAGGTGTGGCTGGCCGGCCGCTACGAGGCGAGCGAGGTGCAGAACCGCCTGGACCGCGACGCCGCCGATGCCGTGGCCGACATCCGCCAGGGCTTCGCCCACAACCTGCAGAACCTGCAGGCGCTGCACGTGGGCACGCCGGACCTGGCGAGCTGGGAGTCGCGCGCGGCGGCCTTGCTGAGCGTGCGCCGCGAACTCGTGCGGCTGGAATGGCGCAGCCCCACGCTGGAAGTGCGGGCCCATGTCGAGACCCCCTACCGCCCGGTGCAGTGGGACGCCGAGATGCGCAGCGGCATGCATTCCAACATCGCGCTGGCGTGCGCCAACGCGCGCCGCGTGTCGGGGCCGTCGTACTCCGGCAGCTACTTCCAGCCCCAGGGCGACGGCCGCGGCTCCGAGATGATGGAGCTGTGCCTGCCCCTCATGCAGGATGGCCGCAACGAAGGCTTCGTGGTGGCCACCTACTCGCTGCACAACGTGCTGATCGACCTGGTGGTGCCCAGCCTCAAGCGCGGGCAGGAGGTGTCGTTCACCGAAGCCGATGGCACCCGCCTGGCCATGGTGGGCGCCAGCCGGCGCGGCACGCGCCTGTTCAGCTCGCAGCAGCTGTTCGACCTGCCGGGCGCCACGCTGGTCCTGCGCATGGACAGCTGGCACAGCGCGCCCAGCGTGTTCCCCAATGTGCTCACCGCGCTGGTGACCGCCATGTCGATCGCCCTCGTCACCGTGCTGGTCGTGCTGGTGCGCGACAACCGGCGCCGGCTGCGCGCCGAGCGCGACCTGGGCGATGCGCTGGCGTTCCGCAAGGCCATGGAGGACTCGCTGGTGACCGGGCTGCGCGCGCGCGACTTGCAGGGGCGCATCACCTATGTGAACCCGGCCTTCTGCGAGATGGTGGGGTTCACCGCGCAGGAGCTGCTGGGCCAGAGCGCCCCGGTGCCCTACTGGCCGCCCGAGTTCGCCGACGAATACCGCCAGCGCCAGGCGATCCGCCTGTCCAGCCTGCACCCGCCGCCGCGCGAAGGCTACGAATCGACCTTCATGCGCAAGGACGGCGTGCGGTTTCCGGTGCTCATCTTCGAGGCGCCGCTCATCAACGCGCAGGGCCTGCACACCGGCTGGATGAGCGCGTTCCTGGACGTGAGCGAGCAGCGCCGCGTAGAGGAAATGTCCCGCGCCTCGCAGGAGCGCCTGCAGGCCACCGCGCGGCTGGCCACCGTGGGCGAGATGGCATCGCTGCTGAGCCATGAGCTGAACCAGCCGCTGGCCGCCATCTCCAGCTACGCCTCGGGCTCGCTCAACCTGCTGCCGCCGGGCGGCGGGCCACCGAAGGAGCCGCTGCACGACGTGCACGTGGCGCTGCAGCGCATCGCGCAGCAGGCCGAACGCGCGGGCCGCGTGATCCGCAGCGTGCACGACTTCGTACGGCGGCGCGACCAGTCGCGCGAGGTGGTCTCGGTGCACGACCTGCTGGAGGCCGTGATGCCGCTGATCCGCCTGCAGGCGCGCAAGCTCGAAGTCTTCGTGAAGATCTCGGTGGACGCCGACCTGCCCCCGGTGCTGTGCGACCGCACCATGGTCGAGCAGGTGCTGCTCAACCTGGCGCGCAACTCCATGCAGGCCATGGACGACCCCGCCACGCCCCAGCGCATCCTGGAGCTGCGCGTGCGCCGCGCCGCATCGAATGCGCGCAATGCCTGGCTGGAGTTCATGGTCATCGACCGGGGCTGCGGCATCGCGCAGGACGTGGGCGAGAAACTCTTCACTCCCTTCTTCACCACACGGCCCGAGGGCATGGGCCTCGGCCTGAGCCTGTGCCGCACCGTGGTCGAGCAGCACGGCGGCTTCCTGGGCCACGCGCCCAACGAGCCGCGTGGTACGGTATTCACTTTCACCCTGCCTGCTGCCAGCGCGGACAGCAGCCACCCCTGATGGAACCCGTCTCCAACGCCACCGTTTACATCGTCGACGACGACTCGGGCGTGCGCGAAGCGCTCGCCTGGCTGCTGCGATCGCGCCGCCTGCCCAGCGAGTCCTTCGACAGCGCCGAAGCCTTCGAAGCCATGCTCGACGAGCGCCCGCCCGCGCGCCAGCCGTGCTGCCTGCTGCTGGACGTGCGCATGCCGGGCATGAGCGGCCTGGCGTTGTTCGACCGGCTGGCCGAGCGCCGCCTGATCGATGCGATGCCGGTGATCTTCCTCACCGGCCACGCGGACGTGCCCACCGCCGTGGCCACCGTCAAGCGCGGGGCCTTCGACTTCTGCGAGAAGCCGTTTTCCGACAACCTGCTGGTGGACCGCATCGAGCAGGCCCTGGCCCAGTCCGCGCAGCACATGGAGCAGGTGCGCCAGCACAGCGATCTGCAGGTGCGGCTGTCGGAGTTGACGGAGCGCGAGCGCGACGTGATGCGGCTGGTGGTCGAGGGGCTGCCCAACAAGCTCATCGCCGACCAGCTGGACATCAGCGTGCGCACGGTGGAAGTGCACCGCGCGCGCGTGTTCGACAAGATGCAGGTCAAGTCGGCCGTGGAACTGGCCAACCTGCTGCGCGCCGCGCACTGAATGAACGCCACAGGGCGCCGAAGCGCCCTGTGAAAGCCACTCCCGCCGCGGTGCGCGGGCGGGGCGGCAGTGGGCCGGCCGGCGGTCAGCCCGGCTGGCGTTCGCCCACGAAGATTTCCACCCGGCGATTGCGCGCGCGGCCGTCGTTCGTGTCGTTGGTGGCGATCGGCTGGTGCGAGCCGCGGCCCTCGACCTGGATGCGCCCGCCGTTCACGCCCCGCGTCGTCAGGAAGTTGCGGGTGCTGGCCGCGCGGTCCATCGACAGCGGGTTGTTGATGGCATCGGTGCCGGTGGAGTCCGTGTGGCCCACGATGCGCACTTCGGTGTTGGGGTTGTTGCGAAGTCCCTCGGCGAAGCGCTCCAGCACGGGGGCGAAGTTGGACTGGATGTCCGAGCGGTTCGTGGCGAACGAGATGTCGCTCGGAATGTCGAGCTTGAGCTGGTTGTCGGCGGTCTGCGTCACCACCACGCCCGTGCCCTGGGTGACCTGCTGCATCTCGCGCTTTTGCCGCTCCATGTGCTGCGACCAGATGTAGGTGCCCAGGGCCCCAACACCCGCCCCGACGACGGCCCCGGTGCCCGCCCGGCCGCCGGTGGCGGAGCCGATGACCGCGCCGGCCACCGCGCCGACGCCGGCGCCCGTCGCGGTGCGCCGCTGGGTATCGTCCATGTTGGCACAGCCGCTCACGAGCAGAACGGCGGCAGTGGCGCCGATGAGAATCTTGTTGCGCATGGGATCTTCCTTTTCCAGGTGATGGACTGCCAGCCAGTCGTGCTTGAAGGGGAGGTCCCTTTGGGTTCAGGCCCGGCCGGCGGCTCCGAACGAAATTGAGAGGCCCCTATTCTTGGCACGGATGGCGCAGGATCAGGGTAGGACCAATTCGTCAGGGTCTTCGGCCAGGCCTGCCCGGCTTTGAAACGCAGGCCCCATCTGGGAGAAAGGCGCTCCGGTGCAGGGGTGCTGGCCGACCATCTCGCCGTTCTTCCACACCATGACCCCGGCTTTTTCCCCCCAGCGCGCACCGAAGGCGCGGTACACCACATAGGAAAAAGGCGGTTGATTGAACCGCAGGTAATTGCCCCCGCCTGCGGAGTACCAAAGCCTTTTGGCCACGACGGTCTGCCGCCATGCGGGATCGTCCTTGGCGCGTGGGAGCGCCATTTCCACTTTTCCTGGCTTTCCGAAGCGGTATTGCAGATGGCCCTGGCTGGTATCCAGCGATGGGGAGGCGCAGGCGGAAACCACGCGCCTGGATTGAAGTCTGCAGGCGAAGATGACGTCTTCTTCCGGCAGGCACAGGCCCCGGTCTTTGGACGGTGCCGGTGCGGGCACCTGGGACATCGAGCCGGTGCACAGCAGCAGGCCCAGCAGGGGCAGCCACCTTGAAGCGCCAGGAGGACGCGATTGCATGGCGATTCCTTATGGCTTCGCTTTGGCGGCCGTTTTGGCCTTCTTCGGAATGGCCATTCCCAGGTATTTCCGGCCAGCGGCGAACGCGTCCGTGAATTCCTTGAGGCCATGGGTGCCGCCGTTCACCAGTTTGCGGGCATGGACCAGGTTGTTGGTCTTCAGCGCGGCCCGAATGCCGCCTTCCTTGTTCTTGATGAATTGGGCCAGGATGGCTGCGGCGGCGGGGCCTTCGTTGGCCTGGTCCGGGTTGTCCAGCAAGTTCAATCCCAATTGCTTGCCCATCTGCTCGTAGTTGGCTCGGCCGGTCAGCTGGACAAATCCACGGCCCTTGTACAGCGCGCCATCGCCCAACTGGTTGTTTCCCAGGCTGTCCGGCCGGAAATCGTATCGATCGAAAGGGTGTCGGCCCTTGGTGCCCACGGGGCTGGTGTTGTATCGGGATATTCCTTCGTCGACCGGCTGAAAGCTCGCGCTCTCGGCGCGGATGGTGGCCAGCGCCATCATGAGCATTTCCGTGTCGTTCAGCGAACGCTTCGTCATCGCGCCGAGAATCTCGGGCAGGTAGTTCCGGATGTTCCCGGTGATTTTTGTTTCCTGGATGGTCTTTTTGACGACGGGCTTGCCATTGACCATTTCCCGGGTCTTGAGGGTGGTGCGCTTGATCCGGTCGACCCCTCCCGGCACCATGGTGGACGCCAGCACGTACACCTCGTTCGACAGCGACGCGACCAGTTTCTTTTCTTCCAACTGGGCCTGAACCAGGAACTGGAACAGGGTATCTGCATTGTTCAGTTGGTTGTCCGGGTCCGCTTCGCCGTAGAAGAAGGTGTTTTCGATGCTCTGCAAGGCGGTGGCGAAGGGCTGGTCCCATCCGCCTTCTTCGGGTAATTCGGCCTTCTGGGGCAGGTACCCCTTCCGGATGAACGCATTCAGATGCCGGCGCAGCAGCCGCATGTCTTGCGGGTGGTTTTTCTGGCCAGGTCCCACGGTGGATCGGAGAACCGCTGGTTCACTCATTTTCTGACTCCCTTTTTGAATATTCTTGTTTTGCATTCCTGCCGCGCGCCGAGGCGGGTGGATGCTATTTTTTGGTGTCCGCGTCTTCTGGTTCCGAAGCCGGCGGTGGCGGCGCGGGCGGCGGCTCCCCCCCCTTGCGCCCCGAGAACATCGTCCACCACACAATGGCGACGAGAACGACCAGCGCCAGCAATGCTTCAAGCAAAATCAGCCCCATGAAATTCCGTCTCCTGCGCCTTGTGACAACGGCGCTGATTGTAGGAACCCTGGTGGCCTGCTCCACCACGCCCCTGCCGCCTTCCACGCCTTTGCCTCCCGGTGCCTCGCTGCCCGGCGTGCCGGGCGCCCCCCTGCCGCCCGAACCGCCCGGGCCGCTACCGCCCCCCATGGCGCAGCCGAAAAGCCGCTGGATACCGGTGCATTGGGCGGAGTTGCCCGGTTTTGCCGAAGATTCCCTGCACGAAGCCTGGAACGCCTGGATCAAGAACTGCGAGCGTCCCGCGCCGGCCTTCGCGCCGCTGTGCGGCGAGGTGCGCCGCCTGTCCATCACCAGCGCCGACGAGCAGCGCGCCTGGATGGTGGCGCGGCTGCAGCCCTACCGCATCGAGGCCGCCGACGGCGCGGTGGACGGCATGCTCACCGGCTACTACGAGCCCTATCTGGATGCGGCGCGCCAGCCCGGCAACGGCTTCAACGTGCCGCTGTACCGGCTGCCCGCGGGGTACGGCGCGCGCAAGCCCTGGTACACGCGCCAGCAGATCGACACGCTGCCCGAAGCGCAGGCGGCGCTGGCCGGCCGGGTCATCGCGTGGGTGCGCGATCCGGTCGAGGCGCTGGTGGTGCACATCCAGGGCTCGGGCCGGCTGCGGGTGCAGGAGGCCGATGGCACGGTGACGCTGCTGCGCGTGGCGTTCGCCGGCACCAACGACCAGCCCTACCAGAGCGTGGGCCGGTGGCTGCTGGACCAGGGCCTGGTGCGCGATGCGACCTGGCCCGGCATCCGCGCCTGGACGCTGCAGAACCCGCAGCGCGTGCAGGAGATGCTGTGGGCCAATCCGCGCTACGTGTTCTTCCGCGAGGAGCCGCTCAACGCCATGGATGCCGGCTTCGGGCCGAAGGGCGCGCAGGGCGTGGCCCTCACGCCCGGCCGCTCGATCGCGGTGGACCGCCAGAGCATTCCCTACGGCACGCCGGTGTGGCTAACCTCCACCGGCCCGCAGGTGCAGTTGCAGCGCCTGGTGATGGCGCAGGACACGGGCTCGGCCATCGTGGGCGCGGTGCGGGCCGATTATTTCGCGGGCTGGGGCCCGGAGGCGGGCGAACTGGCGGGGCGGCTCAAGCAGGGCCTGCGGCTCTGGGCGCTGTGGCCGCGCTGACACCCGCGCGTTCACGACGTTTCAGCACGTTTCAGCCGGCCCCCCCGCGGCCGGCCGGGAAGGCCCTCCACAATGGGGCGTGACAGGCCCTTCGTGGCCTGGCCAGGATGGTGGCCTCACCTTACCCAACTCCCAAGGAGAACCGCATGACCGCTGACCGATGGCTGCGCACTGCCGCGCATGGCACCCTTCCTTTGCTGGCCGCTCTGCTGGGCGCCTGTGCGCCCCTGGGCACGACGCACGCGCAGGCCCCCGCGGGGCCGGACCTGCGCGCCGACACCGCCGCCCGCTTCCTTGCCTTCGCCCCGGCCAGGAACCCGGAACCCGCGATGACCGACGCCCCCGCGCTGGCCTTCGGCGTGCGGGTGCCCGGCACGTCCGCCGCGGCGCCGTTCACCATGACGATGGACACCGGCTCGACCGGCGTCGTCGTCTCGGCCACCGACCTGCCCGGTTTCTCCGCGCAGGAGGCCGAGTCGGGCGTGAAGGGATGGGAGTTCCTGTCCAGCAGCAAGCGGCTGTGGATCGGCCGCTGGGTGCCGCGGGAACTGGTCTTTCGCGATCCCGCTGGGGGCGAGGTGGTGGCACGCGTGCCCGTGCTGGCGGTGCAGGAAGAGATCATCTGCCCCGGCTGGAGCGAAAAGGCCAACGTGCCCACCTGCGAAAAGCCCGAGAAGACCACCGCCCAGCCGCGCGGCATCGCCTACATGGGCGTGGGCTTCGGGCGCGAGCACGACGGCCAGCCGCAAGGCACGCCGGACAAGAACCCGCTGCTGAACATCGTTTCCATCGACGGCCAGCCCGTGGCGCCCGGCAGCATGCGCAGCGGTTTCATCGTGACGGCCAAGGGCGTGCACGTGGGCCTCACGCGCGCCAACAGCGCGGGCTTTTCTTACGTGAAGCTCCAGGGCCGCAGCCTGAACGCCGCGGGCCAGCCGGCCTCCAGCGACCCGCGCGACTGGCCCCAGGCGAGCATGGCCGTGTCGGTGAACGGCGCGGCCTCGCAGACGGGCGCGGTGCTGGTCGATACCGGCATCGCGCAGATGTACCTCACGGTGGCCAACCCGTCGGCACTGCCGACCACGGCCATTCCCAACCCGAGCCGCAAGGGCGCCATGGCCACGGGGCTGGTGGCCGGCACGTCGGTGCAGGTGTCGTTCCCCGACGATGCCGCGCCCGTGGCGCAGTACACCTTCCAGGTGGGAACGCTCCAGGCCCCCACGGCGGTGATCGTCACTCGTCCCTCGGAGCAGGCGTTCGTCAACACCGGCCGGCACCTGCTGCGCCAGCATGACGTGCTGTTCGATGCCGATGGCGGCTGGTTCGGGCTTCGCCGCAGCGAGTGACTCCGCGATGCCGGGTTCAAGCCTGGCGCGGACCGGTGCCAGTGGCGACACGCTGCATGTCGAATCGCAGCGGAAAGTAGTTCAGTTGGTGGCCTGATGCATCCCGGACCTCGTAGCGGACGTTGGGATTGCCGCTGAATGGCACATCCCAGCGGTCGTCAGCGTACTTCACCGGAACTGGGATGGCGCGGGCTCCCGCCTGCCAGGGCGTGGGGTGCATTCCCGCTGGACGACGCGCCGCGCTGCGACGTGTTGGGTGGGGCCTCTTCCTCCGCCGTGGCGCCTCGGGGGCTTTGTGTGTGGGACAGCTGGTTGAGCTTCATGGATCTCTTGCTTTGGCGATCCTGCCACCCACCGTCAGGCGGCAGTTTGCAGGTGAGGCCAGGATAAAGCGGGCGCCAGAACACGAAGCCGTGCCCACCGAAGCATTGCAAGGGCGTGCGAACCGATTCGCCCAGGCTGCAGTGGCCTGCGGGGTGCGGCACGGCCCGAAGGATCGTGTAGCCTGCATTTCCCATCAAACACTCGCCAGGCAAGGAGACCCCATGCCCATTCCGCTTCGCGCAGCGATCGCCTGTGCCGCCGCGCTGCTCGCCTGCGGTGCCGTGCCCGCGCAGGCGCCGTTGCCCACCGCCGCCGCGGCCACCGCCGGCCCCTCGCTGCGCCTGGGCACCGAATCGCGCTTCATCCGCCTCCATTCCCCGCCGGGAGAGGGCTGGTCCTCCCCCATGACGGACGCGCCGCGGCTGCGGTTCGAAGTCCGCATGCCGACGGACACCGGCGTGCTCGCGTCCCCCCGGCCCTTCATCGTCACCCTGGACACGGGCTCCACCGGCGTGGTGATTTCCGCGGTCGATCTACCCGGTTATTCGCGCAACGAGGAAGCGCGCCAGGCCAACGAAGGCTGGGAATACCGCTCCAGCAGCCGGCAACTGTTGATCGGCCACTGGGTGGTGCGCGACGTGGTGCTCAACAGCGGCTGGAACGAAGTGATTGCCCGGGTGCCCGTGCTCGCGGTCGAAAAGGAAATCATCTGCCCGCGCTGGGACCAGAAGGCCAACCGGCCCGAGTGCGAAAATCCCACGTACACCACGGAAAGCCCGGGCGGCATCGCCTACATGGGCGTGGGCTTCGGGCGCGAGCACGATGGCCAGCCGCAGGGCATGCCCGACAAGAATCCACTCCTCAACATCGCCGAGATTGGCGGAAACCCGGTCGCCCGGGGCGCGGTGCACGGAGGCTACATCGTGACGAAGTACGGCATCTATGTGGGCCTCGCGCCCGACAATGTCAGGGGCTTTCAGTCAGTGAAGCTGCAACCCGGCAGCCGACTCGCGAATGGCCAGCCGGCCTCCAACGATCCCCGCGACTGGCAGCAGACCACCATGGCTGTGTCGGTGGATGGCGGCGCGCCCCAAACCGGTCCCGTGCTGGTGGACACCGGCATCGCGCAGATGTACCTCACGGCCGCCGATCCGTCGGCCCTGCCCACGGCGCAGATCCCCAATCCCAGCCGTCGGGGCCAGCCGGTGACGGGCCTGAAGGACGGCACGCGGGTGCAGGTGATGTTCCCCGACGCGCAGGCGCCCGTGGCGCAGTACGACTTCCGCGTGGGGGATGCGGACGCGCCCCAGTCCGTGCTCGTGAACGCGCCGGGCCGCCCCGCCTTCGTGAACACCGGGCGCCACCTGTTGCGGCAGTTCGACCTGCTCTACGACGCCGAGGGCGGATGGTTCGGCCTGCGGCTCTCGCGCCGGTGAGCGCCTTGAAGGGGCGCTGAGCCGGCCCGCCCTCAGCGCCCCAACTGTTGGCCCAGTCCCGTGCGCTGCATGTCGAATCGCAGCGGAAAATCAGTCAGCTTTTGGCCGGATTCATCCTGGACCTCGTAGCGGACGTTGGGGTTGCCGCTGAACGGCACATCCCAGCGGTCTCTAGGGTCCTTCAGTTGGCTCGCGATGTCATCTTCGGGGTAGCGAAATTTTTGCTCAATGAACCGCTTTTGGATGGATTCCTCTTGGGTAAGCGCCTGCCGCCTCAGCGCGTCTTGGATATCCAGTGCTTCCGAAACTGTGCCAGCGGGTTTGGTGTGCTTGACACTGCCGCCTGCGGCGCCAAGTAATTCCCGGTGCATGGGAAGTGCGTCTTGAACAAGAGTCGGCGAGGCGAAAGGGGCCCATGGGTCCACCACGATGTCTTGCTCGGGGGTATGGCCTCGGATAACGACGAACACGTGACTTTCTGGGCCGCCGCCGATCAAATCGATCCTGGAATCCTTGAGCGTCGGGTTCTGGGAAAGAAGTTGATAAGTCAGGCTCGCGTGGGCATCGCAGTAGCCGCCCTGCCATTGGATTGCGACTGACGCACGGGCCGCTGGGCTGCCGCCGTAGGTAAACGACAGCGAGGAACGAAGAAAGCTGTCCCCTCCCGTCGCTGCAACGTCCTTCATTTGGTTGCCGGCACCCCCCGGGAGAAGCGCCTTCACCAAATCGATCACTTCCCGTGCCGATGCCAGGTTGGCGGCCACGGCGGGCGAGATCACGCGTAAGCGGGATGCTGTGTCCGGCATCTGTGTTTTGACGCCAGGATGTGTTGTGGAGAGTGCGTTGACTTGGTGCAACCGGTCAGATGAAAGCTCGATGAATTGGTCGGAGCGCAACAGCCCCGGGAGCAGTTCCTTTGCTGGAACCAAGACGGTGTTCTGGACATTATCGAACGTGATGTAGGTATCGAGCTGGTGAGGTTTTGCTGAAAGGGGGGACGCGCTATCTATTTGCTTGAGCAATGGGGTCGCGCCGTCGAGCAAGCGTCTCCTGGCGGCTTTGGCCTCGGAGATGTTGCCGTCGATCCAGGCCCTGGGCTCAGGCTCTGGGACCGACGCATGCGCTTTGCTTGACGAACCCCAACCCATGAATCCCCGCATGGTCCTGAGCGCGGAGGAGTGCGATGCCGAAGAGGGCTTGGACGGCAGGGTATCGCTGCGGGGGCGGATGCCGCTACCGGAGTTCGGATGGCGCGGGCTCCCGCCTGCCAGGGCGTGGGATGTATTCCCTATGGACGACGAGCCGCGCTGCGACGCGTTGGGGGTGGGTTCTTCCGGAGTGGTCGCCCCTCGGGGACTCTTGGTAGGGAGCAGATGGCTTAACTTCATGGATTCTTCCCGTGGCGAACCGCCATCCACAGTGGAGCGGCAATTTGGATGTGAAGCCAGGATAAAGAGAGCCTCAGGAAGCGGAGCTGTGCCAGCCGAAGCCTTTCAAGGGGTCGCGAACCGATCCGCTTCAGCGCTCCAGCTCGACCAGGTAGCGCGACACCACCGGCGGCGCCTCGGCAGTGTGGAAGGCCAGCTTGCGGTCGCGCAGCGCCACGTCGGAGGCCGTCACGCGGTCGAAGCGGCGCAAATGCTCGGTCCACGATTCGTCCACGATGCGCTCCACATAGCGAGACGGGTCGGCGATGTCGTGCTGCAGCTGCCAGTCGAGCGCGCCCTGGCGCAGGCGGCTGCGGCGGCTTTCCTGCATCAGCGCCCGGAATTCCGCCGCCCGCGCGGGGTCGATGTGGTATTCGATGGTGACCACTACGTGGCCGCGTTCGGGCGTGGTGGGTGCCACCGGCAGCTTGAAGGCGGTCGAGGGGCTCAGGTCTTCCTCCATGGTGCGGTCCACCACCCAGCGCTGCACCAGGGCCATGGCGGCGGTGCCGGTGAGCGCGGCCAGCGCCAGGCTCATGTGGACGGTGGTGAGCGAGGCCACCTGGCCCCACAGGGCCGCGCCCGCCGCAGTGGCGCCCATGATGGCCATCTGGTAGATCGACATGCCGCGCGCGCGCACCCAATTGGGCAGCGCGAGCTGGGCCGACACGCTGAGCGAGTTGGCCGTGGTGATCCACGCCATGCCGCCCAGCACCATTGCCGGCACCGCCACGGATACGTTGGGCGCGATGGCGATCACGGCCGTGGAGGCAGCCTGCAGCAGCGCCCCGCGCGAGACCAGCGTGTCGCGCGACATGGCCTGGCGCAGGCGGGGCAGGAACAGCGCCGCCGCGATGGCCCCGGCGCCCATGGAGGCCAGCAGCAGGGTGAAGGTGCCGGCGCCGCCGCCCTCCAGGTCGCGGGCCAGGGGCAGCAGCGCCAGCAGCGCGGTGGCGTGCAGGAAGAAGACCGAGATGCGCCACAGCACGGCGCGCATGCGGGGCGACTCGCGCACGAACTGCACGCCGACCCGCATGGCGCTGGTGAGCCGCTCGCGCCCCAGCGGGCTGGGCACGTGCGTGCGGCGCCAACGCATGATGGTGAAGCCCGCCACCACCGACAGCAGCGCGTTGAGCACGAACACCCAGGCGCTGCCCGCGCCCGCGATGATGGCGCCGGCCAGCAGCGGCCCGATGATGCGCGAGGCGTTCATGGCCACGCCGTTGAGCGCCAGGGCCGCCGGCAGCTGCTGGCGGCTGACCAGTTCCGGCACGATGGCCGCGAACACCGGCCAGCGCATGGACAGGCCGATGCCGTTGGCGAAGGTCAGCGCGAGCAGCAGCGGCGCCGTCATGCCGCCCATCAGGATGGCCACGCACAGCACCAGCGCCACCACGGCCACCCAGAACTGCGTGGCGATGAAGTAGCGCCGCCGGTCCAGGATGTCGGCCAGCGCGCCGCTGGGCAGCCCCAGCAGGAACACGGGCAGGGTGGAGGCCGTCTGCACCAGCGCCACCAGCACGGGCGAGGTGGTGAGCGTGGTCATGAGCCATGCGGCCGCCACGTCGTTCATCCACATGCAGGTGTTGGCGGCCAGCCAGGTGAGCCAGAGCATGCGGAACACGGGCACCTGAAGCGGCGCGAATGGCGAGAGGCTGGCGCGCCGGGCGGCGTCCTGGTCCAGCCGGGCCGCCGCAGCGGCTTCGGCGGCGTGCGCCTGGCCCGCGGCGGCGGTGGCCGGGGGACTGTCGTCCAGGGGCGCTGACGGGGTGGGACGGGACGGGCTCTCGTGGGACGGCAAAGGGGGCATAGATGGTGTCGATTGTGCGCAGTGCGGGCGGTGCGTGCCGGGCGGGGCGCCGACGTCCCGGATGGCGGCGCGGAAAAGCGAGCAGACGGGCTGGAAGCCAAAAAGGCCCCCAGCACAATCGGTACTAAGGCATATTGCTATTGTTTTTGTAGCTTACTGCCCGCAGGCGCGAGGTGCGCCAGCGGCAGGGCGCCGCTGGCCTTGACCTCGCCCAACGAGAAGCTGGTGTGCATGTCCTTCACGTTCGGCAGGTTCAGCAGCACGTTGCGGGCGAAGTGCGAGAAGCTGTCCAGGTCGCGCGCCACCACCTGCAGCTCGAAGGTGCCGGTGCCGCTAATGTAGTGGCAGGCCACCACCTCGGGGATCTGGGCGATGGCGGCCTCCATCTCGCGCGTGAGGCCCCCGGTGCTGCGGTCGGCATCCAGCCGCACGAAGGCCAGCACGCCCAGGCCTATCTTGTGGCGGTCGATCTCGGCGTGGTAGCCCTTGATGAAGCCCGCCTCCTCCAGCGCGCGCACGCGGCGCCAGCAGGGTGCGGCCGACAGGCCCACCCGCTGGGCCAGCTCGGCATTGGTCAGCCGGGCATCGGCCTGCAGCTCGCCGAGGATCGCCAGGTCGAATTTGTCCAGAGTGTTCATCCCTGGATTATTTTGCGAAAGATCCTTTCTAAAACGAGGGTAAACACGGCATGAAAACGAAAGGACATATCCGGCCGTCCTGCCTACACTGCCCTGACAAGGCGGTGCGTCCGAGCCCAGGGCGCCCCGCTGAAAACCGCGCTCACGAGGCGACGGCCAACGACCCCACTGGAGATTCCCCCGATGAACGCCCCCCTGCCCGAGCACATCCGCCGCGCCATTGAAACGGTCACGCTCGAAGACAAATACGCCCTCGACCACGGCCGTGCCTTCATGAGCGGCGTACAGGCCCTGGTGCGCCTGCCCATGCTGCAGCGCCAGCGCGATGCGATCGCGGGCCTGAACACCGCGGGCTTCATCAGCGGCTACCGCGGCAGCCCGTTGGGCACCTACGACCAGGCGCTGTGGTCGGCCAAGAAGCATCTGGCCAAGAACCACATCGTGTTCCAGCCCGGCGTGAACGAAGAGCTGGGCGCCACCGCCGTGTGGGGCACGCAGCAGCTCGACCTGTACCCCACGACGAAGAAATACGACGGCGTGTTCGGCATCTGGTACGGCAAGGGCCCGGGCGTGGACCGGTGCTCGGACGTGTTCAAGCACGCCAACATGGCCGGCACCTCCAGGCACGGCGGCGTGATCGCCATCGCGGGCGACGACCACATCAGCAAGAGCAGCACGGCGCCCCACCAGAGCGACCACATCTTCAAGGCCTGCGGCCTGCCGGTGTTCTTCCCGAGCAGCGTGCAGGACATCCTGGACATGGGCCTGCACGCCTTCGCCATGAGCCGCTTTTCGGGCGTGTGGTCGGGCATGAAGACCATCCAGGAGGTGGTGGAGTCCTCCAGCAGCATCTCGGTGGACCCGGACCGGGTGAAGATCGTCATGCCCGAGGACTTCGCCATGCCGCCCGGCGGCCTGCACATCCGCTGGCCCGACGCGCCTTTGGCCCAGGAGGCGCGCCTCATGGACTACAAGTGGTATGCGGCGCTGGCGTACATCCGCGCCAACCGGCTGAACTACAACGTGATCCAGGGCCCGCACGGGGGAGCGGGGGACCGCTTCGGCATCATCGCGAGCGGCAAGGCGTACAACGACACGCGCCAGGCGCTCATCGACCTGGGGCTGGAGGACGACGTCTGCCGCCAGCTGGGCATCCGCCTGCACAAGGTGAACGTGGTGTGGCCGCTGGAGGCCACCATCACCCGCGACTTCGCGCAAGGTCTGCAGGAGATCCTGGTGGTGGAGGAAAAGCGCCAGGTCATCGAATACCAGATCAAGGAAGAACTCTACAACTGGCGCGCCGATGTGCGCCCCAACGTGCTGGGCAAGTTCGACGAGGGGGCGGGCGACACGGACCCGCAGGGGCCCTTCGGCGGTGGGGGCGGCGAGTGGAGCATGCCCAACCCGAGCCAGAACTGGCTGCTGCGCCCCAAGGCGGACTTGACGCCCGCCATCATCGCGCGCGCCATCGCCAAGCGCCTGAAGAAGCTGGGCGTGCCGGCCGACATCGTGGCCCGCATGGACGCGCGTCTGTCGGTGATCGATACGCGCGAGCGCGGCCTGGCCGAATCCAAGGTGGACACGGGCGACCGCACGCCGTGGTTCTGCAGCGGCTGCCCGCACAACACCAGCACCCGCGTGCCCGAAGGCTCGCGCGCGGTGGCCGGCATCGGCTGCCACTACATGGTCAACTGGATGCCCGACCGCAACACCTCCACCTTCACGCAGATGGGCGGCGAGGGCGTGACCTGGGTGGGCCAGCAGCCCTTCACCACGGAAAAGCACGTCTTCGCCAACCTGGGCGACGGCACCTACTTCCACAGCGGGCTGCTGGCCATCCGCCAGAGCATCGCGGCGGGCACCAACATCACCTACAAGGTGCTGTACAACGACGCCGTCGCCATGACCGGCGGCCAGCAGGTGGGCGAGCGGCCGGAAGGCCACTCGGTGCTGCAGATCATGGCCAGCCTGAAGGCCGAGGGCATCGCCAAGCTGGTGATCGTGACCGACGAGCCCGCCAAGTACGACGGGGTGGCGCTGGCCGAGGGCGTGACGGTGCACCACCGCGACGAGCTGGACCGCATCCAGCGCGAGTTCCGCGAGATCGCAGGCTGCACAGCCATCATCTACGACCAGACCTGCGCGACCGAAAAGCGCCGCCGCCGAAAGCGCGGCACGATGGCCACGCCCAACAAGACCGTGGTCATCAACGAGCTGGTGTGCGAGGGTTGCGGCGACTGCTCGGTGCAATCGAACTGCCTGTCGGTCGAACCGCTGGAGACCGAGTTCGGCCGCAAGCGCCGCATCAACCAGAGCACCTGCAACAAGGATTACTCGTGCGTGAAGGGCTTTTGCCCGAGCTTCGTCACCGTCGAGGGCGGCACGCTGAAAAAACCCAGGAAGGAAAAGAAGGGCGACCTCTCCGCGCTGCCCCCCATTCCCGAGCCGGTGCTGCCCGTGGCCGAGAGCGCCTGGGGCATCGTCGTGGCCGGCGTGGGCGGCACGGGCGTGATCACCATCGGCTCGCTGCTGGGCATGGCGGCGCACCTGGAAGGCAAGGGCGTCATCACGCAGGACGCGGCGGGCCTGGCGCAAAAGGGCGGTGCGACCTGGAGCCACATCCAGATCGCCAACCGGCCGGACGCCATCTACACCACCAAGGTGGACACGGCCAAGGCCGACCTCATCATCGGCTGCGACTCCATCGTCGCTTCGCACAAGACCACCATGGCCGCGATGCAGCTGGGGCGCACCTTCGTGGCGCTCAACACCCACGGCTCGCCCACCGCGTCGTTCGTGCACAACCCCGACTGGCAGTTTCCGGGCACCCACTGCGACACGGCTATCGCCTCCGCCGTGGGCGAGGAACTGCTGGCCAGCTTCGATGCCGAGGAAGTCGCCATGCAGATGCTGGGCGACAGCATCTACACCAACCCCCTGATGCTGGGCTACACCTGGCAAAAGGGCCGCGTGCCGCTGTCGCATGCCGCGCTCATGCGCGCCATGGAGCTGAACGGCGTGCAGGTGGACAACAACAAGGCCGCCTTCGAATGGGGCCGCCGCTGCGCCCATGACCTGGCCGCCGTGCAGGCCCTGTTCAAGGCCGCGCAGGTGATCCAGTTCGTCAAGAAGCCGGGCCTGGCGGAAGTGGTGGCCAAGCGCGAGCAGTTCCTCACGGGCTACCAGAACGCGGCCTATGCGGCCGAGTACAAGGCCTTCGTGGAGAAGGTGCAGGCCGCCGAGGCGCGCACCGGCGGCAAGGGCACGCGCTTGTCCGAGGCCGTGGCCCGCTACCTGTTCAAGCTCATGGCGTACAAGGACGAGTACGAGGTCGCGCGCCTGCACACCGACGCCGCATTCACCGCGAAGATCGAGGGCATGTTCGAAGGCGACTACAAGCTGGTGCACCACTTGGCGCCCCCGCTGACCGCGAAGAAAAACGACAAGGGCGAACTGCTCAAGCAGCCCTTCGGCCCGTGGATGCGCAAGGCCTTCGGCGTGCTCGCCAGGCTCAAGGGCCTGCGCGGCACGGCACTCGATCCGTTCGGCCGCACCGAGGAGCGCCGCACCGAGCGCGCCCTGATCGCCGAGTACCGCGCCTGCATCGACGAGCTGCTGGCTGGCCTGACCGCCGACAACCTGCCGCTGGCCGCCGACATCGCCCGCATTCCCGAGGACATCCGGGGCTACGGCCACGTGAAGGAGCGCCACCTGAAGGCTGCCCGCGCCAAGTGGGCGGTGCTGATGAACCAGTGGCGCCACCCGCAGGAGGTGCTGCGCCAGACGGCCTGAGGGGGCGAAAGCCCCTTTCCCCGGCATGTGAGGGGGAAATAAGGTGCTATTGAAAATATAGCAATATGCCATAGTGGTTATTGTGCTGGGCGGCGTTTTCATGCCCCATCGAAGGCCGGCCCTTGGGCCGGCCTTGCCACGCCAAGACCCCCGCGGACGCGGGTTTTGGCATGGGCTTTGCCAGGGGGCGCCGCATACAATCGCCTGTTGCCCTCCCGGCTGGCGCTGCGTCGCGCCGTGGGCGGGTGTCTGAAACGACCATCCATTTGAATGGAGCCTGTTGCCGTGTTTATCTCTTCCGCTTTCGCCCAGACCGCCCCTGCCGCCGCCGCCGGTGGCAGCGACATCATGTCCTCCCTGACGGGCATGCTCCCGCTGGTGCTGATGTTCGTGGTCCTGTACTTCGTCATGATCCGCCCCCAGATGAAGCGCCAGAAAGAGCATCGCAACATGATCGAGGCCATAGCCAAGGGCGATGAGGTGGCCACCGCCGGCGGCATCGTCGGCAAGGTCACGCGCCTGTCCGAAGGCTTCCTGCACATCGAGATCGCCTCCGGCGTGGAAGTGCAGATCCAGCGCAGCGCCGTGGCGCAGGTCCTGCCCAAGGGCACGGTCAAGTAAGTCCAAGCGATGGCGCGAGCCGTTCCGATCTGGCGGCCGGCCCTGCGGGCCTGCGCCGCGACCTGAGAGTTAAGAGCGCGATCATGAACCGTTACCCGGTCTGGAAGTACGCGATCCTCGTGATCGCGCTGCTGGTGGGGGCCCTGTACACCCTGCCCAATTTCTTTGGCGAGGCCCCTGCCGTGCAGGTGTCGTCGGCCAAGGCGACGCTGAAGGTCGATGCCGCCGTGCAGCGCCGCGTCGAAGAGGCCCTGAAGGCCGCGGGCGTCGTGCCCGATGCCGTGAGCTTCGATGGCAATTCGGTGCGCGCGCGCTTCGACTCGCCCGACAGCCAGCTCAAGGCCAAGGACGCGATCCAGAAGGCCCTGGTGCCCGATCCGGCCGACCCGCCGTACATCGTCGCGCTGAACCTCGTCTCGCGCTCCCCCGACTGGCTCAGCGCGCTGCATGCGCGCCCCATGTACCTGGGGCTGGACCTGCGCGGCGGCGTGCACTTCATGCTGCAGGTGGACATGCAGGCGGCCCTCACCAAGAAGGCCGAATCGCTCGCCGGCGACCTGCGCACCACGCTGCGCGACAAGAACATCCGCCACGGCGGCATCAGCCGCGACGGCCAGGCGGTGGACATCCGCCTGCGCGACGAGGCGACCGCCACGGCCACGCGCAACGTGATCACCGACCAGTTCCCCGACCTGGTGGCCACCAGCAGCCCCGACGGCCAGGGCGTGCGCGTGCGCGCCACCATCAAGCCCGAGGCGCTGCGCAAGGTGCAGGACCAGGCGCTCAAGCAGAACATGACCACGCTGCACAACCGGATCAACGAACTCGGCGTGGCCGAGCCCGTGATCCAGCAGCAGGGCCTGGACCGCATCGTGGTGCAGCTGCCCGGCGTGCAGGACACCGCCAAGGCCAAGGACATCCTGGGCCGCACGGCCACGCTGGAAGTGCGCATGGTCGACGAAAGCGCCGAGGCGCGTTCGGCCGAACTGGGCTCCGGCCCCGTGCCCTTCGGCGACGAAAAGTACCTGGACCGCAACGGCCAGTCCATCATCGTCAAGAAGCAGGTCATCCTCACGGGCGAGAACCTCACCGACGCGCAGCCCGGCTTCGACGGCCAGACGCAGGAGCCTACGGTCAACCTCACGCTCGACGCCAAGGGCGCCCGCATCTTCAAGGACATCACCCGCGAGAACGTGGGCAAGCGCATGGCCATCGTCCTGTTCGAAAAGGGCAAGGGCGAAGTGGTCACGGCCCCCGTGATCCGCAGCGAGATCAGCGGCGGCCGGGTACAGATCTCCGGACGCATGACCACGGCCGAGGCCAACGACACCTCGCTGCTGCTGCGCGCCGGCTCGCTGGCCGCGCCCATGGACATCATCGAGGAATACACCATCGGCCCGAGCCTGGGCGCCGACAACATCGAGCGCGGCATCCACAGCGTGGTGTGGGGCTTCGTGGCGATCTCGGTCTTCATGTGCATCTACTACGCGCTGTTCGGCGTGATCTCGTCCATCGCGCTGTCGGTGAACGTGCTGATGCTGCTGGCCATTCTGTCGATGCTGCAGGCCACACTGACCCTGCCCGGCATCGCCGCCATGGCGCTGGCGCTGGGCGTGGCCATCGACTCCAACGTGCTGATCAACGAGCGCATCCGCGAGGAACTGCGCGCCGGCGTGTCGCCGCAGGCTGCCATCCACGCGGGCTACGAGCGCGCCTGGGCGACGATCCTTGACTCGAACGTGACCACGCTGATCGCAGGTCTCGCGCTGCTGGCCTTCGGCTCCGGCCCGGTGCGCGGCTTCGCCGTGGTGCACTGCATCGGCATCCTGACCAGCATGTTCTCGGCCGTGTTCTTCTCGCGCGGCCTGGTCAACCTCTGGTATGGCCGCAAGAAAAAGCTCAAGAGCGTGTCCATCGGACAGGTGTGGAAGCCCGAACCCGACAGCACCACGTCCGCCGTGGTCAAGTCCAACTGAAGGAGAGGGACCATGGAATTCTTCCGCATCCGAAAAGACATCCCGTTCATGAAGTACGCGTTGGTTCTCAACGCGATCTCTTTCATCACCTTCGCGCTGGCCGTGTTCTTCCTCATCACGCGGGGCCTGCACCTGTCGGTGGAGTTCACCGGCGGCACGGTCATGGAAGTGGCCTACACCCAGAGCGCCGACATCGGCAAGGTGCGCAGCACCGTGTCCGGGCTGGGCTATTCCGACGTGACCGTGCAGAACTTCGGCACCGCGCGCGACGTGATGATCCGCCTGCCGGTGCAAAAGGGCGTGACCTCCGCGCAGCAAAGCGAGCAGGTCCTGGGCGCCCTCAAGGCGGCCGACCCCGACGTCACGCTGCGCCGCACCGAGTTCGTGGGCCCGCAGGTGGGCGAGGAACTGGTGCACGGCGGCCTCATGGCGCTGGGCATGGTGGTGATCGGCATCGTGATCTACCTGGCGTTCCGCTTCGAGTGGAAGTTCGGCGTGGCGGCGGTGATCGCCAACCTGCACGACGTGGTGATCATCCTGGGCTTCTTCGCGTTCTTCCAGTGGGAGTTCTCGCTGGCGGTGCTGGCGGGGGTGCTGGCCGTGCTGGGCTACTCGGTGAACGAGTCGGTCGTGATCTTCGACCGGATCCGCGAGGCCTTCCGCAAGTACCGCAAGATGAGCACGCACGAGGTCATCGACCACGCGATCACCAGCACCATGAGCCGCACGATCATCACCCATGCCTCCACGGAGGCCGTGGTGCTGTCGATGTTCTTCTTCGGCGGCCCCAGCCTGCACTACTTCGCGCTGGCGCTGACCATCGGGATTCTGTTCGGCATCTATTCGTCGGTGTTCGTGGCCGCCGCCATCGCCATGTGGCTGGGCGTCAAGCGCGAAGACCTGGTGAAGGCGCCGCCCAAGAAGGACGGCGACCCGAACGATCCGAACGCCGGCGCAGCGGTCTGACCGCGACGCCCCGGGGCGCCCCATAATCGACGGCGTATGGAAGAACTCCGCCCCCCCACCGCGCCCCGGCGCCTGGCCCGCCTGGCCCGGCAGCGGTTCGTGGAGGGCCTGGTGGCGGGGCTGCCCGGCCTCGACAACGAACTGCAGGATTTCCTGACCCAGCTCATGGGCCTGACGGCCACGCAGCGCGAGATGCAGACGCGCCGCGACCTGTGGATGCGCTACCAGCAGCGCCACCAGGCCTGGATCGCCGGCTGCACCCGCGCCCTGTCCGAGGCCATGCTGCCCCTGGTCAGCACCACCCGGGGGGCGTTGCCTGCCGGGGGCGGGTTCGAACTGCTCAGCGACGACGTCGTCGAGAACCAGATCATCGCCTCGCGCATGGCTCTCACGGTGATGGAGCACACGGGCAACGCCTTCGACACCCTGCGGCAGTTCATTCAGCACCTGGAAGGCCAGGAGCTGGACGGCCGCGACATCCTGCGCCCCGAAACGGTCTGTCTGCTGTTCGTCGACCAGTGGGTGGAGGCCGGCATGGAGCGGGGCGACCTGCAGACCGCCATCGACCCCCTGCAGCGCCAGTTGGGCGAACTGGTCTTGCGCGAGTACCAGGCCGTCAACGCGTTCTGCACCGAGCAGGGCGTGAAGCCCGACAACGACCTGCGCTCCAAGGTGCGCCGCACGGCGGGAGGCTCGTCCTCCCCCGCGGGCCTGGCGTCGCAGGCCCTGCAGCAATCGGCCCAGGCCTTCGCCCGGGAGTCCGCCCAGGCGAGCATGCACGGCATGCCGTCCCAGGGAGGCATGCCGGCGCCCGGGCGCATGGGCGCGCAGGGAACGGCCTTCGGTGCCGGCATGCAGGCGTTCATGACGCCGCTGGCGCGCGCTCGCCAGCGGGCCCAGGGCGTGATGGGCCAGTTGCGCCGCCTGCTGGTGCAGCCCGCCACGGGCTTCGACATGGTGAACGCGCCGCCGGCCTCCGCCGCGCTGGCGCAGGCCCTGTCGGCCCACCGGGCGCAGGCGCAGACGTACTACAGCGGCGTGGCCACGCTGGTCGAGGACTACAGCCCGGCCGCCGTGGTGCAGCTGGTGGGCGCGGTGCGCGAGCGCTCCACCGAACTCAAGGCCAAGGCCTCCACCCCCGGCGAAAAGGCCATCATCGAGGTGGTGGCGCTGATGTTCCAGAGCATCCTGAGCGAAGACCGCATTCCGCCGGCCGTGCGCGTGTGGTTCGCGCGACTGCAGGTGCCGGTGCTGCGCGTGGCGCTGGCCGAGCCCGAATTCTTCAGCGACGTCGCCCACCCGGCGCGCCGCCTGATCGACCGCCTGGGCGGCGTGGTGATGGGGTTCGACGCCACCGCCATCAACGGCAGCGCGCTGGAGGGCGAGATCCGCCGCGTGGTGCAGGTGATCGAGCAGTACCCCGAAACCGGGCAGCGCGTGTTCCAGCTCGTCTATGACGAGTTCGAGAAATTCCTGGCCAAGTTCCTCACGGCCAAGCAGGCCACCTCCAAGCTCGTCAGCGTGGCGCAGCAGGTCGAGCAGCGCGAAACGCTGGCCATCCAGTACACGATCGAGCTGCGCACCATGCTGCGGGACATGCCGGTGCGCGAGGAGATCCGCGATTTCCTCTTCAAGACCTGGGCCGAGGTGCTGGCCATGTCGGCGGTGCGCGACGGCGCGCAGCACCCGGACACCGTCGCGCTCAAGCGCACCGCGGCCGACCTGGTCTGGGCCGCCAGCGCCAAGCCCCACCGGGCGGACCGCGCCAAGGTCATCCAGAGCCTGCCGCCGCTGCTGCAGCACCTGCGCCAGGGCCTGGCGCTGCTCGGCGTGAACGGGCCGGAGCAGGATGCGCAGGTGAAGGTGCTGACCGACACGCTGGCCGACGCCTTCCTGTCCAAGACGGCCTCCATCCCGCAGGCGCACATCGATGCGATGGCGCGCCGCCTGGCCAACCTGGAGGACTACATCAGCGATGCGACGCTGGGCGAAATGCCGCTCAACGCCGACAACATCGAACTGATGCTGGGCATCGATGCCTCGTCCATCCACGTGATCGCCGACAACGGCGCGCCCGTGGAGCCGGGCATGGTGGCCTGGGCGCAAGAGCTGCAGCCCGGCGCCTGGTTCACGCTGGACCACAACGGTGCCTCGGCCCAGGTGCAGTACGTGTGGCAAAGCCAGCGCAAGCAGCTGCACCTGTTCGCCGCGCCCGATGGCAGCAGCTACCTGCTGCAGCTCAAGCGCCTGGGCGCCTACCTGCAGTCCGGCCTGCTGGTGGCGCAGGAAGAGGAAGCGCTCACGATGCGGGCCACGCGCGACGCGCTGGCCAAGATCGACGCCAACCCGGAACGGCTGCTGGACTGAGCCGGCCGGCCTCGCGGGCCCGCCGGAATCACAGCCGTCAATCGCCTTCGTCGTCCCCGCCGCCCCGCACCACGCGGCGCACGATGTCGCCGGCAAAGCCCCGCGCGGCCATGAAGCGCATCTGGCGCGCGCGCTCCTGCGGTGTCTCGCCTGGGGCGCCGAAGCGCTGGCGCCACACGGCCTGTGCGCGCTCCAGCTCGGTGGCGCGAAGGCGCTCCGCGGTGGCGCGCACCAGGGCGTCGTCCAGCCCCTTGCCGCGCAGCTCCTGCACCAGGCGCTGCGTGCCCAGGCGGGCGGCGCGGCGGTTCACCACCGAATCGGCCACGCGCTGCGCGCTGATGAAATCCTTGGCCTGCAGGTCGTCGAGCACGGCGTTCAGGTCGTCGCCCTCCTGCACGTGGCGGGCGAGCTTGGTGGCCAGTTCGGCGCGGGAATGCTCGCGCTGTGCCAGCAGGCGCAGCGCCCGGCCCTTGAGCGAAAGCGTCGCAAATCCCATGGTGCTATGAAAGTGGAAGCATCCAGCGCCTGTCAATCAAGCGTTGGAGCCGGGCATGGCCTGCAATCGGCCAAGGCTTACTTGTCGGCCGCTTCCTTGGCGGGGGCTGCGGCGGGGGCTTCCAGGCTGGCGGGCAGCAGGGCGATGCCCAGGCTCTCGCGCACCTTGTTCTCGATCTCGCGGGCGAGGTCGGCGTTCTCGCGCAGGAACTCCCGCGAGTTGTCGCGGCCCTGGCCGATCTTTTCGCCGTTGTAGGCGTACCAGGCGCCGCTCTTTTCGATGATCTTCGCGTTCACGCCCATGTCGATGATCTCGCCCTCGCGGCTGATGCCTTCGCCGAACAGGATGTCGAACTCGGCCGTCTTGAACGGCGGGCTGACCTTGTTCTTCACGACCTTGACCTTGGTCTCGTTGCCCACGGCCTCGTCGCCCTTCTTGATCGTGCCGGTGCGGCGGATGTCCAGGCGCACCGAGGCGTAGAACTTGAGCGCGTTGCCGCCCGTGGTGGTTTCGGGGCTGCCGAACATCACGCCGATCTTCATGCGGATCTGGTTGATGAAGATGACCATGCAGTTGGTCTTCTTGATGGTGGCGGTGAGCTTGCGCAGCGCCTGGCTCATCAGGCGGGCCTGCAGGCCGGGCAGCGCATCGCCCATTTCGCCCTCGATTTCGGCCTTGGGGGTGAGCGCGGCGACCGAGTCGATCACGATCAGGTCCACGGCGCCCGAGCGCACGAGGCTGTCCACGATCTCCAGGGCCTGCTCGCCGGTGTCGGGCTGGCTGATCAGCAGATCGGACAGCTGCACGCCGAGCTTTTGGGCGTATTGCACGTCGAGCGCGTGCTCGGCATCGACGAAGGCGCACTGGCCGCCCTGCTTTTGCATCTCGGCGATCACCTGCAGCGTGAGCGTGGTCTTGCCGGACGATTCCGGGCCGTAGATCTCGACCACGCGGCCGCGGGGCAGGCCGCCCACGCCCAGCGCGATGTCCAGGCCCAGCGAGCCGGTGGAGACGACCTGGATGTCCTCGATCACCTCGCCTTCGCCCAGGCGCATGATCGTGCCCTTGCCGAACTGCTTCTCGATCTGGGCCAGCGCGGCCTGGAGGGCCTTGGCCTTTTCGGTGTTGACGGGCTGGGCGGGGTGGGTCCCCTTGACGGCGAAGTCCATGGAAAGTCCTTGAAAAACAATGGGTTGGGGTGTCTCTGTCCGGCTGTGGGTAGTCACAGGCTGGATGCTTGAACAGTAGTTTATGCGAGCTGTCTCGGCGCGTAAACGGTGTTTTAAGTCAGTTTCCCTGACAATGTGCCATGGCCGAAACCCCACCCTTTCCACCCCTCGACGACGGCTGGCGCCAGACCCACCTGGGCCGCCTGCTCGGGCATGCCATGCGCCGGTTCGATGCCCGGGTGCTCGAACTCATGGCCCACAACGTGGAAGTGCCGCTGGCGCTTTCCAACCTCGCCGCGCGCGATCAGGTGAGCGCGGCGCACGTCCACATCACGCGCCACCTTTCGCTGGATGGCGACCGGCTGACCGATCTGGCGCAGCGGGCCGGCATGACGAAGCAGTCCATGGCCGATCTGGTGGACCAGTGCGCTGCCTGGGGCCTGGTGGTTCGGGAACCGGACCCACGCGATGCCCGGGCGCGCCGCGTGTGCTTCACCGCTGCGGGACTGGCGTGGCTGCAGGCGTTCCGCGATGCGGTGGCCCAGGCGGAGGCGGAGTTCCGCATGGCGGTGGGTGACGAGGTCGCCACGGTGGTTGCGATCGGGCTGGAAGCGTACGCGGGGGGTGACGGGCTGTCGGCTTGAAAGCTGCAAAAATGATACGTGCGGCATCTCATTTTTGTCATTTTTTGCGTCGCGGAGCTGGTTTTTAAGCCTGTTCTAAGGTGTCTAAATGTTAATCGAGATACCAAACGCAATAGGTGGTCCTTATCATGAACTTGCACAACCTCCGCATCGGCGCCAAGCTGGCGCTCGCCTTCAGCATCACCACGCTGATCACCGTCGCCCTTGCCTGGATGGCCTGGGGCCAGATGCTTCGCATCAACGCCAGTGCCGAAGACCTGGCCACCAACTGGCTTCCCAGCATCGAGGCCATCGCCAATGTGCGCATCGCCGCCAACCGGCTGCGGCGCACAGAGAGCGAGGCCTTCCTGCCGACGGACCAGGGCAACCTGAACAAGCTCAAGGAAGAACTCAAGGTGCGGCGCCAGCAGCTGGTGGAGGCCGAGGCCGTGTATGCACCGCTGGTCAATCCGGGCGAAGAGCGCAAGGGCTACGAGGCCTACCAGGCCCAGCGCGACCAGTACCTCGCGGTGCAGCGCCGCATGCTGGACCAGCCACTGCAGGCGCATGACGAGACCCTGCGGATCTTCTTCACCGATTCGGAAAAGAGCTTCGATGCCCTGGCCGCCACGCTGGGCGAACTGGCCCGCGTGAATCGCCGCGGCGGTGACTCTGCGCACGACGATGCGGTGGCCACGTTCCACCGTGCGCAGGCCACGCTGCTGGCCCTGCTGATCGCTGCGGTGGCGATCGCCTCGGTGCTGGCCTGGTGGATCACGCGGCACATCACGCGGCCGCTGGCCTCGGCCGTCGGAGTGGCGCGGGGCGTGGCCGCTGGCGACCTGACGATGGACATCCCCGTGCACGGCAAGGACGAATCCGCGCAGCTGATGCAGGCCCTGAGCGACATGCGCGCCAGCCTGGCTAGCGTGGTCGGTGCCGTCCACGGCAGCGCCGAGGGCGTGGCCACGGCCAGCTCGCAGATCGAGCAGGGCAACCAGGACCTGTCGGCCCGCACCGAACAACAGGCCTCGGCCCTGGAAGAGACCGCCGCGTCCATGGAGGAGCTGAGCTCCACCGTGCGCCAGAACGCCGACGGCGCCCAAAAGGCCAGCCAGCTGGCGGCGGACGCGTCCACGGTGGCGCAGCGCAGCGGCGACGCGGTGGAGGTGATGGTGGAGACGATGAAGAGCATCGACGCCGCCTCCCAGCGCATCGCCGACATCATCGGCGTGGTGGACGGCATCGCGTTCCAGACCAACATCCTGGCGCTCAACGCAGCGGTGGAAGCCGCCCGCGCCGGCGAACAGGGCCGCGGCTTCGCGGTGGTGGCCTCCGAGGTGCGCACGCTGGCCCAGCGCAGCGCCGATGCGGCCAAGGAGATCAAGGGCCTGATCGCCACGAGCGTGGAGCGCGTCGGCGAGGGCTCGGCGCAGGCCAACCGCGCGGGCGACACGATGAAGGAAGTGGTGCAGTCCATCCAGCGCGTCGCCACCATCGTGGCGGAGATGAGCATCGCCACGCGCGAGCAGAGCGAAGGCATCGGCCAGGTGGGCGAGGCCGTGGCGCAGATGGACCAGGTCACGCAGCAGAACGCCGCGCTGGTCGAGGAAAGCGCGGCGGCGGCATCGAGCCTGAAGTCGCAGGCCGAGCAACTGGTCGATGCGGTGTCGGTCTTCAAGATCGACGGGGCGCATACGGCGGCCGCGTCTTCGGTAGCGGCCCGCGCGCGGTCGGTGCCGCAGCCGGCTGGGCGCCTCGCCGCCCACGGCCGCACGCTGCCCCTGCCGGCATAGAACCACCTGCGCGGGGAGGGCGCGGCGCGGGATTTCCCCCACGCGCTCCCCCCGCCGCCTGGCGGAATGGGCCTCTAGAATCGGTCTCCAACGCAGCGGCCACGCCACCGGCCGCGCTCCCAGGAGACAACCCCCATGCGCATCCTCATTGCCGAAGACGACCAGGTGCTGGCCGACGGGCTGCTGCGCACCCTGCGCGGCTCCGGCGCAGCGGTCGATCACGTGTCCAGCGGCAGCGAAGCCGATGCGGCCCTGATGACCAACCACGCGTTCGACCTGCTGATCCTGGACCTGGGCCTGCCGCGCGTGCACGGGCTGGAGGTGCTCAAGCGCCTGCGCGGACGGGGCTCGGCCCTGCCGGTGCTGATCCTCACTGCCGCGGACAGCGTGGAAGAGCGCGTGAAGGGCCTGGATTTCGGGGCTGACGACTACATGGCCAAGCCCTTCAGCCTGCAGGAACTCGAAGCGCGCGTGCGCGCCCTCACGCGGCGCGGCATGGGCGGCACCACCAGCGCCATCCGCCACGGCCCGCTGGTGTACGACCAGGCCGGCCGCATGGCCACCATCGACGGCAAGCTGGTGGAGCTGTCGGCGCGCGAACTGGGTCTGCTGGAGGTGCTGCTGCAGCGCGCCGGCCGGCTGGTGTCCAAGGAGCAACTGGTCGAGCGCCTGTGCGAGTGGGGCGAAGAGGTGAGCAACAACGCCATCGAGGTGTACATCCACCGCCTGCGCAAGAAGATCGAGCGCGGCCCGATCCGCATCGCCACGGTGCGTGGCCTGGGCTACTGCCTTGAGAAGATCGCCACCTGAATGCTATTGATTTAATAGCGGTATGCCCTAGTGATGATTGCGCTGACGGCCCTTTTGGCTTGAATTCCCCCACCGGCGCCCCGTCTTGAAAATCTTCCAGCGCGAGCAGCGCTCCCTCTTCGGCGAGATCCTGGACTGGATGCTCACGCCGCTCCTGCTGCTGTGGCCCGTGAGCCTGGCGCTTACCTGGCTGGTGGCGCAGGGCCTGGCCAACAAGCCCTTCGACCGCGCGCTGGAGTACAACGCCCACGCCCTGGCGCAACTGGTCACGGTGCAGGGCGACAAGGCGCAGTTCAACCTGCCGCAGCCGGCCAGCGAAATCCTGCGTGCCGACGAATCCGACATCGTTTACTACCAGGTGGTCTCGCCCACGGGCGAGTTCCTTTCCGGCGAACGCGACCTGCCGCGCCCGCCCGCACCCGAGGACGAGCGCCCGCTCTCGGGCGAGGTGCGCCTGCGCGATGCCGAGCTGCGCGGCATCGAGATCCGCGTGGCGTCCATCTGGGTGCGGGTGCCGTTGCCCGGCGCGCCGGCCGCGCTGGTGCAGGTGGCCGAAACGCGCGAAAAGCGCAGCGTGCTGGCCACGGAAATCATCAAGGGCGTGATGCTGCCGCAGTTCGTGATTCTGCCGCTGGCCGTGCTGCTGGTGTGGCTGGCCCTGGCGCGCGGCATCCAGCCCTTGAGCCTGCTGGAGGAGCGTATCCGCGCCCGCAAGCCTGACGACCTTTCGCCGCTCGACCACAAGGCGGTGCCGCTGGAGGTGGCGCCGCTGGTGGATTCGGTGAACGACCTGCTGGGCCGGCTCAGCGACTCGCTGGCTACGCAAAAGCGCTTTCTGGCCGATGCGGCCCACCAGCTCAAGACGCCGCTGGCCGGGCTGCGCATGCAAGCCGACTTGGCGCAGCGCGAAGGCACCAGCACCGAGGAATTGAAGCGATCGCTGCAGCAGATCGGCCGCTCCAGCATCCGCGCCACGCACACGGTGAACCAGCTGCTGGCCCTGGCCCGCGCGGAAGGCAGCGGAACGGCCCTGGCGCGCCAGCCGGTGGACCTGGCGCGGCTGGTGATCGAGGTGGTGCGCGACTGTGTGCCGCGCGCCCTGGACAAGCACATCGACCTGGGGTATGAGGGCGCCGAGCCCGGTGCGCCCGGCGTGTGGATGGAGGGCAATCCCACGCTGCTCAAGGAGCTGGCGCGCAACCTGCTGGACAACGCGATCAACTACACGCCCTCGGGGCCCGGGGCGCCGGGCGTCATCACCGCGCGGGTGCTGGCCGACACTTTCGGCCACGTGCTGCTGCTGCAGGTCGAAGATTCCGGCCCCGGCGTGCCGCTGGCCGAGCGCGAGCTGGTGTTCCGCCCGTTCTACCGCGTGCTGGGCAACGACGCGGACGGCTCGGGCCTGGGCCTGCCGATCGTGCTGGAGATCGCGCGCCAGCACAGCGCCACCGTGCAGCTGGAAGACGCGCACCCCGGCCAGGTGCCGCCGGGCGCCCGGTTCAGCGTGCAGTTTCCGGCCCATCCGCCGCTACCGGCGGCCTGACCGGCCGCGCGCCGCGGCGTGCCGGTGGCGCAATGCCCGTTCAGTGGCTGGTCTCGCTGGCCGCGGCGCCGGCCACCGGCTGGGCGCCCTGGGCGCGGCGCAGTTCGGCCTGGAAGGCGCTGCCGCTGCGCAGGCGCTGGTATTCGGCCAGGCGCTGCGGGCTGGCTTCGTCCACCGCTTCGGAGCGGTCGCCCTCATTGGCCTGGCCCAGTCCGGCGCGCTGCCACAGGCGGGTGTCGGCCCCCACGGCGGCACGGGTGAGCGTGCTCCGCGTGGCCACGGGCTCGTCGCCGAAACGGTCTTCCTGCGATGGCGCGGCGTGGGCGGCGGACACGGTGGCGCCGGCGAAGGCGATGGTGGCAATGGCGATCAGGTGCTGGGTGTTCATGGTATGCGTTCCTTGGGCTTGAAAACAGGGTTGACAAAGGGCAGTGCGGGGTGCCTGCCTGACTGCCAGTTTCGGTGTTTCGCCGGGTCGGGTATGTGCGTAAACGCACAGCGGGAACGCATTGGTCCAGCGCGGGATGAAAAGCGCCGTCCATGAAAAAAGCCCCGGTGCTTCGCGCACGGGGGCTCGGGGGTGTGGCGCGCCGTGGGCGCGCCGGGATGCGCGGGGCATCAGTTCATCGTGGTGCTGGAGGCCATGCCGGCGACGTTGTGGCCGCCGCCGACGCGCTGGACTTCGGCCAGGTACTCGGGGCCGCTGCGTTCGCGCTGGTACTGGGCCAGACGCATCTGGTAGGCGGGATCGGCATCGGGCGTGCGGTCGGCGGCTTCGAACTGGTTCAGGCCGGCGCGGTTCCACAGGTTCAGGTCGGCCACGACTTCAGCGCGGGTCAGTGGCTGGCCTTGCTCGACGGGCTGGGCGCCGAACTGGTCTTCCTGCGACACGGGGGCGGCGGATGCGGCACCGGCAAAGGCGATGGCGGCGATGGCGATGAGGTGTTTGCGGTTCATGGTAGTGATTCCTTCCTTGGGATCGATTCAACTGGACTGCAGCGCCGGATTGCGTCTGCATGGAAGCCAGTTTGCTCCGCCGGACCCGCCAGGTCTGTGCGAAAACGCACAGTTTTGTGTAGGTCTGTCGCCTACCAGCCCGTGCGCCCAGGGCCGCCGCCGCGTCCGACAGGGCCACGCTTCCGAGGGAAAAATGCCGCACTGCAACATCGCGTTACGGGGGTGGCTGGATCGGGCGCCATGCGCCGAAAAACGTCTTGAAACGCCTGGGAGCGCGACGAGGCGGCACTAGGGGAGAGAGGGTAGGAAGGTGGCTCGCAAAGAGGCGCGGCGTGCCCAAGCGCGCATCCATTCAGCACGCCCGCCCCTTATCCGTGAGACAAAATGTCCAGTGCTATATACCACTGGTTTGCGATGGCGCTGTTGCACAAATCGAATTGCAGACGGCATGACCCCAACCCCAGACGGACCTATGCCACAGCAGTCACCGACACGGTGTGAGGACGGCCGATCTGACTGAACCGATTGAGCAAGGCCACGCGGACATGCAGCTCCACAACCTGGCGGTCGAACGTGCGCGCGATCACCCGTTCGCCCAGTCGCTTGAAGCAGTGCATCTTCGTCTCCACAAGGCTGCGCCGGTGGTAGCCGCTCCACTTCTTCCAAATGCCGCGACCCAGGCGCTGGCACGCCCGAATGGCCTCATTACGATGCGCCGAGCCCGGACTCGACTTCTTCCAATGGCTGGCGTTCTTGCGGGGCGGGATCACCGCCATCGCGTGCCGCTCGGCAATGGCGTCCAGGCAGGCGCGCGTGTCGTAGGCGCCATCGGCACTGACGCTTTCGATGGATTCGTCAGTGGGAATCTGAGCCAGCAACCCGGGCAACATCGGCGCATCCCCAATGGCGTTGCTGGTCACCTCGATGGCGCGTATTTCCAGCGTCTGCGCGTCGATGCCCAGATGGACCTTGCGCCATTCGCGCCGGTATTCAGCACCATGCTTCTTGCGTTTCCACTCTCCTTCGCCCAGGAACTTGATGCCGGTGCTGTCCACCAGCAACTGCAGCGGCGAGTTGGTTCGCTGGTAGCTCAGTTCGACCTGCAAGGTCTTTTGGCGCCGGCAAACAGTGCTGAAGTCAGGTACCGGCCAGTCCAGCTTTGCCAGCCGCAGCAGGCTCTGCACCATGCCCAGCGCCTGTCGCAAGGGCTGGCCGAACAGGCACTTGATGCTCAGGCAGAACTGGATTGCTGCGTCCGAGAAGGTTCGGCTGCGTCCACGCCTGCCGGTCGGCGTGCCAAACCACTGCATGCCCTCATCTAGTGTCCTGTCCCGTTAATTCGCCCGCATAGTCTGGCGAGTTTTTCGAGGATGGAGTCTGCTGTAGCTGTCCAAGTAAACGGCTGGCAGGACTGGTTGTAATTCGCGATGAATGTGTCGATCTTGTTGATCAGATCCTTCACGCTGGTGAACGAGCCACGGCGGATTGCCCGCGTGGTGATGATCGAGAAGAAGCGCTCGACCTGATTGAGCCAGCTTGAATAGGTCGGAACGAAGTGCATGTGCCAGCGAGGCCGCTCGGCCAACCAAGCGCGCACCTTTGGATGCTTGTGGCTGGCGTAGTTATCAGCTATGCAGTGCACATCCAGTTCGTCGGGCACTGCCTTGTCGATGGCGCGCAGGAAGGCAAGGAACTCTTGATGACGATGCCGGGGCCGGCACTGCGCGATCACTTGGCCATTCATCACGTTCAGGGCCGCGAACAAGGTGGTGGTGCCGTGGCGCACGTAGTCGTGCGTGACACCTTCGACATAGCCAAACCCCATTGGCAGCATCGGCTGCGTACGCTCCAAAGCTTGGCATTGGCTCTTCTCGTCCACGCACAGCACCAGCGCGTTGTCAGGTGGGTTCAGGTACAGCCCCACAACGTCGCGCAGCTTCTCGATGAACAGCGGATCGGTCGACAGCTTGAAGCTGTCGGCCCGGTGCGGCTTGAGGTTGAAGGTCTGCAGATAGCGCGCCACCGTGCTCTTGCTGATGCCCGTATCGGCGGCCAGCGTGCGGGTGCTCCAGTGGGTACCCCCATCAGCAGGCTTGGTGTGCAACGTCTTGGTAATCAACTCAGCAACACGCTCGTCATCTACCGTGCGGGGGCGACCCGGGCGCAACTCGTCGTAAAGCCCTGCAATGCGATGGCGCGCATAGCGCCCGCGCCACTTGGTGACAGTGCTACGACTGATCCCCAGAGCCTGCGCAACCGCGGTGCTGGCTTTATCTGTGCCTTCGCAAGTCAGCACGATGCGCGCCCTGAGCGACAACGCCGCTGGCAGCGAACGTGATCGCGCCATGGACGTCAGTTCCGCGCGCTCCACTTCACTAAGCGCAATTTCTGTTCGGGTCGTTGCATTGGGCATGGCGGCACCTCAAGGATGGCCCGAAACCATGCAGCTATCGTGCCTGCGAATTAACGGGACAGGACACTAGCCACATCGTCAACGAGCCTCGCGCTTTCAGCGCCGCGTTGTACGCCTTCCAGTTCGTCGTGCGGTACTTGCTCCGCTGCCTGTTCTTCGTCTCTGTCACGCAGTCAGTCTACGGGCATCAGCATCGCGATTTGTGCAACAAAGCCGGTTCCCTATCGTCTTCATTGTGTTCAGGGAACCTCTCAAAACCCATCCGGTCCCTTGTTGATCGAGAATGCGTGCTCCATCCTTTGCCATGATCACTCCCCGTAGCGCCCTGAAGTTCGACCTGTTCGCTGAGGCCTCGCGCCAACACAAGAGAGATGAGGTGGGCGATCCGCTGCAGGTGATCGCGCGGCACATCGACTTCGCAGAACTGGCCCGGCTGGTGGATGCCTTGATCGAACGCGGGGGTGGCCGCCGGGGCGGTCGGCCCGCCTACCCCACCGAGGTGATGGTGCGCATCCTGGTGTTGAAGCGGCTGTACAACCTGTCCGATGAGCAGATGGAGTATCAGTTGCTGGACCGGGGGAGCTACCAGCGGTTTTGCCTGTTGCAGGATGCGATGAACGTGCCGGACCGCAACACGATCTGGCGCTTTGGCGAGCGCCTTGGCGTGGGCGGGGCAACGGCCTTGTTCCAGGGGGTGGATGCCCAACTGCAGCGCCACGGCTACATCGCCCGGGGCGGGCAGGCCATTGATGCCACGCTGGTGCCCGCGCCCCGACAGCACATCGGCCAGCAGGAGCGGCGAACGCTGGCACAAGGCGGGCAGCCGGACTGGAGCCAAGCGCGACGCAGGCAAAAGGATGTGGAGGCCACGCACACGAAGAAGCACGGCAAAAGCCACTTCGGCTACAAGCTCAGCGTGAGCGTGGACCTCAAGCACGGCTTCATCCGCCGCCTCGCCACGGGCACGGCCAGCGAGCACGACGGGCACCACTTCGATGAGGTGCTGGACATGCACAACACCGGGCGGGCAGTGCATGCGGACAAAGCCTACCCGAGCCGCCAAAGGTGCCAGATGCTGAAAGTGCTGGGATTCGTGGATGCGATGCAGCGCCGTGCGCAGGCGGGCCGACCACAGAGCGAATGCCAGAAGGGGCGCAACCAGCGCATCGCAAAGAAACGAGCCAAGGTGGAGCACGTGTTCGCCGGTATCCGCCACCTGGGGGGCAAGTTCGTGCGCACCATCGGACAGGCGCGCGCCACGGTGGGGATGACGATGATGGCCGCCTGCTACAACATGAAGCGACTGGCCTGGTTCCTGCATCGGGGCGTGGATGCTTTCTTCAAGCCCGCCACTGGCAAGGCACAAGTGCGCCTGCAAACGGTGAAAGCCTGAGCCACCGGGCCTGCAAGGCCCCTCATGCACCCAGGCGCAGACCGTTGCTGGGCCTCATCACGCTCAAACGGCTACTGGCGCCCACTCCTCCCTATTCGGATTCGTCAAACATGGGGTTGTGAGAGGCTCCCATTGGGGATGCGCCGATGTTGCCCGGGTTGCTGGCTCAGATTCCCACTGACGAATCCATCGAAAGCGTCAGTGCCGATGGCGCCTACGACACGCGCGCCTGCCTGGACGCCATTGCCGAGCGGCACGCGATGGCGGTGATCCCGCCCCGCAAGAACGCCAGCCATTGGAAGAAGTCGAGTCCGGGCTCGGCGCATCGTAATGAGGCCATTCGGGCGTGCCAGCGCCTGGGTCGCGGCATTTGGAAGAAGTGGAGCGGCTACCACCGGCGCAGCCTTGTGGAGACGAAGATGCACTGCTTCAAGCGACTGGGCGAACGGGTGATCGCGCGCACGTTCGACCGCCAGGTTGTGGAGCTGCATGTCCGCGTGGCCTTGCTCAATCGGTTCAGTCAGATCGGCCGTCCTCACACCGTGTCGGTGACTGCTGTGGCATAGGTCCGTCTGGGGTTGGGGTCATGCCGTCTGCAATTCGATTTGTGCAACAGCGCCTGTGCCGCGCGATCACCTGCAGCGGATCGCCCACCTCATCTCTCTTGTGTTGGCGCGAGGCCTCAGCGAACAGGTCGAACTTCAGGGCGCTACGGGGAGTGATCATGGCAAAGGATGGAGCACGCATTCTCGATCAACAAGGGACCGGATGGGTTTTGAGAGGTTCCCGATTGCGTGCCTTGTTTCGAATAATCGCCAATCCCATAGCGTTCACGTTCACTGCGGATCGGGCCGCAGGCCCGCCGATGCAGGTGATGGCGCACCGCCGCCGAAGCGCGGCTCTCCCCATTGCCGAGCGGGATGGGCCACGTACAGCACCTGCAGCGGCGCGGACCGGCCGCGCACGGTGACGGGCTCGGGCGGGCCCAGCGCATCGGCCACGCCCGCCAGGCGCGCGGCCTCCAGCGACAGCACGAGCCGGGCGGCCACCACCTTCGAATGGTCCTGCAGGCGGCTGGCGGTGTTGACGACCTCGCCCACGGCCGTGAACGTGGTCGTGTCCTGAAAGCCCACCTCGCCCACCGCCACCGTTCCGGCGTGCAAACCCATGCCGAAGTCCAGCGGCTGCCCGAACTGGTCGGTGAACGAGCCGCCCCAGGCGTCCATGCGCTGCTCGATGAGAGCGGCCGCGCGCACCGCCTGGGCGCAGGCGGTGGGCAGATCGGTGTCCAGCCCGAAGATCGCCATCACGCTGTCGCCGATGAACTGGTTGGCCAGGCCGCCGCTGTCGCGCACCGCGGCGCCCACCCGGCCGCCGCACACCGAGAGGTGGCCGATGCCGTGCTCCCGGCTGGCCTCCAGCACACTGAAGCCGCGCGGCACCTGCACCGTGCGGTCGGGGTAGCGCAGGCTGATGCGCCCCCGGCCCCCGCGCTCGCGCAGTACGCCGAAGGCCCAGCGCGCCAGCAGCAGCGCCGCCACCAGCGCGATCCAGCCGGTGCGCAGGCCCTCGGTCAGTGCGCGCGATGCCTGGGCGGCCGGCGCGGACGGCGAGGGGGCGCCCAGCGCCGCCCAGGCGATCTCGCGGCCCATGGACACCACGCCGAGCGCCGCCAGCACGGGCAGCAGCACGGCGGCGGCCAGCAGCACCGGCTGCAGGCGCTGCCACCGGGGGCGGATGCGCAGCGCCAGGTGCAGGCCCAGGCAGCCGTGCGTCCAGGCCGCCAGCAGCAGCGCCAGCTGCAGCCACAGCCCCTCCGGGCTCCAGATGGCCCGCACGATGCGCACGTAGGAAGGCTCCAGCCCGTCGATTTCGCCCAGGTAGCGCGTGCCCGAGAAATGCGCCGCCAGCAGCAGCGGCAGCAGCAGCCCGAGCAGCAGGCGCAGCGCCTCCACGGCCGGCATGCGCAGGCTGCGGCGCTGCCACACGGCGGCGCCCGCCATGGCCAAGTGGACGGCCACCGCGCCATAGAGCAGCACGGTGCCCGGCAGCGTGGCCCAGGCGCCATGCACGGCACGCCGCGTGGCTTCGGCCGCGGCCAGCGACACTAGCCAGGTGGCGTGCGTGGCCAGGTGCAGCGCCACATAGAGCCACAGGACCACGCCGCTGGCCCAGCGCAGGTTGCGCGGGGAGGGCAGGGTCAGGTGGGGCAGGGGCGCGGGCACGGAAGAAGGCGTGTGGTGGGTCGATGGAATCCGCCCCGGCCGATCAGTGGGGCGGCGCTGAGCATAATGCGGCACCCAGTGGGGCCCGCCGGCCTTCCCGCATGCCCTGGCGCCGCCCAGGCCCTCCTTGTTTTTTCCCGGCCACGGCCTTGCCCGCATGAACGCTCCCCCAGCCCGATCCAGCCTCGCCCTGCGCCGCATTCCCTTGTTCGAGGGTTTGGGCGATGCGTGCCTGGACCGGCTGGCGCAGCAGTGTGACTGGCACCAGCTGCCGGCGCGCAAGCCGCTGCTGTCGCGTGCGGCCGAGGGCGGCGACGTGTTCTTCCTGGTGGCGGGGCGCCTGCGCATCACCACCTATTCGGCCAGCGGCCGGCAGGTCACCTTCCGCGACTGCGAACCGGGCGAGCACATCGGCGTGATCGCGGCCATCGACGGCGGCCCGCGCTCGGCCGACGTCGTGACGCTGGACGCCACCCTGGTGGCCAGCCTCTCGCGCGAAGGGTTCCTGGCCCTGCTGCGCGACGAGCCCCTGGTCGCGCAGCGGGTGATGCACTACCTGGCCTCGCTGGTGCGCCAGTTGTCCGACCGCGTGATCGACCTGAGCACCCTGGGCGTGCACAACCGGCTGCATGCCGAGCTGCTGCGCCTGGCGCGTGCGGCCGGCGTGCAGGGCAACCAGGCCCGCATCGAGCCCGCGCCTGCCCACGCCGAACTGGCCAGCCAGATCAGCACCAACCGCGAGCAGGTCACGCGCGAACTGGGCGTGCTGGTCAAAGCCGGCGTGCTGCAAAAGGACGGCCGCGCGCTGGTGGTCGTCGATGCCGCGCGGCTGGAACGCATGGTGGCCGAGGTGCGCGGGGGGTGAAGTGCGAAACGGGCCCGTGCGGCCCGTGCACGGTCGCCCCGGCGCCGGCCTGCCGAACGCCGTGCCGTGGCGATGGTCTGTTATTTTGCTATGTTTTATGTAGCATCAAGGGCAATGAATACTAGGGCATACCGCCGTTTTTGCTCGAATGCCAGGCGTGGGCGGTTTCAGTCCGCCTGCGCGGCGTGCGGGCCGGCCGCCGAATCCAGCAGCCATTGGCGGAACCGGTCCAGCGTGGCCAGCTGCGCGCGGGCCTCGGGGTAGCAGAACCAGTAGCCCAGCGCGCTGGTGTAGCCGCCCTGGGCCAGGGGCTCGGCCACCACGCCCGCGGCGATCTCGTCGTGCACCAGGCAGCGCGGCACCAGGGCGACGCCCATGCCCACCGAGACGGCGCGGATCATGCTTTCGAACTGGTCGAATTGCGGGCCGGCCAGCGCATCGAGCCCGGGCACGCCATGGACCTCGCTCCAGCGCTCCCACGCGTCGGGCACCGACACGTGGCGCAGCAGGGCGCTGCGCACCACGTCGCGCGGGGCCTGCAGGGGCGCGGCGTCGCCCGCGCCGGCGGGGGGGGCGATCAGCGCGACATCGTTGCCGGCCAGGTAGTGCGCGCGCGCCCCGGGCCAGTGGCCGTCGCCGAAGAGGATGGAGCAGTCCAGGTCGGGGTTGGCGAAGTCGTAGCCGTGCACGAAGGGCACGAAATGCAGCGTGATCTGTGGGTGCTGCTGCTGGAACTGCGGCAGCCGCGGAATCAGCCACTTGGCGGCGAAGGTGGGCAGGGCGGACAGGTGCAGTGCGCCGCCGCCGTCGCTGCTGGTGATGAGCTCCAGCGTGGCCGCCTCCAGCCGGGCGAGCAGCGAGCGCACCGCCTTTTCGTAGCGTTCGCCGGCGGGGGTGAGGGTCAGGCGCTTGCGGCTGCGCTCGAACAGGGCGATGCCCACCCAACGCTCCAGTTCCTGCACCTGCTTGCTGACCGCGCTCTGCGTCAGGTGCAGGGCCTCGGCCGCGCGGGAGACGCCGCCGAAACGCGCTACCGTGCAAAAGGCCCGCAGCAGGTGCAGCGGGGGATTGAGGCGGCGCAAGGACATGGCGTTCAGGTTCTTAAAACATTCTCAAATGGAATATTAACAGGCACATCAATTGCTTTTCAATGGGCGCCGAGTTCGGTAATCTCTGCCATCTTCCGAGGAAAATCTCCATGCAACGCCGTCAATGGATCGCAGCTATGGCTGCCACAACTGTCCTTCCTGGAATGTCTTTCGCGCAGGACAAGCCCCTGCGCATCATCGTACCGTTCCCGCCCGGCGGCGCCACCGACATCGCCGGCCGCGCCCTGCAGGAGCCGCTGCAGCGCCTGCTGGGCCAGCCCGTGGTGATCGAGAACCGCGCCGGCGCGGGCGGCTCCATCGGCATGGCCGAGGTGGGGCGCGCCGCGGGCGACGGGCTCACGCTGGGCGTGGCCACGCTGTCCACCCACGGCGTGAACCCGGCCGTGTTCTCCAAGCTGCCCTACGACCCCGTCAAGGACTTCGCCGGCGTGACCGAGATCGTCAAGGCCCCCGGGGTGATCGTGGTCAACCCCAAGGTCCTGCCGGTCAAGGACTTCGCCGAGCTGGTGAAGTACCTCAAGGCCAACCCTGGCAAGGTGTCCTACGCCACGCCGGGCAACGGCACCATCGGCCACATGTGGGGCGAGCTGTTCAAGAGCAGCACGGGCACTTCGATGGCGCACATTCCCTACCGCGGTGCCGGTCCGGCGATCAACGACGTGGTGGGCGGGCAGGTGCCGGTGTATTTCGACCAGGTGGCCTCGTCGCTGCCGCACGTCAAGTCCGGCAAGCTCAAGGCCCTGGCCGTGTCCTGGCCCGAGCGGCTGGACGTGCTGCCCGAGGTGCCCACCTATGCGCAGCTGGGCTTTCCCCAGGCCAACGAGCCCTCGTGGTTCGGCTTGGTAGCGCCGGCGTCCACCCCCGCCGCCGCCGTGCTGCGCGTGCAGCAGGCCGTGGCCGCGGCCCTGCGGGAACCGGCGGTGCGCGAGCGCCTGGCCGGGCAGGGGCTCTATGCTTCGGGCACCTCGCCCGCGGACTTTTCGCAGCAGATCGTGCGGGAGATCGACAAGATGAAGAAAGTGGCCGCCTATGCCAAGATCCAGCTCGACTGACCTCGCAGGAGTGCGCCGATGCATGCAGCGCTGCAACTGATCCAACGCCGGCACCGGCTGCAGGCCGCCGAGCCGGGGGCGGCGGGCGCGCCCGCCGTCGCTGCGGCTGCAGCGCCAGCGGCCATGTTCTCCGCCGTGCCCGGCCGCACGGCCCTGGTGCTCGATTCGCCGCACAGCGGCACCACCTACCCCGACGACTTCCGCGCCGCCATCGACCTGCCCACGCTGCGCCGCGCCGAGGACACGCACGTCGAAAAACTCTACGCCTTCGCCCCCGCGCTGGGCGCGGCCTGGGTGGAGGCGCACTTTCCCCGCATCTACCTGGACGCCAACCGCGACACCACCGAGGTCGATGCCAGCATGTTCGAGGCCGGGTTCGACACCGCGTGGACCGATCCCGTCACCACCGATCCGGTCGTGCTGCAGAAGGTGCGGCTGGGCAAGGGGCTGATCTGGAAGTTCACCGACGAGGGCGTGCCCATCTACGACCGGCTGCTCTCCGTGGCAGAAGCGCGCGCACGCATCGACCGCTGCTGGCGCCCCTACCACGCGGCCGTGGCCCGGGCGATCGACGAGGCCCATGCCCGCCACGGCTACAGCATCCATATCAACTGCCACTCCATGCCCGCCGTGGCCGCCAGCCATGCCACGCTGCACCCGGGGCTGCACCATGCGGATTTCGTGATCGGCGATCGCGACGGCACCACCGCCAGCCCGGCGCTGTCGCAGGCGATCTGCGCCTTTCTGCGCGAGCGCGGCTACAGCGTGGACTACAACCACCCCTACAAGGGCGTGGAGCTGGTGCGCCGCTACGGCCACCCGGCGACCCACCGCCACAGCATCCAGGTGGAGATCAACCGCAAGCTCTACATGGACGAGCGCACGCTGGCCATCGAGCCGGCCGGTTTCGCGCGGCTGCAGTCCGATCTGCGCGCGCTGGTGGAGTGGCTGCTGGCGACCGATCCGCGGCAGTAAGGCGGCATTGACGCGGCATTGAAAGCGGCAGGGGCGCGCTGCGCTTTTTTTGCAAAAGGGGAAGTGGCGCGGCTTGCGCGCGGGTCGCTTCGCATGGCGGGCATTGCATTCGCATTCCGGGCGGAGCGGAGCCGGCCGACTTCGTAGATTGCGGGTCCACTGGCCCGTCCCGCGGGCCTGCCCACCCCCTGCCCGCGACGCGCTTGCCGCGTGTCCGCCCTGCCATGACATCGCTTTCCACCCTGTTCAAACAGGAGCCGTTCACGCACCGCTCCGAAGCCCCGCCCCCCGCTGCGGTGCCGTCGCCCCCCTCGCGCTCCACGCCGGCTTCTGCCGACACCCACGCCCAGGCGCTGCGATCGCGCGCGGTGGCCGCTGCACCGGGGGCGATACCGCCCCGCGCAGCGTCCTTCGACGCGGTTCGGTGGAAGCAGGAACTGCAACGCTGGTGCGACGCCGATCCGCACCGGGCCGTCTCGGGCCACCACGGGCTGTTCGGGCGCCTGCGGGCGCTGGGGCGCAAGGCCAGGGCGGAGAAGGCGGACGATGGCCTTCCCCTGCTCGCGGAGCGCCGGGAGGTGGCGATGCAGCGCTTGCTCGCCTGCCATGCGCAAGGCGCCGATGGCCGCACGCTCGACCTGAGCGGGCTGGGACTCTCCAGCCTGCCGCCGGGCCTGGAACGGCTGTCGCACCTGGAGGCGCTGGACCTGTCGAACAACACCGGCCTGCAATCCCTGCCCGAAGGGCTGGCCGGGTGCCGCAACCTGCGCAGCCTCACGGCCTGCAACGGCTTTGTCAGCCACGTGCCGCCCTCCCTGTTCCAGTTGCCGAACCTCGAAACGCTCGATCTGTCGGCCAACCCTTTTCTCAAGGCATTGCCGCAGGCCATGGCGCAAGCCCCCCGCCTGCGGGAGTTGCGCGTGCCGCATTGCGACGTGAGCCACCTGCCGCCGGGCATGGCGGACATGCCTGCGCTGCAGACCGTGGATGTGTCGCACAACCGCGGCCTGCACACGCTGCCGCCCGGCCTGCGCGAGAGCCACATTGCGCTCGCACTGCAGGGCACGCCGGTGGCGCTCACGGACCGCTTGCTGCAGCCCGTGCCGTGGTCCCCCGGGCAGCGCGCCGCGCTGGAAACCCGCGTGGGACCACTGTCGAGCGCCTGGCGGGCTTGTGAGCCCTTGCTGCAGGACGGCAGCGCATCGCGTGCGGCGATGGATAAGGCGCGCAATGCGCTCTCTCAGTCGTTGCGCATCGACGGCGCGGGCACCGAGGCCGCCTGGGCCGATGCGGACGCGGCTGTGCAGCGCTGGCTGAGCCAGGGCCTGCCGATCACGACCGAGCGCCTCCAGGAGATCGGTTGGCGCCTGAACGGCCGCCCCGCCGGCGGGGCGCAGCTGCGGGCGATGGAGTTCCAGCGCATCCCGGCCGATGCGCAGGGCCTCACCGCCAGCCACCTCGACTATCCCCCGGTCCGCGCACTGCCCGGCCATCTCGCGGCGCTGGACACCTGGCTGGCCCAGGACGACGCGCCGGCTTCTCCGCTGGCGGCCACGGAGCGGGCCGCGCTGCTGTACCGGGCGGTGGAGAGCCTGCGCCCCTTCGAGGCGGGCAATGGCCCGGCCGCGCTGATGGCGATGGACTGGGCCCTGCAGCAGCATGGGTTGCCGCCCGTCGCGCTGGACGCCGAAGCCATGACCGGGCAGGTGGCGAAGGACGTGACGGTGGCCGACGGCGCGTTGACCGATGCGGCGGTTTTCGCCTCGGCCCCAGCCGGCGGCGTGCCTCATGCGCTTTTCGACGCCGTGATGCAGGGCATGGAGGACGCCCTTCGCGCCCTGCTGCCGCGCTGAAATTTCGCATGCGCGGCCAAGGCATCGCATCCGCACCATGGCGCGGGGGGCGGGATCCGTAGATTGGATACATCCCGTCGCAATTGGACGGGTTTTGTTCCATCACCAACCTTTCACCACGCGTTTGCCCGCGTGCCCATGCCATGAACGCGACCACCGACGTCCTTGCCCGCGTACCCCACAGCCCCGGTGCCGAGGGCAGCGCCGCGACCAGCGAGGGCGCATCGGCCTTCCGCTTCCTGCGCCGCCACCATGCAGGCCAGGGGCACGGCGCTGCCCGGGCCGCCGGCCGCGCTGGCACCGAAACCCCCGAAATGGAGCGCTGGATGCGCGAACTGCAGGAGTGGTGCGATGCCGATCCCAACCGGCCGCCGCCCCGCCAGCAGGGCCTGTGGGCCCGCATGCTCGGCCGCCTGCGCACCCCCGAAGCGGACCTGGACGACGACGGCGAAACCGCCGCCACGTTCGCCGAACGCCGCAAGGAGGCCGTCAAGCGCGTGCTGGCCTGCCACGCCCTGGGCGAGGAAGGGTGGCAACTGGACCTGCGCGTGCTGCGCCTGTCCTCCCTGCCGCCTGGGCTGGACCGCCTGCGTCATCTCAAGCACCTGGACGTGTCGGACAACACGGGCTTTCACCGCCTGCCCGAGACCCTGGCGCTGTGCCGGGGTCTGCGCACCCTTACGGCGCGCAACTGCGTGGTCACCGAAGTGCCGCAGGCCCTGGCCTGGCTGCAGCACCTCGAAATGCTGGACCTGTCGGCCAACTTCAGCCTGCGCGAGCTGCCCGAATCGCTGGCGCAGGCCCCGCGGCTGGCGACCGTGATCCTCACGCACTGCGGCCTGCAGAACGTGCCCGAGGCCATGGCCCGCATGCCCGTGCTGCAGTTGCTGGACCTGTCGCACAACCTGCAGCTGCACAACGTGCCGGCCGCCGTGCGGGACCATCCCGCCGTCGATCTGACGGGCACGCCCGTGGCGCTGCTGTCCAACCTGCTGCAGGCCCCCCGCTGGAACCCGCCGCAGCAGGCGCGCCTGGCCGCGCGGCTGGACGGCGTGGCCGTCGGCTGGCAGGAATGCCTGGGCGTGCTGCGCAAGAACGCGGGGCTGCGCGCCGAGGTGAACGCCTGGCGCAGCGGCCTGTCGCTGGTGCTGCGCACCGATGGCGTGGGCACGGAAGACGCCTGGGCCGACGCTGCCCAGGCCGTGGGCACCTGGCTGCATGCGGGCCAGTCCATCACGCCCGAGCGGCTGCTGGAGATCGGTTGGCGCCTGAACGGCTGCCCGGCCGGCGGACCCCGGGCACGCACGCGCGAATTCCAGCGGCTGGCCGCCGGCACGTCGGGCTCCACCGTCTTCGGCGACCCGGGCGTGCTCGCCCCCCGCTTCCTCACGCCGGGTGCGGGCGAGCAGCGCGCCTATCCCATGGCGGCCTCGCTCACGCGTCACCTGGAAACGCTGTCGGCCTGGATCTCGCCGGCCGATGCGGTCTATCCCGCGCTGACCCGCCTGGAGGCCGTGGAGCGGGCCGCGCGCCTGTACCAGGCCCTGGTCAGCCTGCGCCCCTTCGACGAGGGCAACGGCCCCGCCGCCCTCATGGCCATGGATTGGGCGCTGCAGCAGCACGGCCTGCCGCCCGTGGTGCTGGAGGAGTCGGTGCTGAGCCAGGCCATCGTGTTCGCCGAAGACCTGCCCTCCGAAGGCCCGAATGCCCTGGTGAGCGCCCTGGTCGAAGGCATGGAAGAGCTGGTGCAGACGCTGTGCCCCGGCAGCCTGCGGTTGCTGGCCTGAGCCGGGAGCCCAGGCCGGCGTGGCCGTCCAGTCAGCCGCAGGCGCGGAACGGCCGGCTGGCCAACAGGCCGCGCAACTGCCCCTCCGCCTGGGTGCGCAGGGCCGCGGTGGCGGCCGGCAGGCGCAGCACGTAGCCCGTGGCATCGGTGCGTTCCTGCACCACGCGGGCGGTGCGCACGCCCTGCGTGCCCAGCGTGGCCAGGGCCCGCTCGGCGGCCTCTTCCGTGGAAAAGCGACCCAGCGACAGGCCCGGCTCCAGCGCCGCGCCCGGCCGGTCGTACGGCACCTTGCGGGCGCGCAGCTCGGCGCGTTTCTTCTCCAGCGTGTCCTCGTCGGCGAAGCGGCCCATGTAGACCATCCAGCGGCCGGTGAGCGAGATCGGCTCCAGCGTCCAGCTGCCCGCCGGCAGGCCGGCCGTTGCGGTGCGCAGCGCATCGAGCTGCCCCTTCTCGAACGTGCCCGCCTGCAGGCAGGGCGCGGGCTCGGCGGCGGCCACGGGTGGGGCCGATGCGGGCGCGGCCTCGCTGGTGCTGGGTGCGGGAGTGGAGGCGGGAGCGGGCGGGGTGGCGGGGGCTGCAGGCGTTTCGCCCCCGTTCGCGTTTGAGTTTCCGTTGGGGGTGGTGCCCGCTCCGTTGGCGCGGCCCAGGCGCAGGTTCTCGGGCTGGATCTGCTGCTCCAGGCGCTGGGGCTCGGACTGCTCGGGCGGCGCCCAGCCCCACGAGCGCAGCAGCCCCTGCGCCCACGCGTAGTAGCCGGCATTGGCCAGCAGCAGAACCAGGACAGCGGCGCGCAGCATGGGTGGGCCTTTGTCGGTCAGCGGGGCGCCGACGGGCCGGCGGGCCGCACGCTGATCTCGGAGCTGGTCACGGCCTGCATGCCCTGCGCGGTGTGCACCAGCAGCGCGCCATCCTCGCCCACGCCATGGGCCGTGCCCGTGGTGCCATCGCTCAGCGTCACCGCGCGGCCGCTCAGCACGTCGCGGTGGTGGAACCGGGCCTGCACCGGCGCGAAGCCATAGGCCTCGAAGGATTGCAGCATGGCGACCAGCGGCGCGGCGATGCGCTGCAGCGCCGTGGGCGCATCCAGGCCGGGCTCCACGTCCTGCAGGCTGCCGGGTGGGGTGTTCATGCCGTCCGCCTGCGGCGGCTGCACGTTGATTCCGATGCCGGCCACCACGTAGCGCGTGGCGGGGGCAGCATGCGCTTCCCAGCCGGGCGCGACGAGGCTCGCCGTCTCCACCAGGATGCCAGCCAGCTTGCGATCGCCGTCCAGCCACAGGTCGTTGGGCCATTTGAGGCCGATGCGCGCGGCACCCGACAGCGGCGTAGGCTGCAGGCTCTCGGCCACGCTCACCCCCACGGCGAGCGACAGGCCCGACCAGTCGGCCGGCGCCAGCGGCATGCCCAGCGAGAACATGAGCGCATCGCCCACCGCGCCACGCCAGGGCCGGCCCAGCCGCCCGCGGCCGGCGGTCTGCAGTTCGGCCACGAGCAGCGTGGGCTCGGCCAGGCCCGCGCGGGCGCGGCGCATGAGTTGGGTGTTGGTGGAGTCGATGCTCGGCAGCACCTCCACGGTGAAGCCCGGCAGCACGGGGGCCACGGCTTCCCAGATGGCCTCGGCGGGCCAGCGGATGGGGGCGTCGGGGGCGCGGCCGGTCACCGGCGGGGGCTCCGCGCCTTGCGGCCCGGTCGGGGCGGCGCGGCAGTTTCTGTGGCGGGCGGTGCCTTGGCCTTGCGGGCGCCCTGGCCTCGCTTCGCTTCTTTGCCGGCCTTGTTCGCCTTGGCCGGCTTTTCAGGCGCCATGCCTGGCGGCGCCCAGCCGCGCTTGGGCGCCAGCAGCGTGCCCCGGCAGTTGGCGCTGCCGCACCAGCAGGGGTATTCGGCCTTGAGCTTGGGGGTGTAGCGCTCTTCGATGATGAGGCCGTAGTCGTAGTTCAGCTCGTCGCCCGCGGCGATGTTGCGCAGGGCGGTGATGAAGATCCGGCCGTCCCGTTCGTCGGCGAAGCAGTTGGGGTCGCAGCTGTGGTTGATCCAGCGCGATGAATTGCCGCCGAACTTTGCGTCGATCACGTGGTCTTCATCCACGTGGAAGTAAAAGGTATGGTTGGGCTGCGCGGGATCGTGCGGGTGCCGGTCCTGGGCCTCCTGCCAGCTGATGACCTCGCCCGTGTACTCGATGAGCACTTCGCCTTCGGCGATATCCTGCACGGCGAAGACGCCCTTGCCATGCACGCCCGAGCGCCGGGTCTGGAGGCGGCGCCCCGGTGCGGACGGGGGGGCTGCGGGCGATGCGGTGCGGGGCATGGCAAAACTCTGTTAGTTTGAATAGGCACACAGGCGCGTGCGCGTGTACGCGTGTGAGAAGCGGATTGTAGAAGCGCCTTTCAACGGCGAAACCCACAACATGACCAAGACACTGGTAATTGCAGAAAAACCCTCGGTGGCCCAGGACATCGTGCGCGCGCTCACCCCCGTGGCGGGCAAGTTCGACAAGCACGAGGACCATTTCGAGAACGACCGCTACGTGGTCACCAGCGCGGTGGGCCACCTGGTGGAGATCCAGGCGCCCGAGGAATTCGACGTCAAGCGCGGCAAGTGGAGCTTCGCCCACCTGCCCGTGATCCCGCCGTATTTCGACCTGAAGCCCGTGGACAAGACCAAGAGCCGCCTGTCGGCCGTGGTGCGGCAGGCCAAGCGCAAGGACGTCACCCAGCTCATCAACGCCTGCGACGCGGGCCGCGAGGGCGAGCTGATCTTCCGGCTGATCGAGCAGTACGCCGGCGGCTCCAAGCCCGACGGCAAGGGACTGGGCAAGCCGGTCAAGCGGCTGTGGCTGCAGTCGATGACGCCGCAGGCCATCCGCGACGGCTTCGAGGCACTGCGCTCCGAGCAGCAGATGCAGGGCCTGGCCCACGCCGCGCGCAGCCGCTCCGAGGCCGACTGGCTGGTGGGCATCAACGGCACGCGGGCCATGACGGCCTTCAACTCGCGCGACGGCGGGTTCTTCCTCACCACCGTGGGCCGGGTGCAGACGCCCACGCTGTCGCTGGTGGTCGAGCGCGAGGAAAAGATCCGCAAGTTCGTGAGCCGCGACTATTGGGAAGTGCACGCGGGCTTCCATGCCGAGGCGGGCGAGTACCTGGGCAAGTGGTTCAACCCCCAGTGGAAGAAGAGCGAAGACCCCGAGGCGAAGGCCGACCGGATCTGGAACCATGCCGACGCCGTGGCCATCGCCGATGCGGTGCGCGGCAAGGCGGCCAGCGTCACCGAGGAATCCAAGCCCACCTCGCAGTCCTCGCCCCTGCTGTTCGACCTGACCAGCCTGCAGCGCGAGGCCAACGGCAAGTTCGGCTTCAGCGCCAAGACCACGCTGGCCCTGGCGCAAAGCCTGTACGAGCGCCACAAGGCCCTGACCTACCCGCGGACCGACTCGCGCGCCCTGCCCGAGGACTACCTGCCCGTGGCGCGCGACACCTTCGGCATGCTGGCCACGAGCGGCATGCGCCACCTGGCGCCCTTTGCCCAGCAGGCGCTGGACGGCAACTATGTGAAGCCCAACAAGCGCATCTTCGACAACAGCAAGGTCAGCGATCACTTCGCCATCATCCCCACGCTGCAGGCCCCGAGCGGGCTGTCCGAGGCCGAGCAGAAGCTGTACGACCTGGTGGTGCGCCGCTTCATGGCGGTGTTCTTCCCGAGTGCTGAATACATGGTCACCACGCGGATCAGTCAAGTGGTCAACCACCATTTCAAGACCGAGGGCAAGGTGCTGGTGCGGCCCGGCTGGCTGGCCATCTACGGCAAGGAAGCCGCCGACGAGGTGGAGGGCGCCAAGGAAGGCGACAAGGGCCAGAACCTCGTGCCCGTGCAGCCCGGCGAGATGGTGCGCACCGACTTCGTGGAGCCCAAGGGCCTCAAGACCAAGCCGCCCGCGCGCTACTCCGAAGCCACGCTGCTGGGCGCCATGGAAAGCGCAGGCAAGCAGATCGACGACGAGGAACTGCGCTCGGCCATGCAGGAAAAAGGCCTGGGCACCCCGGCCACGCGCGCGGCCATCATCGAAGGGCTGCTGACCGAAAAGTACATGCTGCGCGAGGGCCGCGAGCTGATTCCCACGGCCAAGGCCTTCCAGCTCATGACCTTGCTGCGCGGGCTGGAGGTCGAGGAACTGTGCCGCGCCGACCTCACGGGCGACTGGGAGTTCAAGCTCTCGCAGATGGAAAAGGGCCTGCTCAGCCGCGAGGCCTTCATGGCCGACATCGCCCGGATGACCGAACGCATGGTCAAGAAGGCCAAGGAATACGACCGCGACACCATTCCCGGCGACTACGCCACGCTCTCGGCGCCGTGCCCCAACTGCGGTGGCGTGGTGAAGGAGAACTACCGCCGCTACGCCTGCGTGGGCAAGGCCGGCGACGGCTCGGACGCCTGCGGCTTCTCGTTCGGCAAGTCGCCGGCCGGCCGCACCTTCGAGACCGCCGAGGCCGACCAGCTGCTGCGCGACAAGAAGATCGGCCCGCTGGAGGGCTTTCGCTCCAAGGCCGGCTGGCCCTTCACGGCCGAGGTGGGCATCGTCTATGACGACGAGGCGCACAACTACAAGCTGGAGTTCGACTTCGGCGACGACAAGAACGCCGAGGAATCGGGCGAGCTGGTCGATTTCTCGGAGCAGGAAAGCCTGGGCGCCTGCCCCGTGTGCGGCGCGCCCGTGTACGAGCACGGCAGCAACTACGTGTGCAGCAAGGCCGTGCCCACGGCGGCGCAGCCCACGCCCAGCTGCACCTTCAAGAGCGGCAAGATCATCCTGCAGCAGCCCGTGGAGCGCGCGCAGATGAGCAAGCTGCTGGCCACCGGCAAGACCGACCTGCTCGACAAGTTCGTGAGCATGCGCACGCGCCGGGCGTTCAAGGCGTTCCTCGCCTGGGACAAGGAGGCGGGCAAGGTGAACTTCGAGTTCGAGCAGCGCGAGAGCAAATTCCCGCCGCGCAAGACGTTCGCTGCAAAGGCCGGTGCAGGCGCGGCCGCCAAGACGTCGGCCGCGGCCAAGAAGGCTGCAAAGCCTGCCGCCAAGACCGCTGCCAAAGCCGCCGCCAAGAAGGCCCCGGCCGCACCCAAGGCGCCGCGCAAGCCCGCGGCCGGCAAGGCCCCGAGCGCCGCATTGGCGGCGGTGATCGGGCCGGAACCGGTTGCCCGGCCCGAGGCCGTGAAGAAGATGTGGGACTACATCAAGGCCAACGGCCTGCAGGACGCCACCAACAAGCGCGCCATCAACGCCGACACCAAGCTGCGCCCCGTGTTCGGCAAGGACCAGGTCACCATGTTCGAGCTGGCCGGCATCCTGGGAAAGCACCTGGGGGGCGAGGCATGAACGCGCTCGCTCGCTGCCTTGCGGCCCTGGCCTTCGTGGGCCTGCTGGCCGGCTGCGCGGGCGGTGCGCCGTCCGAGGCGCCGTCTCGCGGCACGCACGGCATCGGCGGGCAGGGCTCGAACGGTGTCACCGTCTTCGGCGAAATCGACGTGAGCGCCGAGCGCCGGCGCTGAGGCCTTCGCCCCCCCTGGCGCCCTTGCCGCTTCGCGCCCTGCGCCCGCGCCGGGGCCCTGCCTGAAAAGAATCCCTTGGCGACCACCCCCCCCACCGTTCCCCTTTTCCAGGCCAAGCAGATCGACCCCACGGCCGAGCAGCTGGCGATCCAGCAGTCCGCCGAGCGCACGCTGGTCATCGAGGCCAACGCCGGCGCGGCCAAGACCACCACGCTCGCCCTGCGCATGGGGCAGGCCTGGGCGCGCGGCGTGGCGCCCGAGCGCTGCCTGGCCCTCACGCACACCGCCACCGCCTGCCAGGCGCTGCAGGCCGCGCTGCGCAAGGTCGGCGTGCCCGCGCCCGTGGCGCAGCGCTTTCGCATCGCCACGTTCGATGCCTTCTGCGCCGAAATGCTGGCCGACCAGTACGAGGCCCCCGTGCCGCACCACCGGCACCTGGAGGAACTGCGCCCCTTCGTCTGGCAGGCGGTGCAGCGCGTGGAAGACAACGAGCACGAACGCTGGCGCGAGGAGCTGCTGCTGCCCACGCTGGGCGACACCGGCTTCGTGGAGGAGTTCCTGGCGACCAGCGTGTGGCTCAAGGGCACGATGAAGGACGAGCTGGAGCGCGAGGGCGGCCCGGCCTCGCCCGAGCACGCGGCCGCCATCGGCGTGGGCTACACGCAGCTCAAGGTGTTCCTGGCCTACGAGCGCATCCGCCGGCGCGAGCTGGCCGACGAGCCGCTGTTTCGCGGCCCCTTCGATGCCACCTACGACCTGGCCCGGCGCCTGCACGGCGGCGACACAGCGGCCAGCCTGCCGCGCTGGCCGCGCGGCGTGCAGGCCGTGCTGGTCGACGAGATGCACGACATGAACGAGGCCGCGTTCCGCGTGCTGCGCGAGCTGCTGGACACCACGCAGTGCACCTTCTGCGGCGTGGGCGACCGCGACCAGGTCATCTACGGCGCCCACGGGGCCGATGCCGCTTTCATGGGCGATGCCATCACCGCGCACACCGGCCGCCCGGTGGCGCGCCTGCGGCTCACGCCCAGCCACCGCTTCGGCAAGAAGCTCGCGGCCAAGGCCGGGCGGCTGGCGGCCAAGCCCTACGACTCGCTCGCCGGGCACGACACCGCGGTGGAACTGCGGCCCTACGACGATGCCGCGCAGTGCGTGGACCTGATTGCGCAGGCGGCCCAGCAGTGGCGCGCCCGGCCCCGCGCCCGGATGGCGGGCTTTGCCGTGCTGCTGCGCCACTCCAACCAGTCGGTGGGCATCGAGAACCGGCTGCTGGCCGACAACGTGCCCTACACCGTGAGCGGCTTCGACAGCTACCTGCTGCGGCCCGAGGTGCTGCTGGTGCGCGGCCTGCTGGCCGTGGCCACCGACAACTTCGACAGCGTCTCCGAGCCGCGCACGCGCGACAAGCTCATGCGGGCGCTGGTGTTCTTCTGTGGCGCGCGCATCGTCGTGGCCGGGCGCGAGCACGAGTCGCAGCAGGCCCTGCTGGAGGACGCCATCCGCAGCGTGACCGACAACCCGCTGTTCCTGCAGAGCTTCTTCACCCACCAGATCGTGGCCAACGTCGAGCCCGCCATGCAGCGGCGCCTGCGCAAGGCCCTGGAGGTGGCGCGCGAGGCGGGCGGCCAGGACACCCTGCCGCGCCTGCTGCAGGCCCTGCAGATCGACACCGTGATCCGCGAGGTGTTCGTCTCGCGCCAGCGGCGCGAGGACGCGCTCGCCAACCTGGCCGGCCTGTGCGAGGCGGCGAAGGGCTTTGCCAGCGCGCGCGATTATTTCCTGCACCTGAACCGCGCCGAGCAGCGCCAGCGCGAGCTGCGCAGCACCGCCAGCCTGGTCCTGGCCAACATCGAGGACGTCAAGGGCCTGGAGTTCGACCACGTGGTGATCCCGTTCCTGGAGCAAGGCGTGTTCCCCGTGCCGCAGGCGCCCTATGCGCAGGAGAAGAACACCCTCTACGTCGGCATGACCCGGGCGCGCCAGCAGCTCACGCTGCTGTGTCACCGCGCGCAGCCCGGCGCCTTTCTGCAACCGCTGGGGTATGCCGCGTCGGCCTGACCGCGCCCCGGCCCCGGTCTTTTTTTCACACCACGCGAGCGACACCACCATGCAACTGTCCGAACAATGGGTCCTGGTCACCGGCGGTGCCCGGGGCCTGGGCGAATCGATCACCCGGGCGCTGGCGCGCGAAGGCGCCGGCGTGGTCATCAACTACCTCACCAGCGACACCGCAGCGCAGGCACTCGCCCAGGAGTTGGGCCCGCGCGCCATCGCCCTGCAGGCCGACGTGACCGACGCCGCCGCCGTGCAGCGCCTCTTCGCCCAGGCGCAAGAGCGCACCGGCCGGCCCATCAGCGCGGTGGTCAACAACGCGCTCGCGCAGTTCCGCTTCGACGGCGACGCCCGGCCGCAGATCGGCGACATCGCCTGGGAGCGCTTTCAGCAGCAGATCGACGGCGCCGTGAAGGGTGCGCTGAACACCCTGCAGGCCGCGCTGCCCGCGATGCGCGCGCAGGGTTTCGGGCGCATCGTGAACGTGGGCACCAACCTGTTCCAGAACCCCGTGGTGCCCTACCACGACTACACCGCCGCCAAGGCCGCGCTGCTGTCGCTCACCCGCACGGCGGCCAACGACCTGGGGCCGCACGGCATCACCGTGAACATGGTGTCGGGCGGCCTGCTGCGCACCACCGACGCCAGCCGCGCCACGCCCGAGGCCGTGTTCGACCTCATCGCCGGCATGACCCCGCTGCGCCGCGTGACCACGCCGGCCGAGTTCGCCGACGCGGTGCTGTTCTTCCTGTCGCCCTGGTCGCGCGCGGTGACCGGGCAGAACCTGATCGTGGACAGCGGCCTGGTGAAGGGCTGAGGGCGTAAAACGGCGCATAGGCGACGCATAGGCGGCGCACAGATGGCGCTGCGGACGGCGCCATAACCGCACACGCCGCGGCATGAACGCACGGCGCGGTAAGGGCCGAATTGCGCAGGGGTTACTGCCCGCCGGTCTGCGTCCCGCGGTGCGCAGGGTTTTAATCAAAACCCCTTTCGCTTCCCCCGGCCGTGCGCCCTGCGGCCTTCAAAAAACCATGACAACGCAAAACCCAGCGCAAAATCCCGCCCCTGCCATCACCCACCCCATCGCCGCCAAGTGGCCCGCCCGCCACCCCGAGCGCCTTCAGTTGTATTCACTGCCCACGCCCAACGGCGTGAAGGTCTCCATCCTGCTGGAAGAACTGGGCCTGCCGTACGAGCCGCACCTGGTGCGCTTCGACACCAACGACCAGCTCTCGCCCGAGTTTCTCTCGCTCAACCCCAACAACAAGATCCCCGCCATCCTCGACCCCGACGGCCCGGGCGGCCGCCCGCTGGCGCTGTTCGAATCCGGCGCCATCCTGTTCTACCTGGCCGAGAAGACCGGCCGCTTCCTGCCGCAGGACCCCGCCGCGCGCTACGAGGCCCTGCAGTGGGTCATGTGGCAGATGGGCGGCCTCGGCCCCATGTTCGGCCAGCTCGGGTTCTTCCACAAGTTCGCCGGCAAGGACTACGAAGACAAGCGCCCGCGCGACCGCTACGTGGCCGAATCCAGGCGGCTGCTGGGCGTGCTGGAGCAGCGCCTGGCCGGGCGCGCGTGGATCCTGGGGGACGACTACTCCATCGCCGACATCGCCGTCTTCCCCTGGGTGCGCAATCTGATCGGCTTCTACGAGGCGCGCGAACTGGTGGGCTTTGGCGACTTCCCGCAGGTGCAGCGCGTGCTGGACGCCTTCGTGGCGCGGCCTGCCGTGGCGCGCGGACTGGAGATTCCGCAGCGCGGGTAACCCGCGCCGGGCAAGGCGCCGCGGCCCGCTCCGGGGGTAAGCGCAGGCTCGCGGCGCGCCGTGTCGCCCGCCTGTCACGCACTTGCCACGGGTTTGCCATGTGTCACTTCTAGAGTGCGGCCTTCGCTCATCGACGCTGTTGTCGACACCAGAAAGAAGACGCTCCCATGAAACGACTCTCCCTGCTGGCCTCGGCCCTGTGCCTGTCGGCCCTGTCCCTCACCGCTTGCGGCGGCAACGACGACGCGCCGCCCGCCCAGCCCCAGGTCATCGCCCACCGCGGCGCCAGCGGCTACTTGCCCGAGCACACCCTGGCCGGCTATGAGCTGGCCATCCGCATGGGTGCCGACTTCATCGAGCCCGACCTGCAGATCACCAAGGACGGCGCCCTCGTCGCCATCCACGACGACACGCTCAACCGCACCACCAACATTTCCACGCTGTTCGCGCAGCGCAACGGTGGCTACAAGGTGGCCGACTTCACCCTCGCGGAAATCCGCACCCTGACCGTGGTGCCCACCGGCACCGGCAAGACCAGCTACCCGGGCTTTGCGCCCAGCGCCGCCAACCCCTTCCAGGTGCCCACCTTCCAGGAAGTGGTGGACTTCGCCAAGAAGCAATCCACCGCCGCGGGCCGCGAAGTGGGCTTGTACCCAGAGGCCAAGCAGGCCGACCCGGTGATGGAAGACGGCATCCTCAAAACCCTGAAGGACAACGGCTACAACGCCGACAGCAAGGTCTACATCCAGTCGTTCAGCGACGCCACGCTGCGCAGCCTGCGCACCAAGCAGACCGCGCAGAACAGCAAGATGCCCCTCATCCTGCTGGGCGTGGCCGCCAAGGCCGCCGACGGCACGCCGCGCATGGGCGTCATCTCCGGCAGCACCGTCACGCAGCTCACGTTCAAGGAAGTGGCCGGCTTCACCGAAGGCATCGGCGTGGTCATCAACACCGCCGCGTACCCCATTACCAAGGACTACATCGACCAGGCCCACGCCGCCGGCCTCAAGGTGCATGGCTGGACCTTCGCCCAGGCCAACGCCGCCACGGCCGCCACCGAGTTCCGCAGCTACCTGGACATGGGCATGGACGGCATGTTCGCCAACTACCCGGACCTGGCGGTGGCGGCGCGCAATGCGTTCGTGAACAAGTAAGCCAGCCGGCTGGTCGCCTTCTGGCAGGCGACCGCCCGACAGCGCGCCGGCCGGTGGCTTGCCCGGCCGCATGGCACCCGCCCTGGGTGCCGAAGACCGGCTCGCCCGTGTGCGGCGGACTCCGCACGGGCGCCAGCCCTCCTGCAAGTACTTGCTGAGCGTGACCTGCGAGATCAGCGCGACACGCCTGATCCATCGCGTTTTTGGCCCAATTCTTCCCACTTGGCGTCGTATTTGGATTGCTATTAAATCAATAGCTATACGCCCTAGAAATATATGCGCTGGAGGCCATTTTTTCTCATGGCTCCATCTGCGCGATGACGCTTTACCCGAACGCCATCCCGGGGTTTCCGTCAGTTAGAAATCAGCCATTCCCGCTATAAGCTGCAACAGACAGATACATAAATCGGGAGGGCTGGGGGGATGGAATGGCAACCTTGATACCGGCGCTGGGCGCCTGCGCGGGCCGCATGACCTCGGGTGAGCGCCGCCTGGCCGAGCGGCTGGAGCAGAAGCTGGAGGACGACTACCTGCTCTGGTGGGACGTGCCCATCGGCCCCAAGCAGACGCGGCCCGACTTCGTGGTGCTGCACCCTCGCCGCGGCGCGCTCATCCTGGAAGTCAAGGACTGGCGCCTGGACACCATCCGCAACGCCACGCGCGAACGCTTCGAGATCGCGCCCGAGGGCCAGCTCAAGGTCGTCATGAGCCCGCTGCAGCAGGCGCGCCACTGCGCGATCCAGGTCGTCAATGCGTTGGAGCGCGACCCGCAGCTGGTGCAGGGCGAAGGCCCCTACCAAGGCAAGCTCGCCTTCCCCTGGGGCCACGGCGTGGTCTTCACCCATATCACCCGCAAGCAATTCGAGGGCGCGGGCCTGGGCGAGGCGATTCCGTCCCACTTGGCCATCTGCAAGGACGAGATGTTCGAAGACGTGGACGCCGAGGCCTTCCAGCAGCGCCTGTGGGCCATGTACCCGCACACCTTCGGCCGCAAGAGCGCCATCACCCTGCCGCAGCTCGACCGCGTGCGGTGGATCCTGTTCCCCGAGGTGCGTGTGCCCCAGCAGCAAAGCCTGTTCGGGCAGGGCACGGGCAGAGAGGGGGGCGACAGCGACGACGATGAAGACGCCCGCCTGCCCGGCATCATGCGGGTGATGGACCTGCAGCAGGAGCAGCTCGCCCGCAGCCTGGGCGACGGCCACCGCGTGATCCACGGCGTGGCGGGATCGGGCAAGACCATGATCCTCGGCTACCGCGCCGAACACCTGGCGCAGACGCAAACGGCGGGCGCCAAGCCCATCCTCATCCTCTGCTACAACGAGCCGCTGGGCGTGAAGCTGGCGGCCACCTTCCAGGCCAAGGGATTGCAAGACCGCGTGCACGTGCGCCACTTCCACAAGTGGTGCCGCGACCAGCTGGTGGCCTACCACCTGCTGCCCGAGGGCACGCAGCGCTGGCCCGTGGACAAGCTGATGGCCGAGTACGTGCAGCGCGTGATCCACGGCGTGGACGCGGGCCACATTCCCGCCGGCCAGTACCACGCCATCCTCATCGACGAGGGCCACGACTTCGCGCCCGAATGGCTCAAGCTCGTCACCCAGATGGTGGACCCGGCCACCAACAGCCTGCTGCTGCTGTACGACGACGCGCAGAGCATCTACGACCGGGCCGACAAGAAGAGCTTCAGCCTGAAAAGCGTCGGCATCCAGGCCCAGGGCCGCACCACCATCCTGAAGATCAACTACCGCAACACGCGGCAGATCCTGCAACTGGCCCACCGCATGGCCGGTAGGCTGCTCCAGCCCGAAGACGCGGTGGGCGGGGAAGACGGCATCCCGCTGCTGCAACCCATGAGTTGCGGGCGAGAGGGACCGGAGCCCATCGTGATCGACCTGCCCACGCTGCCGGAGCGCGCGGCACGGGTGGCGGAGCTGCTGGCGGACCAGCATGCGCAGGGGCATGCGTGGGGCGATATGGCGGTGTTGTGCCGGCATTACAGCGAGATGGAGGAATGCTCGGCGGCGTTGGTGCGAAAAGGGCTGCCGCACCGGATGCGCAAGAGGTCAGGGGATTACCGGCCGGAGGAGGATGCTATCAAGGTCATGACCATGCATGCGAGCAAGGGGTTGGAGTGGGCGGTGGTGGCGGTGGTTGCTGAGGACGAACGTCGGAAAGCCAACACAGCGAAAGCCTCCCCGGAGTTGGACGCACGTTTGGTTTACGTTGCGAGCACAAGAGCGACCCATCGATTGGTCATCGGGGCTGGGTAGAAATAAGCACTGAATATCGCGGGCAGAATCAGACGGTGCCTGCCAGTTGTGAATCTGCCGCTCACTCAAAAAACCTATGCTTCAAGGGATTCAATCTAACTTTGACATGCTGCGCTCTTACGAAGAGCAGCTTTGGCGGTTGGGCGCATTGGCGGAGCGGTACTTCGCGGAGGACCCGAACACTAGCCTGCTGAAGCTCAGGCAATTCTCAGAAACTCTGGCGCAGTCTCTGGCGGCCAGAGTCGGTTTTTTGACGAACCCCGCCGAAACCCAATACGAACTCATACGGCGCTTGCAGAACGAGGGCGCCTTGCCGAGAGAGGTAAAGCAGGTCTTCGATCAAATCCGCATCAATGGCAATGCCGCAAACCACGCCCTGGCCGGGAACCATGCGGGAGCGTTGTCCACACTCAAGCTTTGCTGGCAACTGGCGCTGTGGTTCCATCGCACCTTCAAAGATGCCAACCATCGATCTGGCCCCTTTGTTCCACCTCAACCACCCAGCAACGAAACAGCGGACCTGCAAGCCGAGCTGGCACGGCTGCAGCAGGCGGTAGCAAGCTACCAAGCTCAAAATGAGCAAGCCGGTGCAGAACTTGCGCACACGAGAACCCAGCTTTCGTCATTAAGTGAAGAGCGTGCCGTTTGGGAGCAGTTGGCCACAGAGGCCGATGCGGCCAAAGCGCGCTTGGCAGACCAACTTTCTGCCTTGCAAGCTGCGGCTGTTGCAGCCCCTGCGACGCAATACGCTTCCTTGCTGCAGTCCGCCAACGCAGCCGCCACGAAAGTCCAGCTGGACGAGGCGGAAACCCGCCGCATCATCGACGCCCAGTTGCGGCAGGCCGGCTGGGAGGCCGACAGTGAAAGCTTGCGTTACAGCAAAGGGGCACGCCCAGTGCGCGGCCGCAACATTGCCATCGCCGAATGGCCCTGTGATGGCTGTTCCGCCGACTATGTGATTTTTCAAGGGCTCACGCCGATGGCCGTGGTCGAGGCCAAGCGAAAGAACATTGACGTATCAGGCGCCCTGCAACAAGCCAAACGCTACAGCCGCACATTCACCGCTGGCGCAGAGGTTCAACTGCATGATTGCAACTGGGGCGCGCAGTCTCAATACCGCATCCCGTTCGTCTTCTCTGCCAATGGGCGCCCTTACTTGCGGCAGTTGTCTACCAAGAGCGGCATCTGGTTCTGCGACTTACGCCACCCCGAAAACCGCAGTCAGGCGCTGGATGGCTGGTACAGCCCTGATGGACTCAAACATCTGCTCGCTGCGGATGAGGTCAAAGCACACCAGCAACTGGACAACACCGAGTTCAACTTCGGCTTTCCACTGCGCCCCTATCAACAAAAGGCCATCCGTGCCACCGAGGCACGAATAGGCCAGGGCCAGCGCGACATCTTGTTGGCCATGGCAACAGGCACTGGCAAAACCAAAACCTGTATTGCCTTGATCTACCGCCTGCTCAAAGCGCAGCGCTTCAAACGCATCTTGTTTCTGGTGGATCGGTCGGCGTTGGGCGAACAAGCGGCCAACTCCTTCAAGGACACCCGCATGGAGCGGCTGCAGACCTTCGCCGAAGCCTTCGGCATCAAAGAGCTGGACGCACAGACGCCAGACGACGACACCGCTGTTCACATTGCCACCGTGCAGGGCATGATGCGGCGCGTGCTGTTTTCTGCCGATGGCCTAGCCCCACCCACGGTGGACCAATACGATTGCGTGGTGATCGACGAATGCCACCGCGGCTACACGCTGGACCGCGAACTGTCAGACACCGAACTCAGCTTCCGGGGCTTTGACGACTACATCTCCAAGTACCGCCGGGTGCTCGACTACTTCGATGCCGTCAAGATCGGCCTGACCGCCACTCCGGCCCTGCACACGACCGAGATATTTGGTGCCCCGGTATTCACCTACAGCTACCGCGAAGCTGTGGTGGATGGCTACCTGGTGGACTACGAGCCGCCCATACAGATCCACACCGAGCTGTCGAAAGGGGGCATGCACTGGAAGGTGGGGGAGGAGGTCAAGATCTACGACGCGCGGCGCAATCAGATCGATCTTTTCAAGGCACCCGATGCCATAGCCCTCAACGTCGAAGACTTCAACCGCAAGGTCATCACCCGCTCCTTCAATGAAGTGGTGTGCAATTACCTGGCCCAAGAGATCGACCCCACGGGCAAGCACAAAACCCTCATCTTCTGCGTCAACACCGATCACGCCGATTTGGTGGTGGACGTGCTGAAATCCGCTTTTGAAGCCCGGTACGGCAGCGTGGAGGACGATGCCGTCATCAAAATCACCGGCAATGCCGACAAGCCGCTGGAGCTGATTCGCCGCTTCAAAAACGAGCGCCTGCCCAATGTGGCCGTGACCGTGGACTTGCTCACCACCGGTGTGGACGTGCCAGAAATCTGCAACCTCGTCTTCCTGCGCCAGGTCAACAGCCGCATCTTGTTCGATCAGATGCTGGGCCGGGCGACTCGCCTGTGCGACTTTGACGGCGACCCCAAAGACAGCTTTCGCGTGTTTGACGCCGTGCGCATTTTTGAAGTCATTGGCAACATGACCGCCATGCGCCCCGTTGTGGTCAACCCCAGCATCTGCTTTGCGCAGCTGGAGCAAGAAATGGTGGCCGTGCAAGACCCCGCCGCACGGGAGCTAGTGCGCCAGCAGTTCCTGGCCAAGCTGCAAGTCAAGAAACGCCATCTCGACGCCCAAGCTACGCAAGACTTTGAAACCAAGGCCGGCATGACGCCCGAAGCCTTCATCCAAAAGCTGCGCACCCTGTCGGTGGACGAAATCGCCAACTGGTTTATTCAAAACCCTCGATTGGGCGAAATACTCGACCGCAAGCGCGATGGTGGCGGACAGCCCCTGTTTATCTCCGACCACCCTGACGCGTTGGCAGGCATCGAGCGTGGCTACGGCGCCGCCAGCAAGCCTGAAGATATTTGAAAGCGTTCAAAGACTTCATCACCAGCCACGGCAACGAGTTGCCTGCACTCATCACCGTGCTCACCCGCCCGCGCGACCTCACGCGCAAGCAGCTTAAGGAGCTCGTGCTGGCGCTGGACCAGGCTGGCTTTACCGAAACCCGCCTGGCCACCGCCTGGCGCGAGCTCAGCAACCAGGACATTGCCGCCCGCATCATTGGCTTCATCCGACAGGCCGCTATGGGCGACGCCCTGCTGCCCTATGCCGAGCGCGTAGACCATGCCCTGCAAGACCTGCTGGCCAAGCCCTTGGTAGGCAAACCCTGGACGCAACCCCAGCGCGACTGGCTCAAACGCATTGCTGCGCAAACCAAAGCCAATATGCTGGTAGACCGCGAAGCGCTGGACGACCCAGACCTTATATTCAAGCGCGACGGCGGGGGCTTTGCCCGCCTGGACAAACTCTTCAACGGCCAGCTCCAGCCCGTGCTGGAAGCCTTTAACGACGCACTGTGGGCGGGCGACCAAAAGTCCGCTTGACCGCGTTTCCCGCATCCCCCTACATGACTGCAATCAACCCTGCGGCGTCAGACATCGTCGCCAAGCTCTGGAACCTATGCAACCTGCTGCGCGACGACGGAGTGACCTACCACCAGTATGTGAGCGAGCTCACCTACCTGCTCTTCTTGCGCATGATGCAAGAGACTGGCCGAGAAGGCACCTTGGTCATCGACAAAGCGCCCAGGAAGGGCGAGTCAAAAGTAAGAATGGACGGCACCCGTTGGGCCGACCTCATGGCCGCGTCGGCCCCCGACCGGCTGGACGCATATAAAGAACTGTTGTTGGATTACGGCCTGCACGGCAGTGGCAGCGTGCAGCAGATTTACGCCAACGCCAGCACCTTCATCACCAAGCCCGCCACCTTGTCCAAGCTGGTGGTAGAGATCGACAAGCTCGACTGGTACAGCGTGCAGCGCGACGACCTGGGCGACCTGTACGAAGGCCTGCTGGAGCGCAACGCCAGCGAAAAGAAAAGCGGCGCAGGCCAGTACTTCGCCCCCCGCGATTTGATCGACAGCATCGTTGCCGTGATGCAGCCCACGCTGGACGATGTGATCCAGGATCCCGCCTCGGGCACCGGTGGCTTCCTGATTGCCGCCAACAACTACCTGCGCACCAAGTATCCGCCAGACGAACGCACTGAAGTGCAACAGCGCAAATACCGCCACAGCACCTTTTACGGCATGGAGCTGGTGCAAGACACCCATCGCCTGGCACTCATGAACATGCTGCTGCACGGCATCGAAGGCGGCATACAGTTTGGCGACACCCTGGGCGAAGAGGGCACCCGTCTGCCGCAGGCCACGCTCTCCTTAAGCAACCCGCCCTTTGGCACCAAAAAAGGCGGCGGCCTGCCCACCCGCACCGATTTCACCTACCCGACCACCAACAAGCAGTTTTGCTTCTTGCAGCACATCTACCGCAACCTGGCCCCCGGTGGCCGCGCTGCCGTGGTGCTGCCCGACAACGTGCTGTTCGAAAGCAATGTGGGCGCGGACATACGCCGCGACCTGATGGACAAGTGCAACCTGCACACTGTTCTAAGGCTGCCCACTGGCATCTTCTACGCCCAGGGCGTCAAAACCAACGTGCTGTTTTTCACGCGCGGCAAGAAAGACACGGGCAACACCAAAGAAGTGTGGGTGTACGACATGCGCGCCAACATGCCCCAGTTCGGCAAGCGCACCCCCTTCACCCGCGACTACTTCCGCACCAAGCCTGATGCCCCCGTCAGCGTACCCCGCGACAAGTTTGAAGACGTGTTTGGCGCTGACCCCTGCGGCGGCCCCACAGCCCTGGCCCAGCGCGTGGACACGGGTGAGGCAGGGCGCTGGCGCAAGTTCACGCGCGAACAAATCAAGGCCCGTGGCGACAACCTGGACATCAGCTGGCTCAAAGACGACAGCGCCGAAAGGGCAGAGGCCCAACGCGACGAACCCGCACTGGTGGCCCGCTTAGTGATGCGCGAGCTGAACGGCGCCATGGCTGACCTGCGCAGCCTGCTGGAAGCGCTGGGCGAAGACCCGGACGCTGCGCTGGAAGACCTGCTGGTTGACGACGGCACTACGGCAGACGAGGCCCAGCCATGAGCCAGCAGGTTTCCGCAGCGGCAGACGGACTGCCGACCAACCTGCCGACGACCCTGCACACCGAACTGCGCACACTGATCGCCAGCAGCCGCCAGCGCCTGGCCGGTGCAGTGAATGCCGAACTCACCCGCCTGTACTGGGCGGTGGGCCTACGCTTGGCCACCGAAGTGCTGGGCAGCGAGCGTGCCCAATACGGTAGCCAGCTGCTGGGGCACCTGGGCCAACAGCTCTCGCAAGAGTTTGGCCGGGGTTTTGAAGCCCGCAACCTGCGCCGCATGGTCAAGTTTGCGCAGGCTTTCCCCAGTGCAGAGATTGTGTCGACACTGTCGACAAAATTGAGTTGGAGCCACATGGTGGCTATCGTGGCCCTTAAAGCGCCCGAGGCGCAGCAGTTCTACGCTCGCCAAGCCGCACAAGACGGCTGGAGCGTGCGCGAGCTGGCCCAGCAGATAGACCGCAAAGCATTCGAGCGCAGTGCCATTGCCCATGCCAACGCTGGCGCCCCCGTTATCCCTGCCGTTGATGCGCTGGTGCCAGCACAGGGGCAGACGGTGGGCACTGTTTTCAAAGACCCGTACTTTTTGGACTTTTTGGGCCTGCGCCAGGGCCATGATGAGGCCGACCTGGAAGCCGCCATCTTGCGCCAGCTAGAAGCCTTCATCCTGGAGCTAGGCCGGGGTTTTGCGTTTGTAGAGCGGCAAAAGCGCATGGTTATCGACGGGGAGGACTTTTACCTGGACCTGCTTTTCTACCACCGTCGCCTGCGCCGCCTGGTGGCCATCGAGCTGAAGCTGGGCCGCTTCAAGGCCGCGCACAAAGGCCAGATGGAGCTGTATTTGAAATGGCTGGACCAGCATGAACGCCAGCAGGGAGAGGAAGCGCCCATCGGCCTCATCCTGTGTGCCGAATCCAGCCGCGAACAGGTGGAGTTGCTGCAAATGCACAAAGACGGCATCACCGTGGCCGAATACTGGACCGAGCTGCCACCCAAGGCCGAGCTGGAACAACACCTGCACCAGGCCCTGCTGGAAGCGCGTGAGCGGCTGGCGCGGCGGGGGGTTTTGCTGGATGGGGGCGAGGATGAGTGAGTTGCCGAATAACTGGATCGAGACAGAAATTGGCAATCTCTGCTCGCTGAAGAATGGAAGAGCGTTCAAACCCAGCGAATGGCAATCCAGTGGATTGCCAATTGTCCGCATTCAAAACCTCAACAATCCTACCTCCACCTACAACTACTTTCAGGGCGAAGTGGACGAGCGCAATCGCTTGCGCGGTGGGGAGCTACTCTTTGCTTGGTCCGGAACGCCTGGCACTTCCTTCGGTGCCCACGTTTGGCGCGATGGAGACGCTGTACTAAATCAACACATTTTTCGTGTTGATTTTGATGAGACGTTATTGGACAAGCGTTTTTTTCGCTCGGCCATCAACCAAAAGCTGGGCGAGTTAATTGATGTTGCCTATGGTGGAGGGCGCTGTTGCACAAATCGAATTGCAGACGGCATGACCCCAACCCCAGACGGACCTATGCCACAGCAGTCACCGACACGGTGTGAGGACGGCCGATCTGACTGAACCGATTGAGCAAGGCCACGCGGACATGCAGCTCCACAACCTGGCGGTCGAACGTGCGCGCGATCACCCGTTCGCCCAGTCGCTTGAAGCAGTGCATCTTCGTCTCCACAAGGCTGCGCCGGTGGTAGCCGCTCCACTTCTTCCAAATGCCGCGACCCAGGCGCTGGCACGCCCGAATGGCCTCATTACGATGCGCCGAGCCCGGACTCGACTTCTTCCAATGGCTGGCGTTCTTGCGGGGCGGGATCACCGCCATCGCGTGCCGCTCGGCAATGGCGTCCAGGCAGGCGCGCGTGTCGTAGGCGCCATCGGCACTGACGCTTTCGATGGATTCGTCAGTGGGAATCTGAGCCAGCAACCCGGGCAACATCGGCGCATCCCCAATGGCGTTGCTGGTCACCTCGATGGCGCGTATTTCCAGCGTCTGCGCGTCGATGCCCAGATGGACCTTGCGCCATTCGCGCCGGTATTCAGCACCATGCTTCTTGCGTTTCCACTCTCCTTCGCCCAGGAACTTGATGCCGGTGCTGTCCACCAGCAACTGCAGCGGCGAGTTGGTTCGCTGGTAGCTCAGTTCGACCTGCAAGGTCTTTTGGCGCCGGCAAACAGTGCTGAAGTCAGGTACCGGCCAGTCCAGCTTTGCCAGCCGCAGCAGGCTCTGCACCATGCCCAGCGCCTGTCGCAAGGGCTGGCCGAACAGGCACTTGATGCTCAGGCAGAACTGGATTGCTGCGTCCGAGAAGGTTCGGCTGCGTCCACGCCTGCCGGTCGGCGTGCCAAACCACTGCATGCCCTCATCTAGCCACATCGTCAACGAGCCTCGCGCTTTCAGCGCCGCGTTGTACGCCTTCCAGTTCGTCGTGCGGTACTTGCTCCGCTGCCTGTTCTTCGTCTCTGTCACGCAGTCAGTCTACGGGCATCAGCATCGCGATTTGTGCAACAAAGCCATGGTGGAGTGGGATTGCGTCATGTGACCAAGGGGGTGTTTGAACGCACTTTGGTAGCTTTGCCGCCACGCGCTGAGCAAACTCGCATCGCCAACCAACTCGACACCCTGCTTACCCGCATCCAGTCCTGCAACGACCGCTTCGACGCCATCCCTGCCTTGCTCAAGCGTTTTCGGCAGGCGGTGTTGGAGGCGGCCTTGAATGGTGCCTTCAGTGAAAACGCAGTGGAGGGCGGAGCGCCAAGAGCCTGTATATCGTCGATTGCATCGGTCGGGACCGGGTCAACACCCCTGCGTTCTAACGCCCAGTTTTTTGCAAGTACCGGCACTCCGTGGATAACCAGTTCTGCGACGTCCGAGGCCATCATTCAACGAGCCAGTGAGTTCGTTACGGCAGCCGCTATTTCTGCGCACCGCCTCAAGATCTATCCAAAAGGTACTCTTCTGGTAGCGATGTACGGGGAAGGAAAAACACGCGGTCAAGTTGCCGAACTAGGAATAGATGCAACCATCAACCAAGCCTGCACTGCAATCCGTGTTGACAACGCAAAAGCGCTGACAGCTTTTGTGAAGTTGGCTCTGCAGGCGAACTACCTCAATATGCGCGAGCTTGCTGAGGGAGGCAACCAGCCAAACCTCAATCTGTCCAAGGTCAAGGAGTTTGAGATTCCTCTGCCCCCTTTGGATGTGCAGACCAAAATCGTCCGCCGTGTAGAAGCCCTATTCGCCCTGGCCGACCGCATCGAAGCCCGCGCCAATGCAGCCCGAAACCAAGCCCAATGCCTGAGCCCCTTGGTCTTGGCCAAAGCCTTTCGAGGCGAGCTGGTGCAGCAAGACCCGCAAGACGAGCCCGCTAGCGTGTTGCTGCAGCGCCTTGCCGCGACCAAGCCCGCCAAAGCGAAGGCATCGCGTGGGCGGCCACGCACCAAGACGCAAGAGCTTTTTGCCACGCCCGAAGTGGTGAAGCCCGATGCGACTGGTTTGTCCGATGGTATGTGGGCAGCGCCTGACGTGGTGGATGAGCATGCGGTAACGGCCCTGCTGGTGGCTGTGCTCAAGGCCTGGGGCGGCCCCATGCTGCAGATGCAGGCCCGTCTTGCCGCCGTGCTGTGCCTGCAACCCCGCCAGATGGCGGCGGCGCTGCCTGCAAAGCAAGCCGCGCAATGGCAACGGCTGGTGGGCCCGGCGGCGGACCCGCTGCCCACGCAGGTGGCACGCCTGCAGCCCGCTACCGACAGTGCTTGGCGCAAAGCCCTGCTGGGCATGCGGGCGCGTGGGGACTTGGTGGAAGAAGGCTCTGGGCCGCAGGCCACCTGGGCTTTAGGGATTGGCGCGGGCCAGATTAAAACGGCAGGTTGGCCAGAGGGCCGTGCGGGCTGGGTGGTGGCGTACCTGCGGGCCCATGGTGCCGAGGCCATCTTGCCGTTGCTGGAGACATCGACTGTGGAGTTTGTGCATGCAAGAGCAGCCTGAACTGTTTGAACGCCCTGCCTTGTGGGTAACGCCGCCAGCGGGTGCCAAGCAGCCTGCGCTGTGGGTGCGGCGGCTCACCATCTGGAAAGAGCCGCACGTGCCGGTGCGGACGGTGGAGCTTCGGCCAGGGCTGAACTTTGTGTGGTCGCCCGACCCGGCGGATTTTGGTGGCCGCAACGATGCGGGCGCGTTGGGGCACGGAGCGGGAAAGACGCTGTTTTGCCGCCTGCTGCGTTATTGCCTGGGCGAAGACCAGTTTGCGCCTGAGGACCAACGGCTGAGCATCAGCGCCGAGTTTTTAAACGGTTGGGTTTCGGCAGAGGTGGTGCTGAACGGCACCCCTTGGGGCGTGTTGCGACCTCTGGGCGTGGGGCGCGGGCATTTTGCGGTGGCGAATGTTTTGCCGGAACAACTGTTTGACCGGCAGAACGAGCCGACCGGGATGAAATCCCTGCTGAACGCCATTGAGACCCAAATCCTCACGCCGCAAGTGGCCGCCTTGATGCCGGTGGATCATCCGCACGATGCCTGGCGGGTGGCCCTGGCATGGCTCACGCGTGACCAGGAATTCCGGTTCGACCATGTGCTGGATTGGCGTGCGGCTGAATCTGCGTCGGAATCGCCCACCCGATCCATGTCGCGCAGCCGTTTGCAAGAGGCTTTGCGCGGCTTGATTGCAGCCATATCCCCCGAAGAGATCGAGTTGCAGCAGGCGATTGCCTCCAAGACCGAAGCCCACAAGGCCAAGACCTTGGAGGCGGGGCGCAGGCAGTGGGCTTGCGAGCGGCTGCGCCTGGAGATCATCCGCAATCTGGACTTGGTACCCACCGATGTGCCCGAGGGGCGGTTGTGTATTGGCGTGCTTCGCCAGGCCGCCAGCCAGAAGCTGGCGCAGGCATCCAGGGTGAGCCCGGGGGTGGATGTCTCTAACCTGGGTGACTTGAGGCAACGCTGGCGCGACAGCGAGCAGCGTGTGAGCGAGCTGGAGAAACAGTTGGCCGTGCTGGAAGCCAGCTTGCCCATTCGCGAAGCGCTGCTCAGGCAATACCAGTCAGAGCTACCCGCCAGCTCGGCCAGGGTGCGGGGTGCGGAAGTCTCTGCCTGCCAAATCTGCGAAGTGCCTATTGACCGCGTGTTGGCCCAAGGGTGCAAGCTCTCCCACAAACTGCCCGACTTTGATGGCCTGCGTGCGCGTCACGACGCATTGGTGAAGCAGATGGATGAGGCGAAGAAAGCCATCGGGGATGTCCGTGTCGAGATCACGTTGCTCAAGCAGCAGCTACCACCGGCACGCTCCGCACGCGATTCCTTGCGGCAAGCACTGAACAAAGCTGAAAAGCTCAACGAAGGCCGTTCCACCAGTTGGTTCAAGGTGACCCGAAGCCTGGACGACATCAAGCGCCTGGCGCGTGATTGGGACGACTGGGACCAAGCCATCTCTGCCGCTGCAAAGCTGGTGGCACAGATGGAGGACAACCGGGACCGCATGGGTGCGTTCCGTGAGCAGAAGGGGCTGGTTTTTGATCGCTTGTCGAACTACTTCGATGCGGTGATTCGGACTGTGGTGGGGCCCATGGCGTCAGGGCGCGTTTCGCTGGACGGCAATGGCGTGAAGCTAGCCGTTCAACTGGGGGGCGAGCGGTCAACCGCTGCCATTGAGTCGCTCAAAGTGATTGCGTTCGACATTGCCGTGATGGGCATGAGCATGGAAGGCACTACCCACCTGCCCGCATTCCTCGTGCATGACAGCCCCCGTGAGGCTGATTTGGGGCTCAGCGTGTACCACCGCCTTTTCAGCACGGTCGCAACGTTGGAAGCCCAAGAAAACTCCGTTTTTCAATACATCGTCACGACCACGACGCAGCCACCGGCACAGTTCCAGAAGCAGCCCTGGCTGCGCCTTGAGCTGCGTGGCTCGCCATCCACCGAACGCTTGTTGCGTTGTGATCTGCCATGAGCGACATCAAACTCTTCCGCCTTACCAGCGGCACCGCCACCGAGCTGCAAGGCAGCGCCTCCGATCTGGAAAAGCCTCTGCAAACGCTGATCGAAGCCAATCTGCAACCTTTGCTCAACATCCGCTTCATCGCCAGCGAGCATTCCACAGGCAAGACGCACGGCGGGCGCATCGATTCGCTGGGCCTGGATGAAAACAATTGCCCCGTCATCCTGGAATACAAGCGGTCGGTGGGCGAGAACGTCATCAACCAGGGTTTGTTCTACCTGGACTGGTTGCTGGACCAAAAGGCAGAGTTCAAGCTTCTGGTGCTGGACAAGCTGGGCGCCGCTGCTGCCGACGCCATTGACTGGAGCGCCCCCCGCGTGGTGTGCATTGCGGCGGACTTCACCAAGTACGACGGCCACGCGGTGCAGCAGATTGGCCGCAACATCGAGCTGATTCGCTACCGGCAGTTCGGGGGTGACCTGCTCTTGTTGGAGTCGGTGAATGCAGGCAGTGATGCGGGCAGCAAAGCGACAGCAGTCAAGTTGCCAAAAGCGCCCGTGAGCAAGCCGGGAGCGGACGCAGTTTTCGTGCCGTTGGTGTCTGATTCCCTTGGTGTCAAGGGCACCGGCCCAGATAAATCGGTTGCCGAAGTGTTGGCCAAGATGGCTGCGCCTGTGCAGTTACTGCTTGCCTCGTTGGACGGCTACATGCTTTCGTTGGGTGACGATGTACAGCGCAAAGAGCTGCGCTTGTATGTGGCCTTCAAACGGCTGAAAAACTTTGCCACCGTGGTTCCGCACCGGAAAAGTTGCCTTTTGCTGTACTTGCATTTGGACCCTGGCACAGCCGTGCCGGCGTTGGCGAACGCTTGGGATGTGACGAACATCGGACATTGGGGAACTGGCAATTTGGAGCTTACGCTGAGCACGCAAGCCGATTTGGAGGCGGCCAAGCCGTTCATCATGGCCGCTTATGAAGGGCGGTGCGCGATCTCCAGTTGAGGGACGCTTCCTGGAGATCAGTTTGGCTGAAATGAAATTTTCCGACGCGCGACGGGTGCGTCTTATTCGCCGCACATTGTGCGGTGAATCAAGGGGCTAATCGCCGCAAAGCTTGGGATGCTGGCTGAACGCAATTGCTCGCCTCCAGAGTCGCATGGCTATAGATGGGCTCGGAAATTTATCGCAGAACCACAGCATCTTCGGGCCTTTGCCAAGCCAAAAGAGCAGCCTTCCCGCCTCTGCGCTTACACCCGCACCGACGCCCCCGTCGCATAAAACTGCCCACCCGCCACGTAATGCAGCGTGCGCAGCGCCCCCGGCGCTTCCCCGAAGTGCCAGTGCCCTTCCCGAAACACCCGCTCGTCCGCCCACGCGGCGACCACCTCGGCGATGAACAGGTCGTACGCCTGCTGGTTGTGCGGCTCGGGCACCACGCGGCACATCAGCCAGGCCGCACAGCCCTGCACCAGGGGCGTGGCGTGGCCGGGCGCCTGGAACAACTCCACGCCGTGGTGCTGCAGCTTGTCGGGCCGCGCCTTGGCGCTGTCGGTGCCCACACCCACGGTGAGTGCGGCCATGGCCTGGGTCGGCAACTGCAGCGCGAACTGGCCGCTGGCTTCCACCAACTCGCGCGTGCGCGTGGCCTTGTCGATCACCACGGTGACCTTCGGCGGGCTGAAGTCCAGCGCGCAGGCCCAGGCGGCGGCCATCACGTTGTCGGTGCCGGCGTGGTGGGCGGAGACGAGCACGGTCGGGCCGTGGTTGAGCAGGCGGTAGGCCTTGTCGAGCGGGACGGGGGTGAAGTGAATGGGTGGCATGGCAGGAGGGGCAGTAGGGTGGATGGGATGGGACGGAATGAGATGGGAATGGGTTGCAGACAGCGGTCGGCGTTGGGTCAATGCGTGGCGCTCTGTTTTTGATAGCAATATGCCCTAGTGTCAATTGCGCTGGTGGCCATTTTGATGCTTGGTTTATCAGCGCGGACCCGGAGGGTTTTCCCCCACCGGCCCGAACCCCTCCGGGATGTCGCCAAGGCGGCGCGCAGCGCCCGCGGGCGACCCGCGCGCGGGCAGGCGGCCGCTACCATCGTCCGATCCCTTTTTTGCCCGGCGACGGGCGCCACGGAGACAAAAGCCATGTTCAGTCATGTGATGTTGGGTGTGAGCGATCTGGAAGTGTCCAAGCGGTTCTACGACGCGGTGCTCGGCACGTTGGGCATCGCCCCCGGGTCCGCCCACAAGAACCGCTATTTCTACCGCAGCCCCACGGGCACGTTCGCGATCTCCACGCCGATCAACGGCGAGCCGGCCTGCCACGGCAACGGCAGCACCATCGGGTTCACCGTGCAGTCGCCGGAACAGGCGCAGGCGTTCCACGACGCGGGCGTCGCCCACGGTGGCACCACCTGCGAAGACCCGCCGGGCTTTCGCGAGGGCCCGAGCGGCGCGCTGTACCTGGCGTATCTGCGCGATCCGGACGGCAACAAGCTCTGCGCACTGCATCGGCCGCCCAAGGCGTGAGGCGCTCGCTTCGGGCGGGACGGCTTTCAGCGCGGCAGGCGTCAGCCCGGCGTTGAGGGCGGTTGCTGCGGTGGATGGCCGGTGCCGTCCGCCGGGCCCGCGGGCAGGCCGGCCAGGAACCCCGCGATCCGCTGGGCCACCGCGTCGGGCTGTTCGCGGTGGGGCACGTGCGCCACGCCGGGCAGGATGTCCACACGTGCCGGCCCGGCGGCCCAGCGGGCGATGCGCTCGGGCTGCTCCGTGGAGCCGTATTCGTCGCGGTCCCCATGCAGGGCCAGCACAGGGCAGGTGACGCGCGCCATGGCCTCGGCCAGCGACCAATCGGCAAAACCCGGGTGCAGCCAGGTGTCTACCCACGCGCTCAGCACCCAGCGCGCCTGGTCGGCGCCGTGGTAGCGGGCCAGGCGCTCCAGGGCGCCGGGTTGGGTGAACTGGTCGCGCGCCTCGCGGATGCCCTGCAGCGTGCGCTCTTCCACGCAGGCCTGGGCGGCGATGGTGATGAGCGCGTCGCAGTCGCTGCCCGCCGCGCCGCCGGGGCCGTCACCCGGCGTGCCCCGCGTTGCCGCGCAATGGGCGGCCATGCCGCCGCCCACGCTGTGCCCCAGCGCCACGAAGCGTTGCACGTTGAAGTGCGCGCGCAGGGCCGGCAGGCTGGTGCGCGCCTCGTCTTCCACGAAGTCCCGTGGCAGCAGGCCCGTGCGCGCGTCGGAGCGGCCGAAGCCCAGGCGGTCGTACGCGATCACCCCGCGGCCCGTCGCGCGGCGCAGCACGGCGGGAAACTCGCGCCACAGGTCCACGCAGCCCAGCGAGTCGTGGAAGAGGACGATGGGCGGCGGCGCGGATGGGTCGGGGCAGGGCGCGGGCCCGGCGGCCCAGCGCCGCGCGAACAGGCGGCCGTGCGCGGTGGCGATCCAGTGGTCGGACGGGGCGGGACCAAGTGGTGCGGAAAGGGGCGTGGAGGAGGGGGCTGCGCTCATGCCGGACCATTGTGTCGCGTCCATTCGAATCGGGTGGAGCGGTGCCATGCCGTGCCGTATCGCCGACGCCGGACGGCGCCGGCCTGCCCTGCGGCGCACACAGCGGTAGGCATGCAGAGGGCGCGTGCGCGTGGCCGAGGCGATACGGGATACTCGCTGCCACCGTTTTCGCGTCGTCCCCCAGTCCCTCCTTCTTTTCCACTTCCCTGCAAGGACCGCCTCTTTGAAATCAGCCAGCGCAAGCACCTTCGACGAGGCGTACTACCAGCGCTTCTACTACGACAAGAAGACCAGCGTGGTGGACCCGCAGCACATGGAGCGCCTGGGCACTTTCGTGTGCAGCTACCTCAAGTACCTGCGGGTGCCGGTGCAGCGCGTGCTGGACGTGGGCTGCGGCATCGGGCTGTGGAAGGGCATCGTGGCGCAGCACTTTCCCGCGGCCAGCTACCAGGGCGTGGAGTTCAGCCCCTACCTGTGCGAGCGCTACGGCTGGCAGCAGGGCTCGGTGGTGGACTACCAGGCCAGCGAGCCGTTCGACCTGGTCATCTGCCAGGGCGTGCTGCCCTACCTGAGCCCGCCCGATCTGAAGGCCGCCCTGCGCAACCTGGGCCAGTTGAGCCGTGGTGCGCTGTATGTCGAGGCCGTTTCCCGCGAGGACTACGAGCGCGACATCATCGACGAAGACCTGACCGATGCGCGCATCTTCCGGCACTCCGCCACGCTGTACCGGCGCGGGCTGCGCGAGGGCGCGCTGGAGCTGGGCGGCGGCCTGTGGCTGAGCCGCCAGGCCGAGGTGCCGCTGTTCGAGCTGGAGCACGTGGGCGGTTGATTGGGGCCCTCGTCATGGGCAGGGCCATGCGCGCGGTGCAGGGCCGGCCGATGGGCAGTAGGTGCCCCCCTAGAATCTCCCGCATGCATTCCGCCATCGCCCAACACCTGCCGCGCATCGCGGCCATCTGCCAACGCTTCGGCGTGCGCCGGCTGGAGGTATTCGGCTCCGCAGCCCGTGCGCACGATTTCGATCCGAGCACCAGCGATGTGGATTTTCTGGTGGAGTTCGCCGATAACGCGCCGGTCGGCCTGCACTCGTTTTTCGGCACCAAAGCCGCGCTGGAGCAATTGCTCGGCCGTCCGGTGGACTTGATCGAGCCGGGCGCGGTGCGCAATCCCTACGTACTGGCCAGCATCAACCGCCATCGGGAGCCTGTGTATGTTGCCGCGTGATCCGCGCGCTTTTCTGTGGGATGTGCAGGCGGCGGCAAAGGCCATTCAGAATTTTCTTCAGGGCATGGACGCCGAGGCTTACGCCGCCAATGAAATGGCGCAGGCGGCCGTGGAACGCAAGTTCGAGATCATCGGCGAGGCGCTCGGCCAATTGGCCAGGGCAGACGCCGCACTGGCTGCGCGCATACCGGATCTGGCGCAGATCGTGGCGTTTCGCAACCAGCTGATCCATGGCTACGCCACCATCCGGGTGCACACGGTCTGGACCGTGGCACAGGACTCGTTGCCAGCCCTCATCGCCACGGTTGCCACTTTGCTGGAAGAGCTGGCTTGACCGATCCCGTGGACCGCTTGGCCGGCCACTCCCTTGCTCCCCACGCCGTCTCCCGCCTGCGCACCGAGCGCCTGGCGCGCAGCTCCAAGCCGTTCCTCGCCCGGGGCGGCCCGCGCGGCGAGCGCTGCCCCGGCTGCCGGCTGGTGCCCAGCCACTGCCTGTGCGCCGTGCGGCCCCAGGTCGCCACCCAGGCCGGCATGTGCCTGCTGATGGCCGACATCGAGCCGCTCAAGCCCAGCAACACGGGCTGGCTGATCGCCGACGTCGTGCCGGACACCTTCGCCTTCGGCTGGGCGCGCACGGTGGTGGACCCGGCCCTGCTGGCGCTGCTGCGCGACCCGCAGTGGCAGCCGTATGTGGTGTTTCCTGGCGAGTTCGCGGAGCCTTCGCGGGTGGTGACCCGGGTGGAGCCAACAGAGGTTCCTGCGCAGGGCATGCCGCCGCCGCAGCCCCGACGCCCGCTGTTCGTGCTGCTGGACGCCACCTGGACCGAGGCGCGCAAGATGTTCAGGAAGAGCCCTTACCTGAACCACCTGCCGGTGCTCAGCCTGCAGCCCGAGCAGCTGTCGCGCTACCGGCTGCGCCGGTCCCAACGCGACGAGCATTTCTGCACCTCCGAGGTGGCGGCGATCTGCCTTGAACTGGCGGGCGAGTCGCATGCGGCGCAGACACTGGAGGCCTATCTCGACGTGTTCACCCACCACTACCTGCAGGCCAAGCACCAATTGCCGGTGGAGATGGACGGCGAGGCGCACCGCCGGTTGCGGGCCGTTCGGACGCCGGCGCCGGGCGCTGAGGCACCAGGAGCTGCGCGGCTGGATGGATAGGACGCGGTGGGCTGGGCGGCGCGCTCTGGCACTCTGAAAGCCAGACGGCCCTCTGCTTCATCTCCTTCACTTCACCGCTTGCAAACCTCGCAGTAGTAGAAGTAAACGTCTTCCTCCCGGCCCTTGACCACCGGCGACAGATAGCCCACGCCGCTGTCGGCCGCGAGCGAAAGGCGCACCTGCCGGCCGTCCTTGAATTGCACGTCCACGGGATCGCTGGTGCATTCCCCGAAGGATCCGTAATAGTTCATCACCGCCACCTGCGAGATGGGGATGGCCTGCCGCAGGAAGTTGCGCACATACCGCTCAGTGACGCGGGCCGGCGGCGGATCGGCCGTGCATGGCTTGCCTTCCGCATCGAAGAATCGCGCACCGGACAACGTGATGCGGCGCACCGGGCCGATGGCGTAGGCGCGGGCTTCCATTCGGCGGCGGTCTTCCTCCTGTTCAGTTGCTGCTGCGGCCTTCGATGCCGAGCCCTGTGGTGGCGATGGGTCCATTGGCCCCGAATGGGCCAGGGCAACCCACGCCAGCCATGGCAGGGGGATGGTTCGCAGGGCGTTTTTCATGGTCATCGGTCGTTCCTGTTTCGAATCGGGCTTTTGCCCTGGCGATGGCTGGTTGGGGCTGTCCGGCGCATCAGCCCTGGTTTCTCACCCCCGCCGTGAACGGCCGGCTCAAGAACCGCGAACCCTTCTCCCCGAACCGCCAGGGCACGTCCACCGCCTTGGAGATGCCAATGCGCGGCCCGGCGATCACGTCGGGCGCCGGGCCGCGCGGCGAAGGCTGCAGCAGCGCGAACGGCGGCAGGTGCAGGGACTCGCCGTCCAGGCGTGCGTCGATGCCCAGCGCCTGCGCCAGCCGTCCGGGGCCGGCGCACAGCAGCCGGGCGTCCTGCAGGCCGCGCCGTTCGCGCATGGTGTCCAGTCCGTGGGTGGGCTCGATGGCCCGCAGCAGCACGCCGGCGCCATGGCCCGCTTCGCGGCACACGGTATTGACGCACCAGTGCAGGCCGTAGGAGCGGTACACGTAGGCGCAGCCCGGCGGGCCGAACATGGCCGCGTTGCGGGCCGTGGGGCCACCGAAGGTGTGCGAGGCCGGGTCGGTCTGGTCGTAGGCCTCGGTTTCCACGATGCGGCCGCCCACGCCGTCGACCAGCAGCGTCACGCCGATGAGCCAGCGTGCCACCTCGTGCGCTGGGGCGGTGAAGTCGATGTCGGCAAGGGTCAGGGGCAGGTCGTGGGGCATGGGCGTGATGCTAAGACCCGCAGCGGCCGGCCACGGCCGGGCCCTGCGGCATGGGTGCGGGACGCCACGGCGATACTGGCGGGCCGACCGCACCCGCCAGGCCGGCGTTCTGCCGGGTCCAGTGTCTCCCCTTGTTTCTTCAACCAACGAACCCGACCACGAAGGCATGCCCATGAATTTTCCGTCCCACCGATGGCTCCGCGCCGGCTTCGCGCTGGTCCTCGCCTGCCTGCTGGCCAGCTCCCCCTGGGCGGCCGAACTGAGCGCCAAGCGGCAGGCGCTGCTGATGTCCATGTTCAAGGAAGACGCCGTGCTCACCGAGCAGGTGCACCGCGACTTCTGGGCGGGCGTGGATGTCTCCGACGCTGCCGCCAACGAGGCCGCGCAGGACCGCCTGGCCGCGGCCATGCGCAATTCGATCGAGTACGAGCGCGCGACGGCACTGAGCTACCAGGCCAGCATGAAGCAGCGCAAGCCCGTGGTGAATCCGCGCTACGAGGCGGCCCTGAAGGACCGGCTGGCCATGCTGAAGGCGCGCAACCTGGCGCCCGACGACGTGCTGGCCAAGGACAAGGCGTTTCGCGCCTCGCTGGTGCCGATCTCGCGCGGCAAGCCGTTCGAGGCCGATGGCAAGCGCATCGTGATGACGCCCGCTCTGGTGGATGCGGCATTGCAGCGCGTGGAGGCTTCGCACCAGCGGCTGGAGCGTTTGCTCAATCCGGTGTGGGCCGGCGCCGGGGGCTGACACGGCCCGCCTTGCGGTGCAGCTAATGCACAGAGGCTGGAGGCCTGTTCACTTGACGGAAGGAAAGGTGAAGTCTGCGCCCATGAGCCCTTCACAGGCCTCGCAGTAGAGGTAGTACGTGGTCTGGTGGATCTGCAGCACGCCCCAGCCCGTCGCGTTGTCCAGCGACAGCCGGCCTTTTTTCCGGTTCGGCAGTTGCAGTTGCGCTTCGGCCTGGCAGTCGCCCTGGTCCAGACTCTGGAGGTAGTTGTACCGGGCGCTTCGGACGGCATGCTGCCAAAAATAGGCCACCCGGCGGGTGTCGATGGAAAGGTTTTCGCAGTTCGTATCCCCGCCTTGCACGCTTTTGGCCGAGCCGTTGGTGATGTGAATGTTGGCAATGCGGCCAATGGCTTGGGACGCATAGGCAGAGGCGGGGACAGGCGTGGTGGCCCACGACACAGTTGCTCCGCTCAAACCCAGTAACAGCGTCAAGGTGATTTTGGTCATCGCCATACCGCTGTCGAAGCTTCCGTGGTGTTTTTGTAGCTCACATCCGGATGTCGATGAATTTCTGTTTTAGGGATCACGAGCGTCTGGGTCAATTCATCGACGAGGTATTGCAGTGCGATCTGCTGTGCACCGGTCAGCGTTTCGTAGATGGAGTGATCGTTAATGAACCGCTCTCTCTTTTCCTGCGGCAACCCGAGAGGAAGCGGTTTGTTTGCCGGCAGCACAGCGCGGCCCACAATTTCGATTCCAATGCTGTCTGTATTCGAAGGGAATCGTGCAGGTACTGCCTTTGATTTCTCTGTCTTGTGGATACCCTCGTAGTTCTGACTGCTGAGTAACTTTACTTCAGAGGGTGCGCAATTTTTTTCCACGATGCACCGTGCTTTCAAACGACCGACGTGGTTGGTGGCAAACAGCAGCGAGGCAGTCTGGTAGATCACACCTGTTTTAGCGATCAGAAAGTGGGCTCCATTTGCTTTGGGTTGCCGATAACTATTGAACACAGCGCGTTCGTTATCGGTGTTGGTCTGATGAACAATGATGCCGTTCACCTTGTCCATTCGGCCACGCTCGATGCCGATGGCCCTGTGGGCAATGATCTTTGCATCGCCAATGGCTTTGTTGCACAAAGCGATGCAGCTCGCTGGTAGTCTGACCAGATGAGTGAAGGCAAGAAGATGCGGACCCGCTACCGCACGACAAACTGGGCACAGTACAACGCGGCATTGAAGGCCCGTGGATCGCTGACGATGTGGCTGGATAGGGGGATGCAGTGGCTGGCTGAGCCCAAAGGCAAACGCGGTCGCAACCAAACGTTCTCGGATGCCGCGATCCAGTTCTGTCTGAGCATCAAGTGCCTGTTTGGTCAGCCCCTTCGCCAAGCGCTTGGCATGGTCCAAAGCCTGCTCAAGCTGGCTGGGGTGAACTGGCCGGTCCCTGACTTCAGCACGGTCTGTCGGCGCCAAAAGGATCTGCAAGTCCAACTGAACTACCAGCCGAGGAGCTCACCGCTGCACCTGCTGGTGGACAGCACAGGCATTAAGTTCCTGGGAGAAGGTGAATGCAAGCGCAAAAGGCACGGGGCCGAATACCGGCGCGAATGGCGTAAGGTTCATTTGGGCATCGATGCTCAGACACTGGAGATCCGGGCCATCGAGGTCACCAGCAACGCCATTGGAGATGCGCCCATGCTGCCGCAGTTGCTGGCGCAAATTGAGGTCGATGAGCCCATCGCCAGTGTCAGTGTCAGTGCTGACGGAGCTTATGACACGCGGGCCTGTCTGGACACCATTGCCAGACGAGGTGCACAGGCCGTGATCCCGCCACGCAAGAACGCCAGTTTCTGGAAACGGGCCAGTCCCGGGTCAGCCAGCCGTAACGAAGCCGTACGGGCCTGCAGGCGCCTGGGCTGGCGTATCTGGAAGAGCTGGAGCGGCTACCACCGGCGCAGCCTGGTGGAGACCAAGATGCACTGCTTCAAGCGCTTGGGCGAGCGGGTCATGGCACGAACGTTTGAGCGTCAGGTGGTTGAGCTGCATGTCCGAGTTGCGCTGCTGAACCGGTTCAGCCAGCTTGGACGGCCTGAAACCGTCGCGGTGGCGGCTGTGGCATGAGTGCGCCTGGGGCTGGGGTCATAACGCGCTCGATTCGGTTTGTGCAACAAAGCCATCGCCAATGACAATTCCCTCGTTATTCACATTCAGCATTTATCCTCCCGTATCGGGGAGGGAATGTACTGCGCAAGTGAAATGGTTTTCGTGAAAAATCGTTAACGCGGCTGTATTGCGCTAGATGTGGAGGTATGTGGTGCTGATGCCATCACTGCACGCATGCTGTGAGCTGCTCAGGCTTGCTCGCAGCTATTCATCCCATGCGCGCAAAATGCCCCGATGAAAGCTCCCCCCAGACTCCAGTCCCTCATCGAGGAAGGCCTCATCGACACCGTGGTGCGCCAGCTCATGAGCGGCAAGGAAGCCATGGTGTACGTGGTGCGCTGCGGCGACGAAACGCGCTGCGCCAAGATCTACAAGGAGGCCACGCACCGCAGCTTCCGGCAGGCGGTGGACTACACCGAGAACCGCCGGGTCAAGAACTCCCGCTCGGCCCGTGCGATGGCCAAGGGCAGCAAGTTCGGCCGGCAAGCGCAGGAGGCCGCGTGGCAGAGCGCCGAGGTCGATGCGCTCTACCGCCTGGCGGCCGCCGGCGTGCGGGTGCCGCAGCCGTTCAACTTCCACGAGGGCGTGCTGCTCATGGAGCTGGTGACCGACGCGCACGGCGATGCGGCGCCGCGACTGAACGACGTGGCGTTCACGCCCGAGCAGGCCCGGGCGCACCATGCCACGCTGATCGCCGAGGTGGTGCGCATGCTGTGCGCGGGCGTGGTGCACGGGGACTTGTCCGAGTTCAACATCCTGCTCGCCCACCTGCCTGGCGCCGGTGCGGACGAAGGTGCCGAGGGCCCGGTCATCATCGACCTGCCCCAGGCCGTGGATGCGGCGGGCAACAACCATGCGCCACGCATGCTGCTGCGCGACGTGGCCAACCTGCGCGATTTCTTCGGCCAGTTCGCGCCCGAGTTGCGGGCCACCGAATACGGCCCCGAGATCTGGACCCTGTACCAGAGCGGCCAACTCACGAACGAGACCCCGCTCACCGGCCGCTACGAGCGCCGCCATGCGGATGTGGACCTGCAGGCGGTGATGCGCGAGATCGACGATGCGCGGGCCGAGGATGCGGCGCGCCGGCTGCGCATGGCGGGCGGGTAGCGGCAAGGGCGCGCGCGGGGCGGGGCTCACAAACCTTCACAAAACAGGCGCACGCGCACGGGGGTTGCCCTGCAAAATCGTCGACCGGGCGAAATGGCCGGACCTCCCAGGCGCGCGCCGCCGTGGGGGCCGCCGCCGAGCCCGCGCACGGCCCTGCCGTGCCTTGGCGATGACACCACCGGAGCCGCACCCATGAACCCAGCCACCTGCGCGATCTGCGGCCAGCCCCTGGACGATGCGGCCGAGGGCGCCTACGGCGACTGGGTCGCCTTTGCCGACCACGACAACCACACACTGCCCGAGCCTGGAAGCCGGGCGCCCGGTCTGGCCTATTTTTGTGCGGAGCACCTGGCCCTGGCCCGTGAGCGCGCCGCATGGCGTTGCCACGATGCGGTGCAGGCCCTTCGCCTGCATGCCGGCGCGCAGGCTGCAAGCGCGCCGCAGGCCCTGTCCGCCCCGGCGCCGCTGGCCGGGGCTGCGGAGGCTGACCTCGCCCCGCAGTCGCCCTGGTGGCAACGCTGGTGGGGCTGACGTGCGGGCCGGGGCCATGGGGCCGGCCGGTGCCCGCCTGCGCCGCCGCCCGGGAACTGATCGGCCTGCCCGGGGTCAGTCACTGCCGTTGCCGGTCTTTTCTTTTCCGCACATGAGGGTGTCCGCCACGATGGTTGCTTTCCGTTCGATTCCGCACCCCGCGCACTCCAAGCACTCCGCAGCACTCCGTAGCGTTTTCCGGGCCGTCTGCGCCGCGCTCGCCCTGGCGGCCTGCGCCGTGGCGCCCCAGGCCTGGGCGCAGAGCTACACGATCTCCGCCGAGCAGATGCAGGGCGCCGTGGCCGAGAAGTTTCCGCGCCGCTATGCGCTGGGCGGCCTGATGAACCTGGATGTGCAGGCGCCCCGGCTGCGGCTGCTGCCGCAGCAGAACCGGCTGAACGCCGACATGGACGTGACCGCCTCGGGCCCGCTGCTGCAGCGCCGCTACGCCGGCGCTTTCGATGTGGACTTCGCGCTGCGCTACGAGCCGTCGGACCGCACGATCCGCGCGCACCAGTTGCATGTGAACGCGCTGCGCCTGGAGGGGCTGCAGCCCCAGGCCGCGGAAATGCTCGACATCTATGGCCCGCAGCTGGCCCAGCAGACGCTGAGCGAGGTGGTGCTGCACCAGCTGCGGCCGCAGGACCTGGCCGTGCCGGATGGCCTGGGCATGCAGCCGAGCAGCATCACGGTGACGGACAAGGGGCTGGTCGTGCGCTTCGAGCCCAAGGCCGCACCTTAGAAAGGAACGTGTTCACCGATTTTTCGGGGATGGCTCTTCTATCCGCGAGGCCAGTGCCTTTCCGGGCGGTTTGGCGCGTTACCGTGTTTGCACGCAAGCCCCCTGCCATTGGCGGCGCACCGCGCCTTGCATCCCACGTTGGAGAGGTTCTGAGCGTCGGGCCCGGCGTGCCGCAGGGCAGGTGCGGCATGGTCCTACCCCGGTCCGGCCCGGCGTTTTTTACGATGGGCTTTTTCCGGCGCGGCCACGCAGCGCCGTTGCGCACGGCACCGCCGCGCTCGCCAGGGGCCACCGGCCCCTTCCGCCCCATTCCTTTCATGCCACCGGCGGCGCCTCGCGCGCGGCCCGGTCCTTCTTTTCAAGGAGCTCCATGAACACGCCATCCTTCACCTCGTGGTTCCAGACCGAAACGCTCTGGGGCCTGTCCCTGGTCAGCCTGGCGCTGGCGCTGGCCGCCGCGCTGGGCGCGTACCTGGCCATGTCGCTGCTGCTGGGCGTGGCCGTGCGGCGTGCGCGGCGCCTGGCCGAAGCACAGGGCGGCAGCCACCGCACGGCGGGCGTGGTGTACGAGTTGCTGGCCGGCACCAGCCGGCTGCTGGTGTTCGTGGCGGCCGTGCTGGTGGGCGTGGGCATGCTCGATCTGCCGGGCCGCTGGGCCACGCGCGTGGGGCAGCTGTGGTTCCTGGCGCTGGCGCTGCAGGTGGGGCTGTGGGGCACACGCGCGGTGGCCCTGGGGATCGCGCGCTACCGCATGCACCACGGCCTGGCCGCCGCGGGCGACGCGGCGCCGTTCAGCGCGTCGGCCACGCTGCTGTCCTGGGGGCTGCGCACGCTGCTGTGGGCCACGGTGCTGCTGGCCATGCTGTCCAACCTGGGGGTGAACATCACGGCGTTCGTGGCCAGCCTCGGGGTGGGCGGCATCGCGGTGGCGCTGGCGGTGCAGAGCATCCTGGGCGATCTGTTCGCCTCGCTGGCGATCGCGGTGGACAAGCCGTTCGATGCGGGCGATTTCATCGTGGTGGGCGGCGTCGCGGGCACGGTGCAGCGCATCGGCCTCAAGACCACGCGCATCCGCAGCCTGGGCGGCGAGCAGGTGGTGATGAGCAACACCGACCTGCTCAAGCAGACCATCAACAACTACCGCTACCTGCAGGAGCGGCGCATCGTGTTCCAGTTCCGCGTGCCCTACGGCACCACGGCCGAGCAGGCCGAGGCGGTGCCGCAGGCCGTGCGCCGCATCATCGAGGCCGAAGGCCAGGCGCGCTTCGACCGCGCGCACCTTCAGGGCTTCGTCGAGAACGGGCTGCAGTACGAGGTGGTCTACATCGTGCTGGACCCGGCCTACAACGTGTACATGGACCTGCAGCAGCGCATCAACCTGTCGCTGATGCGCGAACTCGCCACGCTGGGCGTGGACTTCGCCGTGCCGGCGCGCACGGTGCAGCTGGCCGCGCCGGCGGGCGGGCCGCCGCCCGGGGGCTTTCTGCGCGTGCAGCAGCCGGCGACGGCCTGAGCCCGGCGCGGTTGGTGCGAGCCGGCGCGGCCGGGCGCCGTGGCCCTTGGCCGCCCCGTTGGTTAAAGTAGCGGCCCTCGCCCCCAGGGCGCCCTCGATCCCCAACGCGGCAGAAAACCCCATGACCCAGGACCCGGCTCGACAGAGCGAATTGAAGAAGATGGAGCTGTGCGATGGCTGCGCCGGCATCCAGCGCAACTGGCGCCGCGCCCCCGGCCATGCCGAGCTGGTGCAGCGCGGCAACCGCAAGGAAGAGCGCGACCACGGCCTCGTCACCATCACCCGCTACCAGTGCGACCGCTGCGGCACGGCGTGGGAGTACGAGAACGACAAAACCGACCAGCGCGCCGGCTGGTCCGTGGTGGGGCGCTGAAAGCCTGCCACGGCGCGGCAGTCGGATGCTATTAAATGAATAGCAATATGCCCTAGTGGATATTGTGCTGGCGGCCTCCGGGAGTCGCCATGCCTTGCCCCGTGAGGTGGCCCGTGCGGCCGCCTTTCCGGCACCGTCCTACGCCCGGGCCCGCGATCGGGGGCTACAACGGCCACTGGAAGGCGGCGCCTTCGCGTCTGGGTGGGTCACTGCATTCAGGCGCCCGCGCCGTTCGCAGCAACGACGACCCCAAGGAATTCCGGCCCCATGCTCTTTGCCCGCTCCCCGACCCCCGATCCCGAAACGTCTGCCGACCAGGCCCCGGCCGCGCCCCTGCCCGAGCGCACCGTCGTCGTCATCACGGGCGCGTCCAGCGGCATCGGGCACGCCACGGCGCTGGCCTTCGCCCGGCGCGGCGCGTGCATCGTGCTGGCCTCGCGCGATGCGGGCACCCTGTCGGCGGTGGCGCTGGCCTGCCGGGCCGAAGGCGGCACCGCCATCGGCGTGCCCACCGACGTGACCGATCCCCAGGCCGTGCAGGCCCTGCGGGCCAAGGCGCTGCGCCATTTCGGCCACATCGACGTGTGGGTGAACAGCGTCGGCGTGGGCGCCGTGGGCCGTTTCGAAGACGTGCCCGTGGCCGCGCACCGCCGCGTGCTGGAGGCCAACCTGCTGGGCCACCTGCACGGCGCGCACGTCGTGCTGCCGCACTTTCGCGAACGCGGCCGCGGCACGCTGGTCAACCTCATCTCGATGGGCGGCTGGGTGCCCGCCCCCTATGCGGCCGCCTACACCGCGAGCAAGTTCGGCCTGCGCGGGCTGTCGGAAAGCCTGCGCGCCGAGGTGTCCGACCTGCCCCACGTGCACGTGTGCGACGTGGCCCCCACCTTCGTCGATTCGCCGGGCCTCTCGCACGGCGCCAACTACACGGGCCGCAGCATCCGGCCGCCGCTGCCCATGGTGGACCCGCGCCGCGTGGCCGAGGCCATCGTGGGCCTGTCCACCCGCCCGCGCGACGTGACCTGGCTCGGCGCGCCCGCGCTGCCCGGCCGCCTGGCCCATGCGCTGGCGCCGGCCAGCGTGGGCCGCGCGATGCGCTGGCTCACCGATGCGGCGCTGCGGCGCGCGCGCGAAGTGCCCGTGTCCGAAGGCAACCTGTTCGAGCCGTCGCGCGGCACCGCCATCGACGGCGGCCACCGCGATCATCGCGACAGCCGGCTGGCCGCAGTGGCCGCGCTCGGCGTGGCGGGCCTGGTCTGCGGCTGGTGGCTGGCCACGCGCGAGACCGCCAGCGACGGCACCGGCCGGCAGCCTTGACCTGACGCGCCATGCACCGCAGGGGCCTGTGCGCAAGCCCCCGGGTGGCTCCCGTTTCGTTGGAACTGAAAGGATGAGTCCATGACCGCTTCCTCGCTCTCCCAGGCCGCGCGCGCCGCGCAGACCTTCACGCTCTATGCGGCCGGTGGCCGCGTGTACGCCAGCAACGTGCGCGACAAGCTCATCGACCTGGGCGGGCTGACCGAGGCCCAGGGCCGCTACGGCTACGCGCTGGACGGCGGCGACCAGGTGGCGCGCGACGGGTTTCCCAGCCCCGAGGACGCGCTGGCGGACATCGCCGGCACCGTCACCTTCCTGTACCTGGACGGGCAGTTCACCGCGCTCGAAGACCTGTCCGATGGCCGCAGCCCGGACCTGAGCGACGTGCCGCAGATCCAGATCAGCCTGGACGCGCTCGGCCATGGCGAGCCGGCCATCGCCGCCGATATCTGACCTGACCGTTGGCCCTGGGGACCGCTCCCGCCCCGCGTCCGGGAATTCCCGGTGGACGCTGCCCGGCAGGCCGGCTATGGTTTGTGAACGGTGTTCACAATCGTGATGGGCGCCGCACCCGGCCCCGGCGCGGGCCGCCAGGAGACGACGCATGAAAGTGGAACCCTACCTGTTTTTCGACGGCCGGTGCGAAGAGGCGCTGGCGTTCTATCGCACGGCCCTGGGCGCGGAGGTCACCGCGCTGATGCGCTTTTCGGACAGCCCCGCCCCGACCGATGCGTCCGGTTGCGCGGGATCGGCCCCGCCGCCGGGCGACAAGGTCATGCACGCCGCGTTCCGCATCGGCGAGACCACGCTCATGGCTTCCGACGGCATGAACGGTGGGCAGCCCGTGTTCCAGGGCATGTCGTTGTCGCTCGGCCCGGCCGACGAGGCCGAGGCCCGGCGCCTGTTCGCCGCGCTGTCCGAGGGCGGCCAGGTGCAGGTGCCGCTGTCGCCCACCTTCTTCTCGCCCGCGTTCGGCATGGTGGCCGACCGGTTCGGGGTGCCGTGGATGGTGGTGTGCACGCCCGCCGCCTGACCGGACCGCCCCGATGCCGGGCGCGTGCCATCGCCCCTCCGATTGACCACGACGGCCCCCGCGCCCGCTGAGCCCATGATCGACACGCCCCACATCGCCGACCTGCCCGCCCGCCCCACGGCGTTCATCCACGTCACCTGCACCCGCGAGGAGATCCAGCACGTCATGGGCCAGGGCGTGCGCGACCTGATGGACGCCATCGCCGCCCAGGGCGCCTCGCCTGCCGGCCCCTGGTTCACCCACCACCGGCGCCGGCCCACGGACACCTTCGACTTCGAGATCAGCGTGCCTCTGGCCGCGCCCATCGGCCCGCACGGCCGCATGCAGCCCAGCGAGTGGCCCGCCATGCGCGTGGCCCGCACCGTGCACCGCGGGCGCTATGAAGACCTGGCGGGCGCCTGGGGCGAGTTCCTGCAATGGATCGAGGGCGAGGGCCTCACGCCCACGGGCGAGCTGTGGGAGTGCTACCTGACCGGGCCCGAGACCGGCTCGGACCCCACCGCCTGGCGCACGGAGCTGAACCAGCCGCTGCAGGATTGAGCGGCCTGCCAGCTGCGTTGGGGCGGCTTGCTATTGAATCGATAGCAATGCAGGCATGCAAATCGCCGGCATGGACTGGTTTTTCCTTGAAATGCAGGCTTGGAATGGCATGGCAGTGCGGACCCGTCCCGTCCCTGCGGCATGATCCGCGCGCAGGCCACTGTTCCATCCCCGCACCAGTCTGTCCTGCCGCGCCCGCGTTGCAGCGCCGCCGGCCGCCCCCATGTGCAGTGCCAGACCATGCCGCCGCATGGCCCGCGCCACGCCGGTCGCACCCCACCGTGCACGCCGGCCGCCGGGGCCGCGCGCGGCGCCACCCAGGAGCTTTCCATGCCAGCCGTTGCCGACACCCCGATCCTGAACACCCAGCCCCTGGGCCCGCTGTGGCCCACGATGGACCCGTTCCTGTTCTGCGCCCACCATGACGACGCCTACCCGCCCGGCAATGCCGAACTGGGGCCCGATGCGCCGCTGCACGGCCGGCAGATCGGCCAGGACTTTTCGCGCCGGGACGGCTGGAGCATGTACCACGGCGACGTGGTGCCCGGGTTCCCGCCGCACCCCCATCGTGGGTTCGAGACCGTGACCATCGTGCGCAAGGGCCTCATCGACCATGCCGACTCGCTGGGCGCCGCCGCCCGCTTCGGCCAGGGCGACGTGCAGTGGCTCACCGCCGGCGACGGCGTGGTGCATTCCGAGATGTTCCCGCTGCTGGACCGCACCGGTCCCAACCCGCTGGAGCTGTTCCAGATCTGGCTCAACCTGCCGGCGCGTTCCAAGCGGGTCGATCCGCACTTCACCATGTTCTGGTCCGGCGACATTCCGCGCGTGGTGGACCCGGGCACGGACGGCGCCGGCGCCACCCACGTGGCCGTGGTGGCCGGCCGGCTGGGCGAGGCCGCGCCCCTGGCGCCCCCGCCGGGATCGTGGGCCGCGCAGGCCGAGGCCGACGTGGCCATCTGGACGCTGCGCCTGGAGCCCGGCGCGCGCTTCACGCTGCCCGCCGCCACCGGCGAGGGCACCCGGCGCATGCTGTACTTCTTTGCCGGCAGCGGCGTCACGCTGGCGGGCCGGCCGGTGGACCACGCCGCGGTGGAGCTGCGCGCGGGCGAGGCGGTGGCACTGCACAACGGCGGCACGGCCGACGCCGAATTCCTGCTGCTGCAGGGCCGGCCCCTGGCCGAGCCGGTGGTGCAGTACGGCCCCTTCGTGATGAACACGCAGCAGGAAATCGCCGAGGCCCTGGCCGATTACCGCCGCACCGGCTTCGGCGGCTGGCCCTGGGGCGATGCGGCGCCGGTGCACGGGCCGACCGTGGGCCGGTTCGCGCAGCGGCCGGGCACGGCGCCGGACGTGCCCGCGCCGGTGGATGTGGGATTGCCATCGGCCGGGTGATCGGACTGTCATTTTTTGTGTGCAAATGGTTATTGCCGTGGGATGGAGAGGCCCGATTTAGCATTTGTGTTCCCTCACTACCGGAGTCGATGGATGGGGCAGTGCTACGCCGCAGGCGATTTCAAAAAATACTTCAACGAGAACATGCAGGATTTGGGCTTGCCCGTGCCGTCCACGCTGTTTGATACCTACAACACGGCCCTCAGCACGGCCTCGACGATGGTGGGGACCCTGGCCACGCTGGGCAAAGGCGCCACGATGGCTGAACTGGTCGGCGCCACTGTGGGTCTGGAAAAGCTGGCGGTGGCTGCCTCCATCGGGGCCTCCGCGTACACCGGAGCGGCCATCGGCAGCATCGCGGTGGCTGCGGGGCGCTCACTCGGCTGTGGATCACGCATGTCCGATCTTTTCGTGATGGCTCGCCAGAACAAACTGGAGTTCGATGGGCTGGCAGCCTTCTATGCCAACAACCCCCAGGTCATCCAGAAAAATCATCCGGGCCGGGCACGCTTTGGAATGCAAGCCAAAATCGCTCCGTCCAATTTCAGCTATGCGTGATGAATAGCCTTCTATTCCTGCTGCTTTGCATCGTGTTGGCGGTGCTCGCTTGGGGCGCTTTCCAGTTTCTGGGGCAGTACGCATTTTTGCTCATGGTGGTCGTCGTCGTGGCGTTGCTTGTCAGCAAGGTGGGAAAACCGAAGTTCAGGCAGAAAAAGTAGCCGTTCGTGGAATCGGGGAACTGCTGCGAGGCCGTTTTCCGGGTGATCTGGCTGCGGGCACCCATGGCGCGCGCGTTGCTCGACAATGCAGGCCTGCACCGCCGGGCGCACGCCGCCCGGCTTCGACGATCCACCGACCTGTCCGGACCCTCCCTCCATGAACATCTCCAAAGACACCGCCGTCACCTTGAGCTACAAGGTCACCACGCCGCAGGGCAAGCCGCTCGATTCCGGCCACATGGCATACCTGCACGGCGGCTACGACGGCATTTTTCCGAAGGTGGAGGCCGTGCTGGACGGCCAGGCCACCGGTTTCGCCACCACGCTGGACCTGACCGCGGCCGAGGCCTTCGGCGAGCGTGACGAAAGCCTGGTGCGCACCATCCCCAAGAGCGAGTTCCCGCCCGGCGTGAAGGTGGGCGGCCAGCTGCGCGGCGCGGGCAACGACGGGCGCGAGCACGTGTTCAACGTGGTCAAGATCAAGGGCCCCGAGGTGCACCTGGACGGCAACCACCCGCTGGCCGGCCAGGCGCTGCGCTTTTCCTGCAAGGTGACCGAGGTGCGGCCGGCTTCGCCGGAAGAAGTCGTGCACCGCCACGTGCACGGCGGGCACGGCCACCACCACTGATCGGGGCGTTCATGGGCATTTGCTATTAAAAATATAGCGAAATGCCTTAGTGTTGATTGCGCTGGCGGCCTGTTCGGCTGGATTTTCGGGACGGACGGGCTGGATGGGTGGTGCGGCTCAGAACTGCACGTCCACCACCACGTTGTCCAGGTAGGTGCCCTCCACCGGCGCGGCCTGGTCGGGGTACACGCGGGCGCGGTACGGAAACACGTGCGACCCCGTGCCGTTGGCGATGCCGCCCGCCGGGCCGGACGTGGCCTGGCTGCTGGACACGCGGGAGCCGACGGTCGTGCCCCAGGGCGTGGTGCCCGCGCCGAAGAAGATGTCGTAGGCCAGCCGGTTGCTGCCGTTGGCCATCTGGCGCCGCCCGCCGCTCGGGTTGCTGCCCGGCCCCAGGCCGACGGTGTAGACCATGCCGGTGGTGCACACCATCGCCACCTGCGACGCGGCCTCGCCGAAGCCCGTGGGCAGCGCGGCGCTGCCGAAGTTGATCGCCCCGGGCGTGATGAGGCAGTCGTTGTTCACCTGCAGTTCCACCGTCACGGTGCGCGTGGCCGTGCCGGCGTACACCGTGCCCAGGCAGGTGGCGAGCAGGCCCGCGCCGTCGCACAGGTTGTAGGTCCAGGCCAGCCGCAGGGTGTCGCGGTAGGTGCCGGCCGGGACGTTGGCGTTCAGCGTGGCGATCTGCAGCGGCACGGTGGCCTTGCGGTTGGGCAGCAGGGTGAGGATGTTGGCCCCGGTGGCGTTGATCACCAGCAGGCCCGACGAATAGATGAGCCCGCTGCCGTTGCCCGCCTGGTAGCCGATGGCCTTGGTGCTGTCGCTGATGTTGCGCAGCAAAAAGCCGTTGTCGCTGGTGAGCGTGGCCCGCAGCAGGCTGTCGGTGGACAGCAACGACAGCAGCCCGGAGCCGCAGGTGATGGAGAAGCTGCCCGGTGTGGTCAGACTGCCGTCGCGCACGGCGAACGAGGACGCCGAGCCCAGCGAGGCGCCGGTTTCCGCATAGCTGCAGACGGCGGCGAACGCCGGCGCGCCCGCCCCCAGGGCCGCCAGGGCGAGCAGGGGGCGCACGGTACGCGCCACCCCGGCGAGGCAACAGGGCCGACGGCCGGACGGGGTCACGATTGCATCTCCGGGCCGGCGTCGGCCGGCGCGTCGCCCGTGCGGCACACCACGCGCAGGTCGCGCGTGCCGGCGTAGGCCTGTTCGCTGAATGCGCCGCGGCACACCTCTCCGTCCGGCAGGCGGGCCACCAGCGTGTTGCGGGCCTGCAGCGCGGTGAGGTACACCACGCCGTCCCAGCCCACCACCGTGGGCACGTTGCCCTGCTCGTGGACCACGGCGGTGCCGGCCGGCAGCGGCGCGCCCCGGCCGTCCACCAGCGTGATGGTGGCGGTGCGCACGCGCATCACCGGCAGCCGCACCAGGGTGCCGGTGCCGCGCGCCACCGCCACGCGCTTTTCCAGGCTGGGGGTGTGCACGTCCGCCGGCAGCGCCAGCGGGTCGATCTCGTAGCGGCCTTCGTAGTAGGCCGGCACCTCCGGCACGAGCAGGTAGCCGCGGGCGTTGGTGCGGCCGACCCGCTGGTGGTTGAAGAGCACCGGCACGTCCGCCATGCCGTCCGTGGACACCAGCGCGAAGCCGTCGCTGATGCGGTTGGAGGCGAAGGCGTAGCCGTCCATCAGCCCGATCGATCCGGCCGCGCCCGCGAAGCGCGTGCCGTGGCCGGCCATGCCGTAGGCGCCGCCCTGCACCGTCATGCTGTCGCCGCGGTAGAGCGCCGAGGCCTGGCTGTAGCGGTTCGCCTGGCCGCCCACGGTGTGGCCCAGGTTCCAGCCGAAGCCGCCGTCTGACGGCACGGTGCGCTGCACGCTGGCCTGGGCCTGCGTGGTGCCGTCGCCGTAGCGGGCCACGGCGGTCTGCGCGCTCGACTGCGGCCCGAGCACGTAGGTGAGCTGCAGGCGCATCTGCGTCTGGCCCGTCTCCAGGGTGCGGCCGGCGGTGAACGACAGGTAGCTGCGGTCCCCGAGCGGCGTGCTGTAGCCGGCGTAGGCCAGCCGGCTGCGCTGGCCCTCGCGGCTTTGCAGGTCCACCCAGCCCACGCTGAACGAGCCGCGCGCCACGTTCAGGCTGGCATCGAGCTGCCGCGTGCGGCGCGGCAGTTGAAAGCCGTCATCGGCGTAGGTGCTGGCATCGCCGTAGCCGGGCGTGCGCTGCAGCTGCTGCATGGAAATGCCGCCGCCCGTGCTCTGGAACTGGTAGCCCAGGCCGACTTGCCAGCCGCCGCGATCGCGCTGCGCCTGCCCCCGCGTGACGGAGGCATTGGCGACCCCCAGCAGGCCCAGCCGCAGCAGCCCGCCCGCGCCGGCCACGCCGAGCCCGCGGCCCGCCTGCGCCTGGGTTTCCAGGGTGAACGCCTCGGTGATGCCCTGGCGGTACACGCCGGAGGCCAGCGGCCGGCCGTAGGACAGGCTGCGAAAACCGTAGGCGCGCCGCAGCGCCCCCAGCGACAGCGAGTAGTCGGTCCAGCCCGGGCGCAGCAGCTGCGTGTTGACGTAGAACGGCACCGAGGTCAGCACCTGCCGCCCCTGCGCGTCGGTGGTCACCACCGAGGCCGTGCCCGAGCCGTTCACCGTGGGCAGCTCGCCCAGCGTGAACGGGCCCGGCGCGACGGCCCGGTTGGCCGCGCGAAAGCCGTTGATGAACACGTCCACCGCCGAGGGCACGGCCGCCTGGCCCGAGAAGGCGGGCAGCGGATAGGTCACCAGGTCGGGCCGGATGCTGAAGTTGCGTGACCACTGCACGCCGCCCATCCGCACGGGCGTGCTCCACTGCAGCGAGCCGGTGATGACGTCGCCGTACACGGTCTGCGTGGCCTCCTGCGTCTCGGGCCGGGTCCACTGCGTGTCGTAGCGCACGAAGCCGGTCGACATGCCGGTGGCGCCGCGGCGCAGGATGCCGGTGCTGGACACCACGCCGGGCTCGCCGAAGTACCGGGCCTCGGACCAGACCGACGAGGTGGTGCGGCCCTGCGTGGTCATGGTGTAGGCGTCGTAGTTGAACAGCAGGCCGCTGCCTCCGCCCAGCGGCAGCTGCGTGCGGCTGTGGTCGGCCAGGTCCTGCATCGGCAGCCACTCGGGCGGCACCTGCAGCAGCAGGCGCTGGCCCAGGCTGTCGTACTGCGCCGAGACGCCGGGCAGGGTGTCCACGGCCACGGGAGCGCCGTCCGGCTCGGGGGTCTGCAGGGACAGCTCGCGCAGCGTTTCCGCATCGATCTCGTAGTGGGGGCCGCTGTGCTGCACCTTGACGACCTCGCCGGTGGTCCTTCCGTTGACCACGATCTCCAGGAACAGGGTGACCGGGGCGCCGGCATGCGCGTCCGGCACCGGATAGTCGCTGGCGCTGAGCAGGCGCGGCAGGCATGCCGCCAGCACCCCCCACCGGGCGATGCGGGTGCGCAGCGGAGAGGGGCGCGGTTCATTGCGATGCACGGGGCAGCTGGGCTTCGCGCCCGTTGACCGTCACCATCAGGTCGTGGTCGGGTGAGGGCGGCGGCGCCAGGTCCAGCGGCATCTGGCCATGGGGCAGCACGTAGTTCAGCACGTCCTTGGGCGGCGCCACGGGGCTGCCGCCGCGCGTCCAGGCGACGGAGGTGATGCGCGCGTGCGATGCGCCGTGGTTGTGCACCACGACCTGGCTGGCACGGCCTGCGCCCGTGAGGGCCCACGACAGCTCGGGCGTGACGACCGCGGTGCCATCGACCAGCGACCGCGCATCGGACAGGCGCTGCGGCAGCGTGTCCTGCCCGTAGACGAAGAGCGGGATCGCATAGCGGATCTGCAGGCGCACGGCCACTGCCGCGTCGCTGGGCAGCGCCTGCGGCGTGCGCGATGCGCCGGCCGAGGGAGGTGTTGGTGCGGGCGGGTCCGGGGGCGGCGGGGGCGTGGCGGCGGGCAGTTCGTCCACCAGCACGCGATAGGCCTGCTCGGTGCGCGCCGGCACTGGCTGCGTGGACAGCAGGCGCACCATCTGGCGCTGGCCTGGCGGAATCTGGCTGATGGGCGGGCTGGCCACCACCTCGCGCTGCGCCTCGAAGCGGTCTTGCCCGTCGGTCTGGCGCCACTGGAACACCCGCACCTGCATCGATACGGGCTCGGCGCCGCGGTTTTCCAGCCACAGCGCCACCGCGCGCTGCGGGCCCGTGATGACCGGGTCCACAGGCCAGATCATGATCGGAGTGGCCGCGTGCGCCGGCGCGCTCCCCGGGCCGATGCCGCAGAGGCAGGCCAGGGCCAGCGCGAGGAAGCGGTGCCGCATCACCACGACAGGGTCACCTGCACGGTGTCGGTGTAGGTGCCGGCGCTGAGCCCGGAGCCCGGGAACGTCGCGGTGGCCTGGATGGGCAGCGCCGTGGGCGTGGCGCCCAGCGCCATGTCCGCCGCCACATTGGGCAGCAGGACCGGCGAGCCGGCCGCCACCAGCGTGAGCGCGTAGGGAATGAACTGCGAGCCGTTGGAGAGCCGGCGCTGCGCGCCGCTGGCGTGTAGGCCGCTGCCGACCGTCACCCGCAGCGTGGTGCCCGGCGTGCACAGCACCTGGGCCTGCGTGCCGGAGCCGCCCGTGGCCATGACGCTGTGGGTGCCGGTGCGCACGGGCGAATGCACGCCGAAGTCGAGCAGGCCGAACGAGAGCCCGGTGGTCTGCGCGCTGCCCGAGATCTGGCAGCCGCGCGCTACGGTCGCGCTCACCGGAATCGTGGCCGTGGTGGCGATGGGCGTGGCGGCTTCGGCGGGCACGGCGACCCACGCCGGCAACGCCGCGAGCACCGCCACCGAGGCGGCTTTGCGCACGCCCGCCGGGGTGGCGTGCGGACTGCGGAACCGACGCGCAGGGCTTTCCAGGGCGTGCATGGGCCCATGCCGTCCGATGGCTTGCATCATGGATTTCCTCCGGGCGGGCCGGGCGCGTGGCCGGCCGCCGAGCTGTCAGAACGTCAGCGTGACCCCGAGCGTGTCGGTGTAGGCTCCGAAGGGCAGCGACTGGCTGCCGGTCTTGTTGACCTGCCCGTAGATGGGCAAATTGAACGCCGCGCCTGCCGTGGGAATGGCGACATTCGCCACGGGCGTGTTGAGCGGGTAGGGCGTGGTGTGGCTCGCGTCCTGGTAGACCTCGTAGGGGATGTAGGCCGACGCGGAGTTCATCGCCCGCGTGCCCACGCCCACGCCGGCGCCCTGGCCGGCATGCAGGCCGCCGCCCACCGTCACGCTGATGACGGTGATCTCGGGCGAGCACAGGATCTGCGTGGTGCCCGCACCGCCGGCGCCGCCCGTGGGGGCCGCGCTCACGGTGCCGGAGAACGTCGCGGGCTGGGTGCCGAAGTCCAGCGTACCGAAGCTCACGCCGGACTGCCCGCCCGAACTGCCCGAGATGACGCAGCCCGTGCTGATGCGCATGGTCGCCTGCAGGTTGCCAGTGAGGGTGTCCGCCGCCGCGGTGCCGGGCCCGGCCACGAGGGCCAGGCAGGACAAGGCCACCGCGGCAGGCATCGCGCGCAACGGCAGTCTGGGGGACGGGTCGGTGTGGGTTCCGCGCGGCGTGGCGCCTGCGGCTGACGGTCTCGTTTGCATCGCTTTCCCCTATTCGTTGCAGGAAGAAAATTTCGATGGGACAGTGGTCTACGTCGTCTTGCAGCTCTCCAAGCTGCACTGTCTCCGGACACAGTTATTGCACATTTACACGGTAGGCCTCCGTGTTGATAACAAATGGAAACAATTTGCCGGAAAGCCCCGCATTGATTATTGCAACGCGAAACAGAGGCCCCTGCGCTGCGCTGTCTGGCGGGGTTGCTATCGTTTTTGATAGCTACGGTTGAGGTAGCGCGCGCCTCTCAGCGGCGCAGCAAAAGTGCCTGCCGGAGCAGTCGAGCGGCACGATCCCGGATCTGGAAGGGGCTGTGGCCCGGCAACGGACGCACTTTGGAGCGCGAACAGGCCGCCAAAAAGTCCTCCAGGATGGGCGCGTCGTCCATGGTCTGCGACGAGCCGGGCTTGAAGAATTCCGGGTGCCACTGGGTGGCGGCGATGTAGCCGCGCCCGCGCTGCGGGCGCCGCCGGATCGCCTCCGGCACGCCGTCGGGATGGCTCCAGGCCTCGATCTCGAAGCCCGGCGCGAGGTTCTTGATGCCCTGGTGGTGGATGCTGTTGACCACCACGCGCTGCTGGCTCGGATACATCTGCGACAGCCGGGTGCCGGGCACCAATTCCACCTCGTGGAAATGTTGGTCGTAAGTCACCGCGTTGCGGTGCTGCTGGGCGCCGGGGTGCTGGGTTTCGATGTCCTGGTAGAGCGTGCCGCCGAAGGCCACGTTGATCAGCTGCAGACCCCGGCACACGCCGAAGATGGGCTTGCCGGCCTGCTCGAAGGCTTCGACCACCGCCAGGTCGTACAGGTCGCGGATGCGGTCGCCCAGCCAGGCGTCCTTGAGCGGGACCTCGCCATAGGTGCCGGGCCATACGTCGGACCCGCCGTGCATCACCACGCCATCGAGCCAGTCCGCGTAGTGCGCCAGGGTGACGTCGCCGCGCGCGGTCTCGCCGGTGGGGCAGGGCACCATCACCACCATCGCGCCGGCGGACATGATCCAGTGGGCGATCGACTGCTCCACATACTGCAGCGTCTTGTTGGTGAACAGCGAGCGAGCGGGGTCCGCGTGGGAGAAGCAGGCGGACAGGCCGATCTTGAGGCGCTTGGAAGTGGACATGCTCAGCGGTCCGCGAAGGAGAATCGGCGGCGAACGGATGCGCCGCAGGTCAGGGCAAAAGGCATCCGACCGTTGTAACACCCGCCCCCGGGACCGGCTGTAGGAACCGGCCGCTCCCGCCGTGGGCGCCTGCCCGACAGCCCCGCGGCGCCGCGCGTTGCGGTGGCCCGGCGCTGCAATGTGCGACGATGCCCACGGGTGGTGGCCGGAACGCGGCATCCACGCGCCGGTCCCGCCCTTTCGTCTTGCCCGGCCCCTGCCGGGCGCCATTGGAAAAAAGGAGCAACGCTATGCAAGTACAGGTGCACACCGACGACTACATCCAGGGCGGCGAATCGCTGGCCCAGTGGATCCATGACGAGACCAACAGCCGGCTTGCACGCTTTCGCGACCACCTGACCCGCGTGGAGGTCTTCCTGTCCGATGTGGATGCCGGCAAGTCCGGCGCGGCCGACAAGCGCTGCGTGGTGGAAGCCCGCGCGGCGGGCCGTCCGCCCGTCGCCGCCAGCGCGGACGCCGACAAGCTGGCCGATGCCTTCACCAGCGCGGTCGAAAAGGCGGCCCGCGCCCTCGACACCGACCTGGGCCGCCTCAAGGACCGCCACGGCCGCGAGACCATCCGCACCGCGACCGAGTGAGTCCGGCAGGGCCCTGCAGCTCCAGGCCTGTGCGGGCCCCGGCCCTCCGGACACCGAACCGCCACGGCCCCGCTTTCGCGGGGCTTTTTTATTCCGCAGGCCTGGCGGCGGCGCGGCCGGGGCCTGCCGCGATGCGCCGGCGCGGCACGGTGCCGGGCGCCTCCACCATGCGCGTGCTGCGGGCCTGCGCCGTCTGCGCGAGTTCGCCGATCAGCGTGGCCTCGGGCAGGTTCTTCCAGTAGCGCGTGGGCATCTCCTTGCGCATCATGTCCAGCTTCAGGCGCGCGGGGTTGAAGATGTTCCGGTAGTAGGTGAGCCACAGCGCCTCGCCCGCGTCCGGTGGCGGCGCGTCGCTGCGCTGCGCCGCCGGGCCCTGGTGCAGCCGCTGGCCGTCCCAGTGCACGCTGGCGTCCGGCGTGAGGATGGCCCAGCGCATCTGGGTGAAGCGGCGTGCGAAGAACGGCGCGTTGGCCTCGGTGATCCAGTGGTCCGGCTCGAACCAGGCGATGTGCAGCGTGCCGCCGTCGGGCTCGGGCACGGGCCGGAACCGCACGAAGGCGCGCATCTTGTGCATGTCGCGCTTCACGGCGCGGTCCAGGTGCTGCAGCCGCAGGCGGTCGGGGTCCAGCGGGTCATGGCGCAGGCCCGGCTCGTGCGCGAGCCGCCACAGCAGCCGGTACATCAGCGCGAAGCGGCCGGGGTCGCGGTGCAGCACCACGCGCTCGCACCGCTGCAGGAATTCGCGTGGCACCCGCGGTGGGGAGGCGGGCGGCGGTGCATCGGGCGAAAAGGATGCGCCCGGCGCGCGCGCGGCATCGTCCGCTGCCGCCGGGCCGGCCTCCCCGGACCCCTCGGCGAACAGGTCGCCCGCCGCGTCCGCGGCCGTGAACCACTGCACCTGCTGTGGCGGGCGGCCGCCTTGCAGCAGCGTGCGCGCCGCCGCGCGAAAGCCCGCCCAGTCGGTGGCGTGGCCCAGGGTCACGGTGGTGACCGCATCGGTGGCTGTGGTGGTGGCGTCGTCCATCAGCCGAACAGCGAGGCCTGCACGGGCGGCGCGGGGGCGGCGGGTGCGCCCGCCAGCGGGACCGGCCGTGCCGGCGTGGCGAAGAACGCCTGCAGGTGCCCCGAATCGAGCAGGCGCCCCGGCCGGTGGTCCACCGTCTCGACGAACGGCAGCACCTTCTTGAGCGGCACGCGCAGCCCCGACAGGTCGGCATGCCGCACGCGCCGCACCCGGCGCGAGGCCAGCAGCCGGTCCACCGAGCCCACGCCCAGACCGGGCACGCGCAGCAGCATCTCGCGCGGGGCGGTGTTGAGGTTGACCGGGAAGCGCTCCGGGTGCGCGATGGCCCAGGCGAGCTTGGGGTCCATGTCCAGCGACAGCATGCCGCCCTGGCGCGCGGGAACGATCTCCTCGTGCGCGAAGCCGTAAAAGCGCATCAGCCAGTCGGCCTGGTACAGCCGGTGCTCGCGCACCATGGGCGGGGCGGCCAGCGGCAGCGCACGCGAGGCGTCCGGAATGGGGCTGAAGGCCGAGTAGTACACGCGCCGCAAGCGAAAGCCGCCGTACAGCTGCGCGCTCGTGGCCAGGATAGTGCGGTCGTCCGCCGCATCCGCGCCCACGATCATCTGCGTGCTTTGGCCCCCCGGGGCGAAATGCGGCGCGGCGGCCCGCCGCGTGCTCCCGGGCAGCGAGACGACCTGCGCGGCGCCCTGCTGCTCGCGCCGGGACTGCCGGGCATCGGCGATGTGCCCGGCCATGCGCGCCATCGAGCGGCGGATGGCGGCGCCGTCCTTCTCGGGTGCCAGCGCCGCCAGGCCCTGCGGTGTGGGCAGTTCCACGTTGATACTCAGGCGGTCGGCGTAGCAGCCGGCGCGCTGCATCAGCTCGGGCGAGGCATCGGGAATGGTCTTGAGGTGGATGTAGCCGCGAAAATCGTGCTCCTCGCGCAGAACGCGGGCCACCTCCACCACCAGCTCCATGGTGTAGTCGGGGCTCTGGATGATGCCGCTGGACAAGAACAGCCCCTCGATGCAGTTGCGCCGGTAGAAGTCGAGCGTGAGGTTCACCACCTCCTGCACCGTGAACCGCGCGCGCTGCACGTTGCTGCTCACGCGGTTCACGCAGTACAGGCAGTCGTACAGGCAGAAGTTGGTGAGCAGGATCTTGAGCAGCGAGATGCAGCGCCCGTCCGGCGCGTAGCTGTGGCAGATGCCCGAGCCCTCGGTGGAGCCGATGCCGCGCCCGCCCACGGAGTTGCGTGGCGCCGCGCCGCTGGAGGCGCACGAGGCGTCGTACTTGGCGGCGTCGGCGAGGATGGCGAGTTTGGCGTCGAGAATCACTGTATGAATTTACAGTGATGTGCGGCGGGCCGCAATGAAAATCTGCTGTGCTACTAAAAATATAGCACTATGCCCTAGCAACATATGCGCTGGAGGCCGATCGGGCCATGAACCTTGCAGGCTGGAAAGGCCTGCCGATCACAGGCCTTTTTCCACCATGTCCAGGAGCCGCCGGGCCACCCGGTCCATCTGCGGCCCCACCGCGCGGCCCAGGGGGCCGTCGATCACCAGCAGGGCCAGGCCGTGCACCGCCGACCAGGCCAGGAACTCCGCCCCGGGCCGCCGCTCGGCAGGCAGCACGCCGGCCGCCACCATGCGGTCCAGCGCGGCGCCCAGCAGCTGGAACGGGTCGAGCCCGGTCGCGCCGCCTTTGTCGGCATGGTGCGGCGTTTCGGGGCCGATGTCGCCCGAAGCGGCGAAGGCGGCATGGAACAGACCCGTCTCCTCGCGTGCGAAGCGCAGGTAGCCGGTGCCCACCGCGCGCAGGCTGCGCCGGGCCTGATCGGGCGGCGCCAGGCCGGCGGGGATGGCGGCCAGCTCGGCTTCCATGGCCCGCGCCACGCGGGCCAGCGCGACGGCGCGCACGGCCTCCAGCAGGTTTTGGCGATTGGCGAAGTGGCGGTAGGCCGCGTTGGGCGCCACGCCCGCCCGGCGCGTGGCCTCGCGCAGCACCACGGCCTGCGGGCCGCCCTCGCGCGCCAGCGCCACGCCCGCGTCCAGCAGGGCGCGGCGCAAATCCCCGTGGCGGTAGGTCTGGCGCAGGGGCGTGGCTTTGGGGGGCGGGTTCGGGGCCTGCGAGGCGGGTTCGGTCATGCGGGTTTGTCGATGTGGACGCTGTCCATTGTGTCTGCTAAGGTTTGTGAACGGCGTACACAAGCCCCGCCCTTTTTTTGGAGATGTCCATGGCCACCCAGATGTTCGTGAACCTGCCCATCCAGGACCTACCCCGGTCCGTCGCGTTCTTCACCGCGCTGGGTTTTCGCTTCGACCCGCGCTTCACCAGCGACAAGGCCACCTGCATGATCGTGAGCGAGCACAGCTTCGTCATGCTGCTCACCCAGCCGTTCTTCCAGACCTTCACCGACAAGCCCGTGAGCGACGCGCACCGCACCACCGAGGTGTTGATCTGCCTGTCGCGCGACAGCCGGGCGGCCGTGGACGAGATCGTGCGCCAGGCGATCGCCGCCGGCGGCAAGGCGCCGCGCGCGGCGCAGGACCACGGCTTCATGTACCAGCACGGCTTCGAGGATCCGGACGGGCACCTGTGGGAGGTCATGTTCATGGAGCCCGGCGCCATTCCCCCCACCGAGTCCTGACCCTGCCCCGGAGGCCTTGCCATGCGATTCATGCTCTTGATGATTCCCCACGGCTATGAATCCGCCGCGCCCGGCACCGTGCCCGAGGCCGACGCCGTCGCGGCCATGATGGCCTACAACGAAAGCCTGCAGGCCGCCGGCGTTCTGCGGTCGCTGGAAGGCCTGCACCCACCGTCGGCGGGCGTGCGCATCACCTTCGAAGGCGGTGCCCCCAAGGTGCAGCCCGGGCCGTTTCCCGGCGTGGCCGAGGTGCTGGGCGGGTTCTGGATCATCGAGGTAGGCTCCCGGGAGGAGGCGATCGCCTGGGCCTCGCGCTGCCCGGCGTCGGGCAACGAAACCATCGAGGTCCGGCAGATCCAGGAGATGTCGGACTTCCCGCCCGATGTGCAGGAGGCCGCCAAGGGCTTCGCCGAAATGCAGGGGCGCTGAAGGGCGCAGAGGCGTGCCCCGCAACAGCGCCCCTCAGAACGCGCTGCCGGGCTCCTGCAGGAAGGCCGTCTCCTGCGGCGTCGAAGGGCGGCCCAGCACGGCGTTGCGGTGCGGAAAGCGGCCGAAGCGCGCCACGATGTCCCGGTGCCGCACCGCGAAGTCGAGGTTGTTGGCGTTGCCGAGCTGCGTGAACAGCGCGACCGATCGCGCCTGCACCGCAGCGGACTCGCTGTGCATGTAAGGCATGTAGAGAAACGCGCGCCACGCGGGCGGCAAGGCGGCGTCGGCCTGGGCCGCCACTGCCTCCTGCGCGAGCACCAGGGCCATGCCGTCGTGCGCGAACGCCTGGGTGCTGTCGCGGTGCAGGTTGCGGGAGAACTGGTCCAGCACGATCACCTCCGCCAGCCGGCCCTGCGGCGTGGCGCGCCAGTCCCACAGCTCGGCTTGCGCCGCCTCGTGGTGCAGGCGGGCGAAGCGTTCGCGGATGGCGGCGTCGAACGCCGCGTCCTTGGCGAACCATTGCTGGGGCGTGGTTTCCTCGAACCAGAAGGTCAGCACATGGCGTGCGGCATCGGGCAAGTCGGGGTGCATGGCGGATCGGATCCAGAAGGGTGGGGGACGAAAGAAAGCCGCCGTGCCCGGCAGATGCAGGGAAACGGCGGCGGTCGATGCAGGCGGTGTTCCGCCCGCGGGTCGCTGGACTTTAACGGCCCTTGAGGTTGCCCTGTGCGTCGGCAATCACGATCTCGACGCGGCGGTTCATGGCACGGCCTTCGGGCGAGCCGTTCTCGGCCACGGGGTACGACTTGCCGTAACCGCGTGCCGTGATGCGGCTGGTGTCCACGCCGCGCTGCACCAGCGCGTCACGCACGGCCTGGGCGCGGCGCTCCGACAGTTCCTGGTTGTAGCTGTCCGAGCCCACGCTGTCGGTGTAGCCCTCGATGAGCAGCTTGCGCTCGGGGAACTGCTTGAGGAAGTTGGCCAGCTTGTCCAGGCGCGGACCGGCCTGGGCCGACAGGTCGGCCTTGTTGAAGGCGAACAGCACATCGCCCAGCGTGACCAGCAGGCCGCGCTCGGTCTGCTGGCCTTCGATCTCGCGCAGCTGCGCTTCGAGATGGCGCACGCGGTCCTGCGCGGCCCGGGCTTGCGCCTGCTGCTGCGCGGCGAGCTGCTCGGCCGTCATGGCGCGGGCCTGGGCGACCTGCGCATTGCGGGCCGAGGCTTCGGCCTCGCGGGTGCGCGCTTCCAGGCGCAGGCGGTCGGTCTCGCTGCCGGCCTGCTTGATCTCGGCGTCCAGGCGGCGGGCCTGGGCCGTGTTGGTGGCGATGGCAGCGCGCTGGGTGGCCAGGTAAGCCAGGTGGTTGGCTTCGGACTCGTCCTTCTCGTCGCGCAGCACATGGTCGGCGCGGGCCAGCGTGTCGGTGGCGGCCTTCAGTTCGAGCTGGGCGTATTGGTTCACGGCCGGATCAGTGGCGGCACGGTTCACGGCGGAGCGGGCCTGCTCCACGGCCGGCAGGGGGCCGGGCGACGCGCAGGCGGCCAGCAGGCCGGCGGCGAGCAGGGCAGCGGCCAGGGTAGAGGTGCGGCGGAGGTTGGATGACTGCATGGTGGTGTCCTTCAAATCGGGGGATGGGCGGCCGCGCCGCGGTGGCGCGTGGGTGTCGGCGGCCGGTCAGGAAGGCGGGCCCGAAGGCCCGGCGCCTCAGCGGGCCGGAGGCACGGCACCGGGCATGGGTGCAGGCATGGGGGCGGCCATGGGCACTGGCGCGGGAGGGGGCGGTGGCATGGCACCGGGGACGGGCGGCGCGCGGCGGGTGATTTCGTCCTGCAGCGACTGGATGCTGGTCTTGACCTGCTGCAGCGTGGCGGCGTTGTCCGTGGCTTCGGCCTTCGTCTCGGCCACGCGGGCGTCGGCTTCCGCTTCGGCGGCCAGGCGGCGCGCGCGCGTGTAGTCCTTGCTGTCCAGGGCCTGCTGGGCCTGGGTCCACTTGTCACGGGCGCTCTGCAGTTCCACGGGGGCGTTGGCGGCCACCTTGGGCGCGGTGGTCGCGCGGTCCACGGCAGTGCGGCTCACGGCCATCTGCTCGGTGGGTTTGGGGGTGGAGGAGCAGGCGGCAAGCGCGCCCAGCGCCAGCACGGCAGTGGCAGTTCGGATCAAGGTGAAGGTCGGCATGGTGTTTTTCTCCGGACAGGGATGGAATGGCGCTTCGGGGCGGGTCCCGGTGATGGGTGCCCCTGGCGACAGGGTTCCGATTGTTCGGGCTGGGCCTGCCGCCCGGCGTAGGCCCATCGCAGCAGGCCGCGTGGGCAATGTCCGACGAAACGTGAGCAATGCATCCGAAAGCAACGGTTGCGAGCGTTCCTGCCGATGCCATTCAGGTTCATGCCGCTGGGCGGAGGCGAAGCGGCCAATGGCGGCACAAACCATTCGCCCAAAGAAAAACGCGCCCGAAGGCGCGTTCCGATGGTCCGGCGAGCGGGCGCTGCTGTCTCAGCGGGAAGACACCACGCGCACCATGTCCAGGCACTTGTTGGAGTAGCCCCATTCGTTGTCGTACCAGGACACGATCTTCACGAAGGTGTCGTCGAGGGCGATGCCGGCATCGGCATCGAACACGCTGGTGCAGCTTTCGCCGCGGAAGTCCGTGGCCACCACCTTGTCTTCGGTGTACCCCAGGATGCCCTTGAGCGCGCCTTCCGACTGCGACTTCATTTCAGCGCAGATCTCGGCGTACGTGGCGGGCTTTTCCAGCTCGACGGTCAGGTCCACCACCGACACGTCGGAGGTGGGCACGCGGAACGACATGCCGGTCAGCTTCTTGTTGAGCGCAGGGATCACCACGCCCACGGCCTTGGCGGCGCCGGTGGAGCTGGGGATGATGTTTTCCAGGATGCCGCGGCCACCGCGCCAGTCCTTGTTGGACGGGCCGTCCACGGTCTTTTGCGTCGCGGTGGCGGCGTGCACGGTGGTCATCAGGCCGCGCTTGATGCCCCACTTGTCGTTCAGCACCTTGGCCACGGGGGCCAGGCAGTTGGTGGTGCACGAGGCGTTGGAGATGATGGGCTGGCCGGCGTAGGAATTGCAGTTCACGCCATGCACGAACATCGGCGTGTCGTCCTTGGACGGTGCCGACAGGATGACCTTCTTCGCGCCCGCGTCAATGTGCTTTTGCGCCGTTTCCTTGGTCAGGAACAGGCCCGTGGCCTCGATCACGACGTCCGCGCCGACTTCGTTCCACTTGAGCTGCGCCGGGTCGCGTTCCTGCGTGAGGCGGATCTTCTTGCCGTTGACGACCAGGGTGTTCCCCTCCACCGCGATGGTGCCCTTGAAGCGGCCATGCACCGAGTCGTACTGGAGCATGTACGCCAGGTAATCCGGCTCCAGCAGGTCGTTGATGCCGACGACTTCGATGTCGGAGAAGTTCTGCACGGCGGCGCGGAACACCATGCGGCCGATGCGGCCGAAGCCATTGATGCCAATCTTGATTGTCATGGAATTACCCTTTATGAATGATGTATATGAAATTTGTTGCTTTGGTCTCTTTGCGAGCTTAAAAGCGAATGGTTGTATTTTGCGCTCATCAAGAAATAGGTAGATTTTCGGTAAATGAATAGAAAACGACGGTTTTTAAAGTCGATTTTTATAAATTCGGTGTCCTGCCCACCCTCCTAGAATGGAGAGCAGGCAACATATTCCCAACGACAAAATGATGAGATCGCCTATGTCGTTATCATTTTTAATGTAGCGGGGGCCATACCAAGCGGCAAACGCATGAAACATGCCCCAATATGCCAAAAAGCCCGCAGCTATAGTCCCTGAAAGAATAAATAAAAAATGCCTCATGGGATATTCCAGAACATTGCCTCTTCTGCCTTCAAATAGTCAGACCAATAGCCATCTAGCGAAATGCCGAATTGGACACGAACCCAGGAACTAAGGGCCGTCATCCTAGAGCCATTCCATAGGTCGATATGATCTCCCTGCCGGCCAGGTCCCCAATAGTTTTTGAAAAAGAGGATGCCCGTTTTGCCATTGAGAATCTTGAAAACATCCTGCCCTGTCTGCTTGTCGGCAATCTGCTTGCCTGTGAACCTGATGGCTCTGCTAGGTAACTTGGATGCAGCCGTATCGAGCCATGAAACTAACTCTTCTGCTCGCAATGGGTATTTGACGGCATCTTTTTGCCAAGACCTTGTGCCTCTGAATGTACTGAGATCGTATCCAGAACGCATCAGCGCAGCGGCTACATTCACAGCACACTGATTTTCATACGTCGCCACGTTAAGCAGTGGCTTTTCTCTCGTTACGCCAGGATGGTTGCTCCATATCGTCTGGAAATTCGCCATTTTCTCTCCCGATTTAATTATTTCCGATGAAGCTAATAACTATGTCACTGCATTTCGAATTGTCCGCAATAAAAATTTGAATTGAAGAGAGATTCTGGCTGTCGCAAAATAAAATCAATAGATTCCCTGATTTGGATTCGGGTATCGAGGTTTCAATCTTGCATGAATGGCTTGCAAATGCTTGGCGATAAATTTTGAAAATATCAGTGGTTGGCGCCGAACTGCCGTAATTCAAAGAGCTGAATGGCACTCCCATTCCGTCGCGTCCCTTCCATCGATATTTTGGAGGTCTGCATTCTCCAATGATCTCCACATCGCGGAGATGTCCGGGAGCCGCCAATTGGTATGCCATTGAATGGCGGCCGGCCTCTGAAACATCAAAAGTAGACCAGGCAAAAATCAAGAACAGCAGAAAGGCAGCAATCAAGCCAAGGACGCCGAAAAGGAATATCTTGGCTCGCTTGCTGTACGTCATTCATTCAATCAATTAAACATGAGCGAAAAATGCGCTGTTCTTGAAAAACGATGGGTCAATCCGTACTGGTCGATGACTATCGTTTGAGCACCGCCTGCACCGTATCGGCCACGTTCTCTTCCGTGAAGCCGAAGTGCTTGAACAGCACCGGCGCCGGGGCCGATTCGCCGAAGGTGTCGATGCCGACCACGGCGGCGCAGCCGTATTTCCACCAGCCGTCCGTCACGCCCATCTCCACCGCGATGCGGGGGATGCCGGCGGGCAGCACGGATTGCTTGTACTTGGTGTCTTCGCGGTCGAAGGTCGTCGTGCTGGGCATGGACACCACGCGCACGGCGATCTTGCGCGTGGCCAGCAGTTGCTGCGCCTTGAGCGCCAGTTGCACTTCCGAACCCGTGGCGATGATGACGGCCTGGGCCTTCTTCTTGATGCCCACGTCGGCCGGCTCGGACAGCACGTACGCGCCGCGGCTGATGTCGCCCAGGTCGCGCTTAGGGGCATAGGCGATGTTCTGGCGCGACAGCAGCAGGGCCGTGGGCTGGGTGCGGTTGGACAGGGCCACGCTCCAGGCGACGGCGGTTTCGGTCGTATCGCCCGGGCGCCACACGTCCAGGTTCGGGATGAGGCGCAGGCTGGCGGCGTGCTCGATCGACTGGTGGGTCGGGCCGTCTTCGCCCAGGCCGATGGAGTCGTGGGTGAACACGTGCACCACACGAAGCTTCATCAGCGCGGCCATGCGGATGGCGTTGCGGCTGTAGTCGCTGAACGTGAGGAAGGTGCCGCCGTAGGGGATGAAGCCGCCGTGCAGGGCGATGCCGTTCATGATCGCGGCCATGCCGAATTCGCGCACGCCGTAGTTGATGTGGCGCCCGCCGACGCGCACCGTCTCGGCGCCCACGTTCACTTCCACCTGCTGCACGTCGCCGTGTTCGTCGAAGCGCAGGGCCGGCGTGCTCTTGGTGTTGGTGAGGTTGGAGCCGGTCAGGTCGGCGCTGCCGCCCAGCAGCTCGGGCAGTTGCGCGGTGAAGGCTTCCAGGGCCAGCTGGCTGGCCTTGCGGCTGGCCACGGTTTCGCCCTTGGTGTGCATGCCGACCACGGTGTCCACAGCGGTCTGCGCGAAGTGCTTGGGCAGGTCGCCGGCCATGCGGCGGGTGAATTCGGCGGCCAGCTCGGGGAAGGCGGCGGCATAGGCGTCGAAGCGCTGCTGCCATTCGGCTTCGGCCTGGGCGCCGGTGTCCTTGGCGCTCCAGTCGACATAGACCTCGGCCGGGATCTCGAAGGGCACGTGGCTCCAGCCGATGGCGTTGCGCGTGAGCGTGATCTCGTCGGCGCCCAGGGGTTCGCCGTGGGCCTTGGAGGTGTTCGCGCGGTTGGGCGATCCCTTGCCGATGGCGGTCTTGCAGACGATGAGCGTGGGCTTGTCGGTGGAGGTCTTGGCGCTTTGCACCGCGGCCGCCACGGCCTCGACGTCGTGGCCGTCCACGGGGCCGATCACGTTCCAGCCGCAGGCGCGCAGGCGGGCCGGGGTGTCGTCCACGAACCAGGGAGCGACCTGGCCGTCGATGCTGATGCCGTTGTCGTCGTACAGCGCGATCAGCTTGTTGAGCTTCCAGGCGCCTGCCAGCGACAGCGCTTCCTGGCTGATGCCTTCCATCAGGCAGCCATCGCCCAGGAAGACGTAGGTGTGGTGGTCCACCACGGCATGGCCGTCGCGGTTGAATTCCTTGGCGAGGAGCTTCTCGGCCAGCGCGAAGCCCACGGCGTTGGTGATGCCCTGGCCCAGGGGGCCGGTGGTCGTCTCGACGCCGGGCGTGATGCCGTATTCGGGGTGGCCGGCCGTCTTGCTGTGCAGCTGGCGGAAGTTCTTCAGCTCCTCCAGGGCCAAGTCGTAGCCCGTGAGGTGCAGCAGCGCGTACAGCAGCATGGAGCCGTGGCCGTTGGACAGCACGAAGCGGTCGCGGTCCAGCCAGTGCGGGTTGGCGGGGTTGTGCCGCAGATGGCGGCCCCACAGCGCGACGGCCATGTCGGCCATGCCCATCGGGGCGCCGGGGTGGCCGGAATTGGCCTGTTGAACTGCATCCATTGCGAGTGCGCGGATCGCATTCGCCATTTGTTGAGAATTGGCCATCAGGGGCGGCTCCGGAAGGGGGCTGTGGGGGGAAAACCCGGCATTTTACCGGGGCGGCTCCCGGGGCTCCGTCCCCGGGCCCCGATGCACTACAGTGCAGCCCCATGCAAGGCCTGCACCTCACCGCCGATCTCCAGCAATGCCGCTGCGCGCCGCACTGGCTGACCGATGCTGCCGCGCTGGGCCGTGCCTGCGCCGGCGCCGTGCAGGCGGCCGGGCTGCAGGCCGTGGGGCAGCTGTTCCACACCTTCCCGGCCACCGCGCAGGGGCCGGGCGGCGTGACGGCCACGCTGCTGCTGGCCGAGTCGCACCTGTGTGTGCACACCTGGCCCGAACTGGGCGCGGTCACGCTGGATGTGTACGTGTGCAATTTCGGCGGCGACCATTCGACCAAGGCCGAGTCGCTGATGGCCGCGCTGCTGGCCTTGTTCGAGCCGGCACGGGCGCAGCGGCATGCGCTGCAGCGCGGCGCGGTGGCCCAGGGCGTTGCGGCATGACCGCGGCCGTGCAGACCCCATTGCCGGTCCAGGGAGGCGCGCAGATTCCCGCCATGGTGCTGGCCGCCGGCCGCGGCGAGCGCATGCGCCCGCTGACCGATGCGTGCCCGAAGCCGCTGCTGGCGGTGCAGGGCGTGCCGCTGCTGGAGTGGCACCTGCGTGCGCTGGCCCAGGCGGGCGTGCCACGCGCCGTCATCAACACGGCGTGGCTGGGCGAGCAGATCAGCGAGCGGTTTGGGGGTCATTTCGGCCTCCAGGGCAATGAATCCGACGGCAGCCTGCTATCGATTTCATACTCGCACGAAGGCCGCGACTTCGGTGGTGCGCTGGAGACCGCCGGCGGCATCGCGCGGGCGCTGCCGCAGTTGGGGCCCGTCTTCTGGCTGGCGGCGGGCGATGTGTTTGCGCCCGATTTCGTGTTCGCGGCCGATGCCGCGCAGCGCTTTGCCGCCAGCACCGCGCTGGCCCACCTGTGGCTGGTGCCCAACCCGGAGCACCACCCGCGCGGGGACTTTGGCCGGTCGGACGCCGGCTTGGCGCTGAACCTGCCGGCCGACAGCACCGCGCCGCGCTACACCTACAGCACCCTCGCACTGCTGCGGGCGGAGTTGTTCGGCGCGCCCTGGTGCGATGTGCCCGCCGGCAATCCGACGGGGATCAGCGCTGCGCTGGCACCGCTGCTGCGCCGGGCCATGGATGCGGGCCGCGTCACCGCATCGCTCTACACCGGCCGCTGGACCGATGTGGGCACGCCGCAGCGGCTGGCGCAGCTCAACCGCTAAGGGGTCGGGGCGGCCCTTTTCGGCGCCTTGCGATCACTGGGCCGGTGCGGTGCTGCCGTTTGCGGGCTGCACGGCAATGGGCGGCGCCGCCTCGCAGTTGCGGAACAGCCATTGGCTGGGCAGAAAGCGCGCGGCGGGGCCGTCCGGTGGCGGCTTGCCCACCTCCGCCGGCACGTCGTAGGGAATGTGCGGCACCTGGAACACGGCCATCTGGCCCTTCTTGCAGGCCAGCGCGGGCACCAGTTTGTTGGCCACCCAGCCCTGGCTGGCCGCGTCGTAGCGGTAGAGCGGGCCGATGCGCTGGTCCTGCGCCAGCTCCACGCGCAGCGGGTTGATCTGCAGCGCGCTGGCCCACACCCCGGCCACCAGCACCGGCTGCGAAAACCGCACCGCTTCCAGCCCATGCAGCGCCACGGGGCGCAACGGCTCGCCCTTGTCGAACGGGTCCTGGCGGTTGACCAGGCTGCCGGCCGGGATCAGCAACTCGCCGTACTGGAAATCCTGCGCCAGCGCGAAGCGCTCGCGGCTGGCACGGTGCACGGCGCCGTCCTTCCATTCCTGCCGCTCGCTGTGCGACAGGTAAAGGCGCAGCCCCAACCATGCGTTGCACAGCAGCGCCACGCCGCACAGCACCAGCAGGGCCCGGCGCGACAGCACCAGCTTTTGCGGCACATCGATCCACAGGGCATAGGCGCCGTAGCCCAGCAGGGCCACCGTCAACCCCAGGCCCAGCAGCGGCAGGAAGGTCGTCAAAATGAACTGCAGCGGGGCGAAACCGGACATGCGCGATCCAGGAGAGGGGAGCCCGCCATTCTCGAACGCTTTGCGGGCACCGCCGGGGCGGCGCGTGCCTGCAGTGATTCGAAATGTAATTTGCCCAGTGGAATTGCAAATGCTCCCCAGCCGATGCCCTGAGAATGCCTGCATGAGCCCACAGAACTCCCTCTATGCCCAGCGCCGCGCCCGCCTTGCTTCGATGCTCGGCGAAGGCGGCATCGCCATCGTGCCCACCGCCCCGGAGCGCCCGCGCAACCGCGACAGCGACTTCCTGTACCGGCACGACAGCTACTTTTACTACCTCACCGGCTTCACCGAGCCGGGCGCCTGCCTGGTGATCACGGCGCAGGGCCAGAGCACGCTGTTTTGCCAGCCCAAGGACCTGGAGCGCGAGATCTGGGACGGCTACCGCCTGGGCCCCGAGGCCGCCGTGGGCACGCTGGGCGTGGACGCCGCGCACTCGGCCGCCGTGCTGGAGTCGCAATTGCCCCGCCTGCTCGAAAACCGCACCCGGGTCTGGTACCCGTTCGCCATCCACACCGGCCTGGCCGCGCGCGTGGAGGGCTGGCTGAACCAGGTGCGCGCACGGGTGCGCTACGGCGCGTTGTGCCCGGCGCAGCAGGACGACCTGTGCACGTTGCTCGACGAAATGCGGCTGGTGAAGGACGCGCACGAGCAGGACACCATGCGCCGCGCCTCGGCCATCAGCGCCCAGGCCCACATCCGCGCCATGCAGCGCAGCGCGCGCATGCTGCGTGCGGGCGAGGACGTCCGGGAGTACCACCTGGACGCCGAACTGCTGCATGCCTTCCGCGAAGCCGGCTCGCAGTGCCTGGCCTACAACTCCATCGTCGCCGCCGGCGCCAATGCCTGCGTGCTGCACTACCGCGCCGACGCCGCCCCGGTGCGCGATGGCGAACTGGTGCTGATCGATGCGGGCTGCGAACTCGACGGCTACGCCAGCGACATCACGCGCACCTTTCCCGCCAACGGCCGCTTCTCCGGGCCGCAGCGCGCGCTGTACGACCTGGTGCTGGCCAGCCAGGACGCGGCCATCGCGGCGACCCGGGCCGGCGCCCGCTTCAATGACCCGCACGACGCCACGGTGGCCGTGCTGGCGCAGGGCATGCTGGACCTGGGCCTGCTCGACAGGAACACCGTGGGCACGGCGCAGGACGTGATCGACAGCCGCGCCTACTTCCAGTTCTACATGCACCGCACCGGCCACTGGCTGGGCATGGACGTGCACGACTGCGGCAGCTACGTGGAGCCGTCCGAGGTCGGGCAGGTCAGCGAGCGCAAGGACCCGCTCTCGGGCGAGACCATCGCCAACCGCCCCAGCCGCATCCTGCGGCCCGGCATGGTGCTGACGATCGAGCCGGGCCTGTACGTGCGCCCGGCCCCGGGCGTGCCCGAGGCCTTCCATCATCTGGGCATCCGCATCGAGGACGACGCCATCGTCACCGACGGCGGCTGCGAGCTGATCACGCGCGGCGTGCCGGTGAAGGCGGACGAGATCGAGGCGTTGATGCGGGGCTGACGCCCCCGCGCTACGGGGCCAGTACCCGGAAGGTCAGCGTGTAGTTGTGGCCGTACATCGGGGCCGCCGCGCCTTGCGGCGCGGGCGCACGGTGGCGCACCAGGGCCAGGTACACGCCGGGCTGTGGCGGCACGTAGTGGATGCGGCCTTGCGCATCGGTCTTCAGGCTCTCGGCGCTGTGCTGGCTGGCGAGGTCCATCGCCGAGCGGTAGAGGTCCACTTTCTGCCCGGCCAGCGGCTGGCCGTCGAACTGCACGGCGAAGTCGAAGGCTTCCTTGGCGAACAGATCGCTCGGGTGCGTGGCGGGCACAATCTCCAGCCCCTTGCCCGAGCCCGCCAGCGCGGCCCGCGTGGGGGGCCCCGCGGTCACATAGGCCTCGGAGATGGATAGCGACTGGTAGTGGCTCAGCAGCCTGGCGCCGGACGGCATCGGCGTGGCGGGGTCGCGTGCCACCTCGACCTTGCCGCCTTGCTCCCAGCTGCGAAAGATCGCGCCCAGGCGCGGGCCGGTGCTGAGCCGGTACGTGCCCTGGGCGCCGGGCAGCTTCTGCTCGGCCACGGTGCGCGTCTTGAACTGGCGCACGTCGCCGAACGGCAGCGTGCCGCCATCGGGCGTGGTGATGGCAAAGCGCGTGTCGCCGAACGCCACGTCAGGCAGGAAGAACTTCTCGGTGAAGCATGCGTCCACGCTGACGGTGGAGCCGGGCTCGATGTCGAAGCTCGCAGGCAGCAGGTAGGGCGTGTGGGCGCGGGCCAGGCCGCAAAGGCCCAGAGCCAGCGCCAGGCCGGTGCGCCGCAGCCGCGGCAAGAAAAGGGCGGTGTGCATGGCAGGCATGGATGGCGGCCTCAAGGCTTCTTGGCGTCGGCGGCATTGACCACGCCGTCGCCGTTGGTGTCCGCGCCTTTGAAGGTCCGGTCGGCGATGGCGAGTTCTTCGTCCTCGGTCAGGCGGCCATCCTTGTTCTTGTCCAGGATGCCAAATCGCACATGGGCCTGCTGGATCGACGCGGCGTGGGCCGCGTCGGGCGGGCGCTTCTGGGCGGCGTACTGCTGCTGCAGGCGCCCCTCGAACTCGGCCACGTATTCGGCTTCGCTGAGCCAGCCGTCCCGGTTGGTGTCGGCAGCCGCGAAGCGCTGCTTGCGCACCGCGTCGTATTCGGCGCGGGTGACCTGGCCGTCCTGGTTGGCGTCGTAGCCACCGATGAAGGCGGCATTGCCGTGGCCGCCCGCCGGCCGCGCCGGGCCGTCGCCGGCAGGGGCCGATGGGGCCGCGCAGGCCGCGAGCAGTGCCGCCACGCTGGCGGCGGTGGCGATGCCGGCCCGGCGGATGGCGCGAGGACGGTGGGAAAAGAAGGACAGTGGGTGTGGCATGGGAAGACTCCTGTGGAATGGGGAAAAAGAAGGCCGGCTGAGGCCGGCGCGGGCGGATCAGAACGCGACGGACATCGACACCGCCACCGTGCGGCCGGCATGGGTGAGCAGTTCGATGTCGCGCTGGTCGCGCGCCACCGAAGGCTGCAGGCTGCGGGCGCTGGCGTAGTCCCAATAGTGCTTGTCGGTCAGGTTGTAGATGCCGGCCTGCAGGCGCACGCTCTTGTTCACCTGCCAGTAGCCGCTCAGGTCGAACACGGAATAGCCGGGCACGCGGAACAGCTGGGTGGTGGCGTCGGTGAGCGCCGCACCCGCGTTGGTGTAGCTGTCGCGGTTGGTGGCCTCTGCCTGCTTGGCGGCCACGAAGGTGCCGGTGAAGTTCACGCCCCATTGCTTCATGGGCGCGTCGTAGCCCACGCCGACGATGGCCTTGCGTGGCAGCACGGAGTCGAGCGCCACATCCTTGTCGCCGGCGTAGTGCGACCGCGACGTGCCCTTGCTCAGGCCCACCGCCCAGGTGGTGTACAGGCCGCGGGCCGCCGGGCTCAACTGGCCGTGTTCCAGGCGGGCGCTCAGCTCGAAGCCGTAGATGGTGGCTTCGTCGCGGTTCTCGGCCTGGTAGATGGTGCCGATGTGCGCAGGCACGTTCGTGAACAGGCTGGGCGCGCTGGCGCGCGTGTAGCGGGTGTAGGCGATGAAATCGCGGTAGCGCGTGTAGAAGACCGAGCTGTTGAGCGTGACGCCGTCGGCCGGCGATCCCTTGACGCCCACCTCGAACGCGTTGCTCGACTCTTCCTTCAGATCGCGGTTGCCGATCAGCGCGTACTGGTTGCCCGTGGCGTAGTTGCTGGCCATGTTCCACGAGCCGAAGATCTCGCCCGGCGACGGCGCGCGACCGCTGCGCTTGTACTGCGCATACGTGATGAAGCGCGGCGCGAGGTCATAGGTCAGGCCGAGGCTGGGGCTCCACAGGGTGGTGGAGGGCGCATTGCCGTACAGGCGCCTCACGTCCTGCTCGGTGAGCACCCCGGAGACGAAGTTGCCGAAGTTGCGGGTCTGGATGTCGATGCGGTCCACGCGCAGGGCGGGAATCACGGCAAGCCGCTTGCCGCCCGCATCGAAGGCGATGTCGTCCTGGAGGAAGGCGCCCAGGCGCCGGGTGGTGGTGTCGGGCTGGGGCTTCATGTAGCCCGCCACGTTCCAGGGCCGGTCCACGTCCTGGGTGGAGGCGTTGGCGCCGAAGCTCAGCTGGTGCCGGCCGATGCGTTTGTCCGCAGTGGTGGACGCGCCCCAGGTGCGGGTCTGGTTCTCGGAAAGATTGCGCACCAGGGCGCCGGTGGCCAGCGTGGTGGTGTCGGTCACGTCCGTGGTGCCCGTGTCCTGGAAGTACAGGCGGGTGTCCGCGTGGTCCACCCAGGCATTGCGCGGCGTCCACTGGTGGGTCAGCTGCAGCGTGTTGCGCTCCGTGTCGCTGGCCTGGCGGGACTGCTCGGTGATGGCCGTGTTGGTGGTGTTCCACCCGTGGAAGAAGGTGTCATTCTTGCGGCGGTACAGGTCGGCCGAGAGTTCCAGCCGGTTGCTGCCGTCCACGCGCAGGCCGCCCTTGAGCAGCAGGGCGTCCGAGTGCCAGTCGTCGGGGTAGCTGTTCACCACGTCGCTGTGGTTGCGCGCCGCGTGGCCGTCCCGGCGCGAATAGGAGATCAGGCCATCGAGGTCGCCGCTGCGGGCGGCGCCGGTGAAGCTCTCGTTCCATGCGCGGTCGGCCGAGTCGTAGCCGATCTTGGCGCCCAGGTACGAGGTCCGTTCGCCCCGCAGGTAGTCGCTCGCCGATTTGGTCTTGAAGCTCACGGCGCCCCCGATGCCGCCGGCGGAGCGCCTGGCGGAGGTGGTGCCCGACAGGATGTTGACCGAGGAGAACATCTCGGGATCGATGAAGTCGCGCCCGATGCCGAAGGTGTTCGCGCCCACGCGGCTCACGTAGGGGCGGGTGGTGGCGTCGGGCATTTCCACGCCGTCCACGTCCATGCCCACGCGGTTGCCTTCGATCCCGCGGATGTTGTAGCCCGTCGTGCCGGAGCGGTCGAAGCTGCTGCGGTTGCGGGTGGTGCCTGCGGCGGTGCCGGGGGCCGAGACCAGCGGCTGGTTGCGCACCACGTCCTTCATGCTGCCCGCTTGCTCCAGTGCCTCGCCGCTGACGACGGTGGAGGTGCCCGGACTGCGTTCGGCCTCGTCCACCACGTCCACCTGGGGCAGCAATGCCGTCCGCACGGCGCCCGGGGCGCCGGCACCGACGCCCTGTCCCCACGCTGGCACGGCAGGGGCGGCGAGGACCGCCAGGAGCGCAGCACCCGCCAGCGGGCGAAGGACATGCGGAATGGGGGCGAAGCGCAGGGCGCCGTGCGCAAGAGAAACAGGCCGGGTGTGTGGGCAGTGAACCATGGAGTGCGTCGAAAAGGGTTGTCTGCTGGATACCCTCTCGCGCGGTCTGGACACTGCCGATCGCGGCACCGTCGTCCCTGCAGGTTGTCTGGCTCACAGCGCACATTGTTACACAAATGAGAATATGTCTCATTTGCGTTAATGCATTGAGTGGAAGGATTCCACGCTGCGCGATGGCGCCTTGCAGCCTGCCGGAATCGGCCCCCGGCGGGGAGGCGCCACGACCCGGCGGGCCTGGCAAGGTTCAATGTCGCGCGTTCCTGTCAACTTTCCTTTTCGCAAACCGGTCAATCGCTTCGCTGGCTGAGGCATGCGGTGCCTTCGCACATTCAACGATGGAACGGCCGGCACATTTTCAGAGACGAGTGCCGGCTGGTGTAAAGGGCACCAAATCCGCATGTCGCGCGGAAATACATAAGCGATAACGGTTGAAAGAACGACGATGAAAAACGCAAAACCGAAGCCACCCGTGCGTGGCCCCGCACTGTCATCCCGGCGCAAGGCCTGTGCCAGGGACGCAGCCTTGCAACTGGGGGCCGACGCGGCCACTGCCCGTATTTTGGAGAAACGGGCGAAGCGAAAGTGGGGCCGTTCACGCTGCGCGTGGCACCCCTGAGCCATCGGGACAATGGCCCATGGGCCGCCATTGCCACGATGGCCCGGCCCGAGCAGATTCCCCCGGACACCTGGACCGACGCGTTGCTGTTCGCCAACGGCCATTCGATGCTGAGTGCCGACTGGGGCTATGGCCTGGAAGACAACGGCGATGCCGTGCTGGTGCGGCGGCTGGAGACACAGCAAGAAAGCGAGCAGATTCTTGCCGTGCAGCTCGGCGGTTTGCTGGCCATGTGCCAAGCCACTCGCGAGGGCGTGCTGGCACTGGGCGAGGCATCGCAGCGCAAAGGAGCTGTGCAATGAGCGCCGTTCTCACGCCCCGCCCGCAGACACCTGCTCCTGTGCAGGAACTGGAAGCGTCATCCCGCGTCCTGACGCTGGTCAGGGATACGGCCTTGTTCCTGGGCGCATCGCATGAGCAGGCAAAGCATGCCTCGCGCACCGGAACCATCGCCCTGGAAAGCCGCACCATTGCCTTGGTGCCCGCCGTGGACGAGGAGGCGCTCATCATGGCGGCTCCGTTGCCCGCCGACTGCCTGGACGATCCGACCCGGCGCGTGGCCGCGCTGCATGCCTCCACGCAGTGGATGCTCAGCGTTGGAGCCATCTTCGCCCGCGGTTTCGGGGGGCCGCAACTGCTGTGTCGGTGTCCACTCGGCAATGCTTCGGCGGAGGTTGTCGCCCGGCACCTTCTGCAACTTGCTGCACTGGCCAATGCCGTGCAGGCGTGCGGTCCTTGCGCGGTATCCGAAGCTTCTGGCGGCCTGAAGGAGCGCATCCATGGTCAATAAAACGAACACGTCAGGTTCGGCCACACCGATCCGCCCCACACTGTCCTCTGGGTCTCAGCCTCCCCAGTCCCGCTCCTCGGGCGCCAGCATTTCCGGACGCCTTCAGCACGCGTCGCTGACCGGCCGGCGAGGACTGTCCCAAGCGCATCCGCAGACGATGCCGCAGCGCCAGATGCTTCAAGACGGAGACTCCTTCTCCCTGCTGTCCAGTCCTACGCGCTCGGAATCCTTTCATACCCCTCTACCCGGAGGCAGCCATCGCTGGGATAGCAGCGAACCCGGGACTCCGAACGCCGGTGGTTTCGGTGAGGGAGCGGCGATAACCGGTTTTTCAACCGCCAACGTGTCGTTTCGGACCAGGGGCGAGATGCCGGCGCTGGAGGAACTCGTTGATATTCCGCTGGACCGGTTCCTGAGCGCCAGCCGCCGGGGCGATATGCCAGAGCTGCAGGAACACGAGGAGCCGGCGGTGCCTGAGCCGCAGAGCTGGAACGCGATGCTGCGGCAATTGGGCATCGGTGCTATGCAGAGCGGAGAAGCGGCTTTGCACCGGCTCGGGGACGTGGCCACGGCAGCCCGCACCGCAGTATCGGAATCCACCACGGCCCAGGCCATCGGCTCGATGCTGCCCAGCCAGCGTGTGATGGGTGCTGGAGCGGGCCATGCCATCCATCAGGCCGCAGGGGTGTACGCACCTACCTTTGTGCGCGAAATGATGGCGGAGTCCATGAAGATCGCGTTTCGCAACACACCGCCTTCCATGGTTCTGGGCATGCAGGTGGGTGTGGGGCTGCTCAACATCGGCATGGCCATCATGCGTGAGCGGCGCGAGGCACGCGATCCGGACACGGCCGCGCGGGGTTTTCACGCGATGACCGTGGAGCAATGGGCCGCGTGCTCGGAGCAGGAAAAGACACAACTGCGCCAGAAACAGCAGCGCATGTCGCGCATCGTGACGCTGGAGCAGATCGGCGCTTCCATGGTCTCGGCCGGGCTTTCACTGCATGGCACGATCACCGGCAATGTGGGAATGGCCGCAGACGTGCTTGCAGTGGACATCAAGACACTGGCGTATTCGTTCACGCGCGACTTCATCCAGGCGTCCTTCAGCATGGTCGGCATGCGCGATGAAACCTCTGGCGGCGTGAGCGGCAGCCATCTGAACTCGGCCAGCCTCTTCTACGGTATGGCCAATGCGGTGGGCAACAACGCTTGGTCCGAGCTTCCGATACTGGGAGGGGATACTTCCGCCGCACGTACCGTGCTGCTGGATGCAGCCAGCTCCAGCAGTGCAAGAAGCGCTGCATGGCGCGACATCGCCGGGGCGTCCGCCATCAAGGCGGCCATCAACTGGGCGGTGGAGACTGCAGACTGGATATCCGTCACCCAGCAGGAGGCGCTGCAGTCCGGGACGGTGCAGCAATGGAACCCTCGCCTCACGGGAACGGACTATGGACGATTGCTGGACCAGACGCCTGCGCGCATCACCGCCATCACCGCAGGAAATGCCATTTTCAACTTGCTGGGAAATGTGAGCCGCGGCGGCACGCGAGGGCAGCAGGACTTCTTGAGCAACTCCCTCGCCGGCATCCTGGCGGGGTTGCAGTACGCGGCCATCGGGGGGAGCTGGCAGGCAGAAGGCGCGGTACGTGCGGTCCGTCGGGAGGCCGAAGCCGAGGCCCTTGCCGCTGGCGGCGCACCCCAACAGGGACTGCGCCGGCGCCGCCCCCACCCAGAAGGCGACGCACAAGCCTGAGGCTTCGATGCCCGGGTGGGCGGTCCGCTCGGGAATCGTGGGCGGACCCCCAGGTCCGTGCCGCAGCGGGGTGCCCGCTGCAGTCCCTGCCAGCGCAGACCTGCTTTGGCCATGGCGCGCAGTCGGGGTCTGCCTGGAGGTGATGTAACCTCTTTTCATGCAAAATTGAAACCCGATTACATCCATGCAGAGAGACCGAACCGCCATGCAGATCCGCCGCGCCACCAAGATCGTTGCCACCCTCGGGCCCGCTTCCAGCGACCCGCAACTGCTGGAGCAGATGATCCGTGCCGGGGTCAATGTGGTGCGGCTGAACTTCAGCCACGGCAAGGCGCAGGACCACATCGACCGCGCCATCGCCGTGCGCGAGGCCGCGCAGCGCGCGGGCCGCGAGGTGGCCATCATGGCCGACCTGCAGGGTCCGAAGATCCGCGTGGGCAAGTTCGCCGAGGGCCGCGTGCAACTGCAGCAGGGCCAGTCCTTCATCCTCGACGCGTCGCGCACCGTGCCGGGCGACGACAACGGCGTGGGCCTCGATTACAAGGAGCTGCCGCGGGACGTGAAGGCGGGCGACGTGCTGCTGCTCAATGACGGCCTGATCGTGCTGGTGGTGAACGCCGTGCGCGGCGAAGAGGTACACACCACCGTCAAGATCGGTGGCGAGCTGTCCAACAACAAGGGCATCAACAAGCAGGGCGGGGGCCTCACCGCGCCGGCCCTCACTGCCAAGGACATGGAAGACATCCGCACCGCGATGAGCTTTCAGGCCGACTACGTGGCCGTGAGCTTCCCCAAGAACGCCACCGACATGGAAATGGCGCGCCAGCTGTGCAATGTGGCTGCAGCCGAGTACCGGCACAAGCCGGGCCTGATCGCCAAGATCGAGCGGGCCGAGGCCGTGCCGCGCCTGGAGGAGATCCTGCGCGTGTCTGACGGCATCATGGTGGCGCGGGGCGACCTCGCCGTGGAGGTGGGCAACGCGGCCGTTCCTGCGCTGCAAAAGAAGATGATCCGCATGGCGCGCGACATGGACAAGGTCGTCATCACCGCCACGCAGATGATGGAAAGCATGATCACCAACCCCGTGCCCACGCGCGCCGAGGTGAGCGACGTGGCCAACGCCGTGCTGGACGGCACCGATGCCGTGATGCTGAGCGCCGAGACCGCCGCGGGCAAGTACCCGCTGGAGACGGTGGAGGAGATGGCCAAGATCTGCGCCGCCGCCGAGGCGGCGGAAGACCCCGAACGCGATTCCGACTTCACCGGCCAGACGCTGGGCCGCATCGACCAGTCCATCGCCATGGGCGCGCTCTTCACCGCCCACCACCTGGGGGCCAAGGCCATCGTGGCCATGACGGAGAGCGGATCCACCGCGCTGTGGATGAGCCGCCACCGCATCCACATTCCCATCTACGCGCTCACCCCCAAGGTGGCCACGCAGCGCAAGATGGCCATGTACCGCAACGTGCGCCCGCTGCTCATGGACACCAGCGCCGACCGCGACACCGCGCTGGAGCAGGCCGAAGGCCGCCTCAAGAGCCGCAACATCGTGCAGCAGGGCGACCTGTACGCGATCACGTGCGGCGAGCCGATGGGCGCGCCGGGCGGAACCAATATGCTGAAGATCTGCCGCGCCAGCTGAGCGCGTGCCGCAGCAGGGCCCTGGCGAACAGGGCGCTCGCGCAGCCGGTCAGGGCCCCTGCCAGCACGTCCGCGGGAAAGTGCACGCCCAGGCAGACACGGCTCCACGCCACGGCCGCCGCCAACCCGAAGGCCAGCCATTGCCAGGGCGCGTGGCGCCGCCGGTGCAGCCCCAGGGCCAACCCCTGGGCCAGCGCGAACGCGCCGGTGGCATGCATGCTGGGAAAGCCCGCGCGGACGCCGTGCTCGATCCACTGCACGCCGAGGCCCAACTGCCCCGGGCGGGGCATGGGAACCCATGCTCGGACGCCGCGCGCGGCGCACCAGGCGACCACCACGGCCACCAGGCTCAGCATGAGTGCCTGGCGCAGCCGGGGGCTGCCAAAGGCCAGGCCCGCGGCCACCAGAAGCCCCGCAAGGATGGGGAACCCCTGCGACAGCCAGCGCGCGGCGGTCACGATGCCGGCCGGGGTCGCTGCCGTGGCGTTCACGGCCGTGAACAGGGCCAGTTCAATGGACAGCATGGGCGTCGGCCTCGGCGGGCAGCTGGCTGTCCAGTTCCGGGAAGTGCCGGTGCATCCACTGTCCCACGAGGTCGCAAAGCCAGCCCGTCATCCAGCAGAACCAGCCGGTCCACAGCGTGTGGCTGGTGAAGTGGGCGCCCCGTGCCTGCTGCGCCAGTCCCAGGACCACGCCGGCGGCCAGGGCGCCGGCCAGCCACCAGCGCGCGGCGCGCGGCGCCTTGTGGCGCAGGGCGAAATAGCCACCGAGGAATGCAAAGCCGGCCGAGGCATGTCCTGCCGGAAAGCAGTGGCCGCCACCGCCGTCCATGACGCCCAGGGCCCAATGCGAGGCGTAGCGCGCCACGCCGCCGAACTCCGACAGATCCCAGGGGCAACTGGTGGTGCTGCCCTGCTTGAGCAGCGCAATCACCCCCAGCGACAGCAGGGCGCTGATCGCCATCTGCACCCGCTCGCCATGGTCCAGCCGGCGCAGCACGCCCACCGGCCACCACACGCCGACAGCAAGCACCAGCACCAGCACCAGCACCAGCACCAGCACCAGCACCAGCACCAGCACCAGCACCAGCACCAGCACCAGCACCCAGCCCAGCCGCCGCGCGCCTTCGTGCAGGACGTGCACGAAAAGCCAATGGTCGCGCAAGGGAAAGCCATGGGCCGAGCTGAACAGGCGGGCCAGATCGAGGTCCAGGCCCGAGGTGTCCCAGGCCATGAGTGCGACCAGAATGGCCAGCGCCCAGGCCAGCGGTTGAAGCGGAGGGGCGGAGCGGGGCGCGGCAGGTGCGGCGCCGGGGGAGGCTGAAATCGGCATGGGGGCGGACGATAGGCAGCCGCTCTTAACGCCGTCTTAACGGGTCCGGACGGCTGGGGTCATGGAACGCCGCGCATCGCGGTGACAATCGCCTCCATGCGAATCCTCGTGGTCGAAGACGATGCAGGCATTGCCGACGGCCTGCGCACCAACCTGCACCAGCGCGGCTATGCGGTGGACGTGTGTTCCAGCGTGGCGGCCGCCTGGAGCGCCTTGCGCATGGAGCGGTTCGATGCCGTGCTGCTGGACCTGGGCCTGCCCGATGGCGATGGCGCCCAGCTGCTGCGCCGGTTGCGCCACAGCCCGCCCGGTGCCCCGGGCGCGCCCGCGCTGCCCGATCCGGCCATGCCGGTGCTGATCCTCACCGCCCGGGACCAGGTCCACCAGCGCATCGCAGGGCTGGACGAAGGCGCCGACGACTACCTGGCCAAGCCGTTCGACGTGGACGAACTGGAAGCCCGCCTGCGCGCCCTGCTGCGCCGGGCTGCGGGCCGGGCATCGCCCACCATCCGCCATGGTGACCTGGAGGTGGACCCCGCCGCGCGCACCGTGCGCCGGGCAGGGCAGCAGGTGGACATGTCCCCGCGCGAGTTTTCGGTGCTGCTGGTGCTGCTGGAGTCGCGCGGCTGGGTGCTGTCGCGCCAGCAGATCGAGGAAAGCCTCTACAACTGGCAAAGCGCCGTGGAGAGCAATGCGGTGGAAGTGCACATCCACCACCTGCGCCGCAAGCTCGGCAGCGGGCGCATCCAGACCATGCGCGGCGTGGGCTACTTCATGCCGCTGGAGGACACGCCATGAGCCGCGTCCTTCCGACCGACCCACCGATCCCCGAGCCCGCCGACACCGCCGCGACGCCCGTGCCACCTGTGCGCAGGGGTTCGCTCATGCGGCGCCTGCTGCTGTGGACGCTGGGCGCGCTGGTGGTCGTGTGGGGCACCTTCGTCGGGCTGGGCTACCAGACCGGGGTGCACGAGGCCGACGAGCTCACCGACGGACACCTGGCCAGCGTCGCCGCGCTGCTGCTCAATTTGCGCGCCTCCGATGGGGTCGAGCCGTCCCTGGCCACGCAGCGCGCGCCCACGCCCTGGCTCAAGGCGCACGACTACCAGCAATCGCTGAGCGTGGTGCTGTGGGGAGCGAACGGCCAGTTGCTGTCGCGCACGGGCAGCGCGCCGCTGCCGGCGTTCGACCTGCCGGACGGCTTCGCCGACCTGGAGCTGGGCGACCCGCCGGTGTCCTGGCGCGGGTTCTCGCAGTGGGATGCGGCCCACGACCGCAAGATCATGGTGCTGCTCAACCTGGACGAGCGCGACGACCTGGCCGACGACATCGCCGGCCAGATCATCGAGCCCGGGCTGTGGCTGCTGCCGGTGGTGGCGCTGGCGCTGGGCCTGGCGGTTCGGCGCGGGCTGCGGCCGCTGTACTCGCTGTCGGACGCCGTGGCCCGGCTGGACGTGGTGCGGGCCGAGCGGCTGGACGCCGGCAACGCCCCGCGCGAGCTCGACCCGATGGTCGTGTCCATCAACACCCTGCTGGACCGCCAGCAGGCGGCGCTGGCGCGCGAGCGGCGGCTGGCCAACGAGGTGGCGCACGAGCTGCGCACGCCGCTGTCGTCCATCGTGCTGCAGGCGCGGGCGCTGGACGGGGGGCTGTCGGCGCAGGAGCAGGCCCAGGCGCTGGCCCGCATCGGGCAGGATGCGCTGCGCGCCGGGCATGTGCTCAACCAGCTCCTCGCCCTGGCACGCGCCAGCCGCACCCAGCTGCACGAGGCGGCCGCGCCCGTCGATCTGGCCGAACTGGCGCGCCGCGTGAGCGCCGACTACGCCCAGGCCGCCTGGGCGCGCGAGGACAGCATCGCCGTCGCGGCGCCCGGCGCGCTGGTCTGGCACGGCAACGCGGTGCTGCTGGAGATCGCCCTGCGCAACCTGCTGGAAAACGCCCTCAAGCACACGCCCCACGGCACCCGCATCGAGGTGCAGCTGGGGCAGGCCGAACACGGCGGCCCCTGGCTGCAGGTGGTGGACGACGGCGCCCGGCACCATGACCAGGGCGCTGCGCCCGCACCGGTGGACAGCCTGCACCTGGGACACGAGATCGTCGCGCGCGTGGCGGAGGCGCACGGCGCACGCTTCGGCCCGGGCGCCGTACCGCCGCCATTCACCACCTGCTACCGTCTGGAATTCATGGATTCCCCGGCGGGGCCGACCGGATAAAATCGCCGGTTACGAAGCGGTTACCACCGCGGCCGACGGCCTTCCAGGGCCTGCGTGCCTTCCCCACTGCCCACCTTGAACGGACCCATCCCATGCCTCTCGTCTCGATGCGCGAACTACTCGACCATGCCGCCGAAAACCGCTACGGCATTCCCGCCTTCAACGTGAACAACCTGGAACAGGTCCAGGCCGTCATGGCCGCCGCCGACGAGACGGGCGCCCCGGTCATCCTGCAGGCCAGTGCCGGCGCCCGCAAGTACGCCGGCGAAGCCTTCATCAAGCACCTGATCCAGGCCGCCGTCGAGGCCTACCCCCACATTCCCCTGGTCATGCACCAGGACCACGGTCAGAACCCCGCCGTGTGCCAGGGCGCGATCGACCTGGGTTTTTCGTCCGTGATGATGGACGGCTCGCTCGAGGCCGACGGCAAGACCATCGCCAGCTACGAATACAACGTGGACGTGACGCGCAAGGTCGTGGACATGGCGCACAAGGTCGGCGTCACGGTCGAGGGCGAACTGGGCTGCCTGGGCTCGCTGGAGACCATGAAGGGCGACAAGGAAGACGGCCATGGCACCGACGCCACCATGACGCGCGAGCAACTGCTGACCGATCCCGAGCAGGCCGCCGACTTCGTCAAGCGCACCCAGCTCGACGCGCTGGCCATCGCCATCGGCACCAGCCACGGCGCCTACAAGTTCACGCGCAAGCCCACGGGCGACATCCTGGCCATCGACCGCATCCAGGAAATCCACCGCCGCATCCCCAACACCCACCTGGTGATGCACGGCAGCTCCAGCGTGCCGCAGGATCTGCTGGAGATCATTCGCCAGTACGGCGGCAACATGAAGGAAACCTACGGCGTGCCCGTCGAGGAAATCCAGAAGGCCATCCAGATCGGCGTGCGCAAGATCAACATCGACACCGACATCCGCCTAGCCATGACGGGCGCCGTGCGCAAGTTCCTGGCCGAGAACCCCGAAAAGTTCGACGCCCGCGAATGGCTCAAGCCCGCGCGCGAGGCCGCCAAGGCCATCTGCAAGCAGCGCTACATCGAGTTCGGCTGCGAAGGCCAGGCGCCCAAGATCAAGGGCCACAGCCTGCAGGTCGTGGCCGGCCAGTACGCCGCGGGCGCGCTGGCCCAGGTGGTGAACTGATTCCCTGCGCCGCGCGGGGGCGCTATCGCCTCCGCACGCCAAGGCCCGGCGCATTCGCGTGCGCCGGGCCTTCGTCATGGGGGCGTGCCGGTGCCGCGGAGCGCATCGGGTAAGCTCGGGCCCAGTGAGCGGAGATCGCCGAGCACACGCCAGCCGGGAGACAGACAACATGCAGATAGGTGTACCAGCCGAGTCCATGGTTGGAGAAACCCGGGTCGCCGCGACCCCGGAGACGGTCAAGAAGCTCAAGGCCCAGGGCCATGCGGTGCGCATCCAGGCGGGTGCGGGCGTGGCCGCCAGCGTGCCGGATGCCGCCTATGCCGCGGCCGGCGCCGAGATCGTGGACGCCGCCGGCGCCTGGGGCGCTGACCTGGTGCTCAAGGTCCGCTGCCCCACCGAATCCGAAACGCCCCTGCTGCGCCCCGGCGCCACGCTGGTCGGCATGCTCAACCCCTTCGATGCGACCGGCCTGCAGCGGCTGGCGCAGGCGGGCGTCACTGCCTACGCGCTGGAGGCTGCGCCCCGCACCACGCGCGCCCAGAGCATGGACGTGCTGTCTTCCCAGGCCAACATCGCCGGCTACAAGGCCGTGATGATCGCGGCCGACCGTTACCAGCGCTTCTTTCCCATGCTCATGACCGCCGCCGGCACGGTGAAGGCCGCGCGCGTGGTGGTGCTGGGCGTGGGCGTGGCCGGCCTGCAGGCCATCGCCACGGCCAAGCGGCTGGGCGCGGTGATCGAGGCCTCCGACGTGCGGCCCTCGGTCAAGGACCAGGTCGAATCGCTGGGCGCGAAGTTCATCGACGTGCCCTTCGAAACCGACGAAGAGAAAGAGGCCGCCCAGGGCTCCGGCGGCTATGCGCGCGCCATGCCGGCCAGCTGGCTGGAACGCCAGAAGGGTGAGGTAGCCAAGCGCGTGGCCCAGGCCGACGTGGTCATCACCACCGCCCTCATTCCCGGCCGGCCCGCGCCGGTGCTGGTGACCGAGGCGATGGTGCAGTCCATGAAGCCGGGCTCGGTGATCGTCGACATCGCCGCTCCCCAGGGCGGCAACTGCCCGCTGACCGAAGCCGGCCAGACCGTGGTGCGCCATGGCGTGACGCTGGTCGGCGAAACCAACCTGCCCGCGCTGGTGGCGGCCGATGCCTCGGCACTCTACGCGCGCAACCTGCTCGATTTCCTCAAGCTCATCATCCACCCCGAAGGGGCCCTGCACGTGGACCGGCAAGACGACATCGTCGCCGCCTGCCTCGTGGCCCATGAAGGCGCGGTCACCCGCGCATGACAAGACAAGCATTCCTGTGAAGACCCGGCTTTCATCCCTGCTCCCCCTGTCCCCCCGCCTTGGCGGCCCGCTGCTGGCCATCGCCTCGCTGCTCACCCTGGCCGCCTGCGCGCCCGTGCAGCCCGCGCTGCCGCACGTGGGCCGTGCGCAGCTGGAACTGCCGCCCGGCGACTGGGAGGTGCTCGGCCGCCGCGACGAGGTGATCGACGTGCTGCCCGACGACACCTCCGCCGACCTGCCCACGCAGATGACCGCCATGGGCCTGCGCGGTCCGGGCAAGGACCGGCCGCTGCTGGCCGTGCTGCTGGTGCAGACCAACAGCACCAACTACCCGCGCGACACCACGCTGTGGACGGCCCCGTGCCCCCAGCAGCAGGGCGTGTTCGTCGAGGACAAGGCCCAGGGCAGCCCCGCGCGCATCGACTGCCTGCGCTACAAGCGCCGCGCCGATACCGAGGACTACCTGGCCAAGAACCGCCCCGCCGTGGCGCAGTGGCTGTCCATGAACCAGGCGGCGCCCACCAAGCCGTACTCGCACGTGTTCTTCCGCTATGCCACCAACGGCGGCGCCATCGTCACCATCGATGCGCTGGTCGATCAGCGCCTGGTGCGCCCACCCACGCGCGACAACGAGGCCTTCCTGCGCGCCGGCCGTCCGGCGCTGGAGTGGGGCGACAAGATGGCGCAGGCCGCGCGGTTGAGCACCGCGATGATGGACGGCCGGCTGATCGTGCCGCCGTTCCCGATCGCCCCGCCGCAGTAGCCATTCCGTCGTTCCGCCGTTCAGCCAGTCGTCCGTTCCTTCGCCCCGTTCGCCCCTTCACCTTCAAGGAGTGCTGCCATGGATGCCGTTTCCCCCACGCTGATCAACCTGATCATCTTCGTGCTGGCCATCTATGTCGGCTACCACGTGGTGTGGACCGTGACCCCGGCGCTGCACACGCCGCTGATGGCGGTGACGAATGCGATCTCGGCCATCGTGATCGTCGGCGCCATGCTGGCCGCAGCCCTCACCGAGACCACCCTGGGCAAGACCATGGGCGTGCTCGCGGTGGCGCTGGCCGCGGTGAACGTGTTCGGCGGCTTCCTCGTCACGCGGCGCATGCTGGAGATGTTCCGCAAGAAGGAGCGCAAGCCCGCGTCCCCCGCTGCCGCCGGCACCGCTTCCGACAAGGCCGCGCCATGAGCATGAACCTCGTCACGCTGCTGTACCTGGTGGCCAGCGTCTGCTTCATCCAGGCGCTCAAGGGGCTCTCGCATCCCACCACCTCGATCCGGGGCAACCTGTTCGGCATGGCCGGCATGGCGATCGCCGTGCTCACCACCGCCGCGCTGATCTGGAGCGTCACGCGCGGCGCGCCCATGGGCCTGGCCTGGGTGCTGCTCGGGTTGCTCGTCGGGGGCGCTGCCGGCACGGTGATGGCCCAGCGGGTGGAGATGACCAAGATGCCCGAACTGGTCGCCTTCATGCACAGCATGATCGGCCTGGCCGCAGTTTTCATCGCCGTCGCCGCGGTGGCCGAGCCCTGGGCCTTCGGCATCGTGCCGCCCCCCGTGCCGGCCCTGGCCAGCGCCGCCACGCCCGAGGGCACCGTGCTGGTGGAAGGCTTCGCGCGGCTGCCGATCCCGTTCGGCAACCGGCTGGAGCTGTTCCTGGGCGCAGCCATCGGTGCCATCACCTTCAGCGGCTCGGTGATCGCCTTCGGCAAGCTGTCGGGCAAATACAAGTTCCGCTGGTTCCAGGGTGCGCCGGTGCAGTTCAAGGGCCAGCACCTGCTCAACCTCGTGCTGGGGCTGGCGACCGTCGGGCTCGGGCTGGTCTACATGGCCACCGAGAGCTGGACCGCCTTCTTCGCAATGCTGGCGCTGGCGTTCGTGATGGGCGTGCTCATCATCATTCCCATCGGCGGCGCGGACATGCCGGTGGTGGTCTCGATGCTCAACAGCTACTCGGGCTGGGCGGCGGCGGGCATCGGCTTCAGCCTGAACAACAGCATGCTCATCATCGCCGGATCGCTGGTGGGGAGCTCGGGCGCCATCCTGTCCTACATCATGTGCAAGGCGATGAACCGCTCGTTCTTCAACGTGATCCTGGGCGGGTTCGGCGGCGATGCGGCGGCGGCTTCGGCCGGCGGCGCGCAGGCGCAGCGCAGCGTCAAGAGCGGCAGCGCCGACGACGCCGCCTTCGTGCTGGGCAACGCCGAGACCGTGGTGATCGTGCCCGGCTACGGCCTGGCCGTGGCGCGCGCCCAGCATGCGGTCAAGGAGCTGGCCGCCAAGCTCGCCGAGAAGGGCATCACCGTCAAATACGCCATCCACCCGGTGGCCGGGCGCATGCCGGGCCACATGAACGTGCTGCTCGCCGAGGCCGAGGTGCCCTACGACCAGGTGTTCGAGATGGAAGACATCAACGGCGAATTCGGACAGGTGGACGTGGCGATCATCCTCGGCGCCAACGACGTGGTGAACCCCGCCGCGCACACCAAGGGCAGCCCCATCTACGGCATGCCCATCCTGGAGGCCTACAAGGCCAAGACCGTGATCGTGAACAAGCGCTCCATGGCGGCGGGCTATGCCGGCCTGGACAACGAGTTGTTCTACATGGACAAGACCATGATGGTCTTCGGCGACGCCAAGAAGGTCGTCGAGGACATCGGCAAGGCCATCGAATAGGCCCGCGCGCCCCTACGACGGCGCCCTCTTGGCGGCCGCTGCGGCGGAGGCGCACGGTTTAGGGAAACTACAGGCCCCTGGCGCCTTCGCCCGCGACGACAATGCGGGCTCCTTTTTGTAACAGCAGGTTTGGAGACACACAGCATGAATGACCGCCCGTGGCTTGCCGCCTACCCACCCGGGGTGCCGGCCGACATCGACCCGGCGCAGTACCCCTCGCTCATCGCCCTGATGGAAGAGGGCTTCGGCAAGTACGCTGACCGCGTGGCCTACAGTTACATGGGCAAGGATGTGAGCTTCGGTGAGACGGACGTGCAAAGCCGCCACATCGCGGCCTATCTCCAGGGCCTGGGGCTGGCCAGGGGCGACCGCGTGGCGGTCATGATGCCCAACGTGCCGCAGTACCCCGTGGCCGTGGCCGCCATCCTGCGCGCCGGTTTCGTGGTTGTGAACGTGAACCCGCTGTACACCCCGCGCGAACTGGAGCACCAGCTCAAGGACTCGGGCGCCAAGGCCATCGTCATCATCGAGAACTTCGCCGCCACGCTGCAGGCGTGCATCGGCGCCACGCAGGTCAAGCACGTCGTGCTGTGCGCCATGGGCGACCGCCTGGGTTTCCCCAAGGGCCTGATCGTCAACTACGTGGTGCGCAGCGTGAAGAAGCTCGTGCCGCCGTTCAACCTGCCCGGCGCGGTGCGCTTCAACGACGCCCTGTCGCAGGGCGCGCGCGGCACGCTCAAGGTTCCCGACCTGCGCCCCGACGACGTGGCCCTGCTGCAGTACACGGGCGGCACTACGGGCGTGAGCAAGGGCGCCGTGCTCCTGCACCGCAACATCATCGCCAACGTGCTGCAGGCCGAGGCCTGGAACGTTCCCGTGATGCAGACCGTGCCGGCCAACGAGCAGCCCACCACCGTGTGCGCGCTGCCGCTCTATCACATCTTCGCCTTCACGGTGAACATGATGATGAGCATGCGCACGGGCGCCAAGAACATCCTGCTGCCCAATCCCCGCGACCTGGCGGCGGTGCTCAAGGAGCTTTCGCGGCACACCTTCCACAGCTTCCCGGCCGTGAACACGCTGTTCAACGGCCTGGCCCACCACCCCGACTTCAACACCGTGAACTGGAAGAACCTCAAGGTGTCGGTGGGCGGCGGCATGGCCGTGCAGGGCGCGGTGGCCAAGCTCTGGCTGGAAAAGACCGGCTGCCCCATCTGCGAAGGCTACGGCCTGTCGGAGACCAGCCCCACGGTCGCCTGCAACCCGGCCACGGAAAAGGCGTTCACCGGCACCATCGGCGTGCCGATCTCCAGCACCTACATGAAGCTCATCGACGACGATGGCCGCGATGTGACCGAGCCGGGCGCGCGTGGCGAGATCGCCATCAAGGGCCCGCAGGTCATGGCCGGCTACTGGCAGCGGCCCGATGAGACCGCCAAGGTCATGACGGACGACGGCTACTTCAAGTCCGGCGACATCGGCGTGATCGACGAGCGCGGCTACTTCAAGATCGTGGACCGCAAGAAGGACATGGTGCTGGTGAGCGGCTTCAACGTCTACCCCAACGAGGTCGAGGACGTGGTGGCCACGCTGCCCGGCGTGCTCGAATGCGCGGTGGTGGGCGTACCCGACGAGAAGACGGGCGAAGCCGTCAAGCTGGTCATCGTCAAGCGCGGCACCGACCTCACCGAGGCGCAGGTGCGCGAGTTCTGCAAGGCCAACCTCACCGGCTACAAGCAGCCCCGTGTGATCGAGTTCCGCGAATCGCTGCCCAAGACCCCGGTGGGCAAGATCCTGCGCCGCGAGCTGCGCGACAAGCGCTAGTGCGGCCCGTCCCGTCCTGGCCCCGGGCCACCCCGGCGCCGGCGCAACCGCTGGGGGCGTTGCGGCCGTGACGACCGCCATCCTCAGCGCCCTGGCCGAAGAGCAGCAGGGCCTCATCGACGCGCTCACCCGGGGGCGGCGCACCCTGCATGCCGGCCGCACGTTCTGGAGCGGCGGCCTGCACGGGCGCGAGGTGGTGCTGGCGCTATCGGGCATCGGCAAGGTCGCGGCGGCCACCACCGCCACCGCGCTGATCGAGCGCTTCGGCGCGGCGCGCGTGGTGTTCACCGGCGTGGCCGGCGGCCTGGGCGCGGACGTGCAGGTGGGCGACGTGGTCGTGGCGCACGACTTCCTGCAGCACGACATGGACGCCTCGCCCCTGTTCCCCCGCTGGGAGTTGCCCGGCTACGGCCGCACCCGGCTGCCGTGCGATGAAGCGCTGGCCGACCGGCTAGCCGATGCCGCCGGCGAATGCCTGGCCGGTGGCGCAGCCGCGCTGCTGGACGGCGCCGGACTGCCGCCGCCCCTGCGCGCTCCGCGTGTGCACCGGGGCCTGATCGCAAGCGGCGACCGCTTCGTGTCGACCGTGCAGGAATCGCAGGCGCTGCGCGACGCGTTCACCGCCGCCGGCCATGCGGTGCTGGCGGTGGAGATGGAGGGCGCCGCCGTGGCCCAGGTCTGCAGCGACTACGGCGTGCCCTTTGCCGCCGTCCGCACCGTCTCCGACCGTGCGGACGACGCCGCGCACGTGGACTTCCCCCGCTTCGTTCAGACCGTGGCCAGCCGGTATGCCGATGGCATCATCGGGCGATTTCTAGATGCGCTATAAAAATAGTAGCTGCATGCCCTAGTGGTTATTACGCTGGAGGGCTGTTTGGCTTTTGGGTGGTTTTCGGAAAGGTAAGCGTTCGTCTCGGCAGGTGTTGTGGACCTGCCGCCTTGGGGTTTTATCGATCCATCCATTGGCGATAGATTTCCTGGAAGCGTCGAACGAGGCGCTCGCCGGGTTGCAGAACGCCCTTCATGCGTGAGGGCCTGGACGACAGCCCGCGTTGCACTGCCTCACAGATGGCTTGGTCTTCCGCAAAGAGCTTTTCCGCGTAGGCGGTGTGCCAAGGATCCACGATTTCCAGCATCGCCATTTCAGCCCGAGTGAGGTCAGGAACCTCAAAGCTGAAGAGGCGGGCGAACATCCTGCAACTGCCAGTCCCTGTCGGCTGGTAATCCATGATGGCAAGCTGCTGGTTGTCGGTGTATCCAATGGTCGTGGCAGGAAAGATCACGTGATGCCGATAGCCATCCGGGTAGGCTTTGTTGCACAAACCGAATCGAGCGCGTTATGACCCCAGCCCCAGGCGCACTCATGCCACAGCCGCCACCGCGACGGTTTCAGGCCGTCCAAGCTGGCTGAACCGGTTCAGCAGCGCAACTCGGACATGCAGCTCAACCACCTGACGCTCAAACGTTCGTGCCATGACCCGCTCGCCCAAGCGCTTGAAGCAGTGCATCTTGGTCATTTGCGCCAGCAACTGCGGCAGCATGGGCGCATCTCCAATGGCGTTGCTGGTGACCTCGATGGCCCGGATCTCCAGTGTCTGAGCATCGATGCCCAAATGAACCTTACGCCATTCGCGCCGGTATTCGGCCCCGTGCCTTTTGCGCTTGCATTCACCTTCTCCCAGGAACTTAATGCCTGTGCTGTCCACCAGCAGGTGCAGCGGTGAGCTCCTCGGCTGGTAGTTCAGTTGGACTTGCAGATCCTTTTGGCGCCGACAGACCGTGCTGAAGTCAGGGACCGGCCAGTTCACCCCAGCCAGCTTGAGCAGGCTTTGGACCATGCCAAGCGCTTGGCGAAGGGGCTGACCAAACAGGCACTTGATGCTCAGACAGAACTGGATCGCGGCATCCGAGAACGTTTGGTTGCGACCGCGTTTGCCTTTGGGCTCAGCCAGCCACTGCATCCCCCTATCCAGCCACATCGTCAGCGATCCACGGGCCTTCAATGCCGCGTTGTACTGTGCCCAGTTTGTCGTGCGGTAGCGGGTCCGCATCTTCTTGCCTTCACTCATCTGGTCAGACTACCAGCGAGCTGCATCGCTTTGTGCAACAAAGCCGTGGCATCCACCACCGTGCCGCTCTTGAGCATCACGCTCTTGGCGCTGAGCAGATCGTTGATGGTCTGCAGGATTTGCGCAGCCAATTTGTGCTTCTCCAGCACATGCCGGAACCGAAGGATCGTGCTCTCGTCGGGCAGCCGCTCGTCCCAGCCTTCCAGGCCCGCGAACTCGCGGAATACCGGCATGTCGTGCAGCGCTTCTTCCATCGCCGGGTCGCTCAGCGCGAACCACTGCTGCATGAAATGGATACACAACATGGTCTCGCACGGGAACGGAGGACGCCCCCGCTTGCCTTCGGGTAGGTACGGCGACACCAGGGCCACCAGTTCGGCCCACGGTACGACCTTCTCCATCTCATCCAGGAATTCCCGCCGCCGCGTTCGCTTCGCCGTCATTCCCAAGCCCAGGCTGTGCTGCTTCATGTGACGTATCGTCTCAGGGCTTCATCTCCATGCCAAGCATGTCGTGGGGCGATTTATGCAGACCTTCCTTAGGTCACTTAGCATCGTCCTTCATGAAACGCAATATAGGGTTGCTTGATGCTATGAAAATAGTAGCTGCATGCCTTAGTGTTTATTGTGCTTAAGGCCAATTCGACGCAGCACAGTCAACGCCTATCAGCATCGCGCGTCTTCAGTCCAGCAGACGCCGTGGAACCGGCTCCGCCGGGCCACTGGCGTCGTCCCCCTGGGGGGAAGCCGCGCAGCGGCTCAGGGGGGGTCACTTCAACCAGCCGCGCTTTCGGAAGTACCACATGGGGCCCAGGGCGCTGGCCACCATCAGCGCCAGCGCATAGGGGTAGCCCAGCGACCAGTCCAGCTCGGGCATGAACTTGAAGTTCATGCCGTAGACGCTGGCGATCAGCGTCGGCGGCAGCAAGGCGACGCTGGCGACCGAGAAGATCTTGATGATCTTGTTCTGGTTGATGTTGATGAAGCCGACCGTGGCGTCCATCAGGAAGTTGATCTTGTCGAACAGGAACGCCGTGTGGTTATCGAGCGATTCGATGTCGCGCAGGATCTGGCGCGCCTCCTCGAACTGCTCGGCGTTGAGCATCTTGCTGCGCATCATGAAGCTCACGGCGCGGCGCGTGTCCATCACGTTGCGGCGGATGCGGCCGTTCAGGTCCTCCTGGCGGGCGATGGCGGCCAGCACCTCGCCGGCGCGGGCGTCGGTCACGTCGCCGGCCAGGACCTGCACGCTGACCTTCTTCAGGTCGTCGTAGATGCCTTCGAGCGTGTCGGCGGAGTATTCGGCGTCGGCGTCGAAGAGCTTGAGCAGCACCTCCTTCGCATCCTCGATCAGGCCCGGCGCCCGGCGCGCGCGCATGCGCAGCAGGCGGAAGACCGGCACGTCTTCGTCGTGGATGGAAAAGAGCACGCCCTTGCTCTTGAGCGTGTCGTTGACGAGGTTCAGGATGAAGGCCACGCGCACCGAGCGCGGGTCGTCTTCGTCGTCGATGAGAAAGTCGCTGCGGATGTGCAGCTCGCCGTTGTCTTCTTCATAGAAGCGGGCGGATTCCTCGATGTCCTCGTCCATGGCGTCTTCAGGGATGAAGAGGCCGTAGTGCTGCTTGACCCAGCGCTTTTCTTCGAGGGTGGGCGACTCCAGGTCGACCCAGATCGGCTGGAACTGCGCCAGCTCTTCCAGGGATTCGATTTCTTCCTGGACGAGCCGGCCGTTGGCGAGCGTGAAAATGTTGAGCATGTGGGCTCACTCCCGGTGTGTGATGGGCTTTTCTGCGAGGGATGGGGCGGCTTTCAACCCTCGGCAGGCCGGGAGCTGAAAGCTACCAACTGGGGTAGGTTTCCACGGAGGAATCTCCAAAAATGCAAGCCGCGGATTATGGCATTGCGCTGCGTCAATCCCATGACACCCGCCGAGGCCCGGCGGGGCCTGGCAGTCCGTGCGCGCAGTGCCGGGAAGGCTTTGTTTTCCGTCAGTCCGCCTCGGGCGCCGGGTTGCCCGCCGCCCGCACCGTGGCGAGGGCGCGGCACAGGTCGGCCCAGGCGGCGGCCTTGGCCTCGGGGGCGCGCAGCAGGTAGGCCGGGTCGTAGGTGACGATGGCCGGCGTGCCGCCGGGCAGGGCGTGCAGGCCGGCGCGCAGCCGGCCCAGGGGTTCGCGGCTCTCCAGCACGGCGCGGGCCGCACCCAGGCCGAGCACCAGCACCATCGACGGGCGCAGGGTGGCCAGCGCCTCGTGCAGCGCGTGCGCGATGCCGGCATCGCCGGGGCCCACGGCGCCGGTGCGCTGCACGGCGGCGAAGAACACCCGGGGATGGCGGTGCAGGCGCATGGCGCGCAGCATGTTGTCCAGCAGCTTGCCGGCGTCGCCGGTGAGCGGGGCGTCGGGCGTGGCACTTTCGGCCAGCACCAGCCAGCCGGCACCCAGGTCCACCGGCGTGGCCGACGGGTCGGCCAGCGGGTACAGCGGCTGCGGCGCCTGCAGGGCCGCGGCGGTGCCCGCGGCCTCGTCGCGCGTCGGGGGCAACGCTGCGGGCGCAGGCACCGAGGCCGGGCGGGCCACGGCAGGGGCCGAGGCCTGCGGCGCCGGCGCCATCCGGGGCGCGGCCGGCACGGCGGAGGAGGGGGGAGCTCCAACGGATTCGGCCGCCGGGGCCGCGGCCACGACGGGCTCCGGCACGGCCGGGGGGGCGGCTGCCGGCGCCCACACGGTGATGCCCATCTCGGCCAGCATGGCGCGCTGGCGTGCGTCCAGGTCCAGGCTCATAGTGGCAGGCTCATCACGACGGCATCCTCGCGTTCGCCGCCGTGGGCGGGGTAGTAGCGCTTGCGTTCGCCCACGAAGCGAAAGCCCCGGGCTTCGTAGATCGACCGTGCCCGCGCATTGCTCACGCGCACTTCCAGCCACAGCCATTGCGCGTTGCAGCCGCGCGCCCACAGGGCCAGCGCATCCAGCAGCAGCCGGGCCCAGCCCTGGCGCTGGTGGGCGGGTGCCACGGTCAGGTTGAGCAGGTGCACTTCGTCCACGCCTTTCATGGCCACGAAGTAGCCGATCAGTTCATCGCCGGCCATCAGCAGCTGGGTTTCGTAGCCGGCCGCCATGGCATCGATGAAGTTGCCGCGCGTCCAGGGGTGCGTGTAGGCGACCTGTTCGATCGCCAGCAGCGCATCCAGCCGCGCGAGCGTGAGCGGCTCGAACCGGGCTTCTTCGGGGGGGTGGGGAACGGCGCTCATGGGGCACTCAGAATGGGAGGCAGGGCGGCTGCGGCCGCCTGCCTGGCCGCCAGGCGCTCCGCCGTGGTTTGCGCCACTTTATCGCGCACGTACAGCGGCAGGGCTTCGCTGGCCGGTTGCGCGCCCCCCGCAGCGATGCGCGCGGGAGCCAGGTGCAGCAGGGCGAGGGCGGTCGGCAGGGCGAACACGTGGGGGGCGTCGGGTGCGAGCCGCTCGCCATGGGCCGCGCGGGCATTGCCGGCCACGGTGTAGCCGGGCGGCACGGCCACGGACTGCGGCGCGCACAGGCCGAAATCGTCGCCCCCGCGCCAGGTGCCGTCGGCCTGGAATTCGAAGAGCGCGGTGTAGACCTCGTCCATGCGGGCGTCGAGCACCGCCACCACGCGCGTGCAGCCGTGGGCATGGCGGGCCGCCTCGGCCATGGCCAGCAGGGTGTCGATCGGCAGCACGGGCACGCCCGCACCGCCGCGCGCACCGAAAGCCAGTCCCTGCGCCACCGAGCACGCCGTGCGCAGGCCGGTGAACGAGCCCGGGCCGCGCCCGAAGACCACGGCATCCAGCGTGTCGAACGACAGGCCGGCCTCGGCCAGCAACGCCCGGATCGCCGGCAGCAGCGTGGCAGATGCCTGCGCGCCGCCGGGCCCGCTGTGCTCCCAGGTCGCATCGGCGCGCTGTACGGCGATGGACAGGGTGTCGGTACTGGTGTCGAAGGCGAGCAGGTTCATGGGGTGAGGGTGGATGGCCCGCCCGAAGCGCCGGGTCTGCGAAACCGCAGCCGTGCGCCGCACCCGGTGCTGGAGAGCCGGTGCGCATTATCGGCGCCCCGGCCGGCGGCTGCCGTCCCGCCGCGCGCAACCCCTGCGCGCGGTGCCGGCGTCAGGCGGCCGCGGCTTCCAGCGCCGCCGGCTGGGCCAGGGCGTCGCCCTCGCCGGCCAGCAGGCCCAGGGGGGCGTCGGGGGCGGGCTTGTCGCAGGGCTGGGCGGCCACACGGGTGGCGATGTCGCGCGCCGCGGGCGAAAAATACAGCCAGAGGTTGTCGCTGGCGAGGTCGTAGCTGGAGAAAAGGGCGCGTCCCGAGCCGGGAGGCGTCATCAGGAACTTCGCCATGAAGATCTGCTGGATCTGGCGCGCGGGCTCGAACGCGTCCTGGTCATTGCCGAGAGCCAATTTGTACCAAATGCTCACAGTTGCCTTTCTTCCCGGAGGCCGGGACTTCAAGATGGAGGCCATCCTAGGGTGAACCCGCAGGCCGCTGGCCCTCCCCGCAAGCGCATCGATTTGTAGGACGAAGGCCGATCCTCAGCCGCCGGCAGCGCGCCAGGGGGGCGCCGCCGGCGTGCATCGCTAGACTCGTCCGCCATGTTGCAAGTCTTTTCATGGCGCCGGCGTCTGGCCGTGCGCGCGGCCACGCTCGTGGCATTCGCGGGGGCGGCGCTGCCGGCCCTGGCCCAGTCTCCCGCCACGCCCGAGGCCGCCGCCCTGCCGCCCGCAGTCGAGGCCGCCCTGCAGCGCGCCAAGCTGCCGCGCGAGGCCCTGTCGGTGCTGGTGGTGGATGCGGAGGGCCGGCAGGCGCCCCGGCTCGCCTACCGCGCGCAGGTGCCGGTCAATCCCGCCTCGGTCATGAAGCTGGTCACCACCTATGCCGCGCTGGACCAGCTGGGGCCGGCCTTCACCTGGGACACGCCGGTGTACCTGGACGCCCGCCCCCGGTCGGGCAGCCTGCAGGGCAACGTGTACATCAAGGGGCAGGGCGACCCCAAGCTCGTGGTGGAGCGCCTGTGGCTGCTGATGCGGCGCCTGCAGGCGCAGGGCATCCAGGTGATCGTCGGCGACATCGTGCTGGACCGCAGCGCCTTCGACGTGCCCGACCACGATGCCGCGCGCTTCGACGGCGAGCCCCTGCGCCCCTACAACGCCGCGCCGGACGCGCTGCTGGTCAACTACAAGTCGATCGCCATGACCTTCGTGCCCGATGGCCCGGCCGGGCTGGCGCGCGTGCAGTACGAGCCGCCGCTGGCCGGCGTGCAGTGGCCCGCCACCGTGCCGCTCGCGGCGGCGGGCGCGGAGTGCGGCGACTGGCGCACGGCCCTCAAGGCCGAGCTGGCCGACCCCGCCCGCATCGCCTTCCAGGGTGTGTACCCGGCGGCCTGCGGCGAGCGCACCTGGGCGGTGGCGCCGGCCGATCCCGCCGGCTACGCGGCGCGCGCCATCGAAGGCATGTGGCGCGACCTGGGCGGCAAGCTCACCGGCAGCGTGCGCGACGGGCGGGTGCCCGCCGGCCTGGCCCCGGCCTTCAGCACGTCCTCGCCCGCGCTGGCCGAGGTGGTGCGCGACATCAACAAGTACAGCAACAACGTGATGACGCAGCAGGTGTTCCTCACGCTGGCGCTGCAAAAGAATGGCCGCGGCACCTTCGACGGTGCGCGCACCGTGGTCGGACAGTGGTGGCGCCAGCGCTTTCCCGGCACGGAGGCGCCCGTGCTGGACAACGGCGCGGGCCTGAGCCGCGAGGCGCGCATCAGCGCCCAGGCCCTGGCGCGCATGCTGCAGGCGGCATGGCTCTCGCCTGTCATGCCCGAGCTGGTGTCGTCGCTGCCGATCACCGGCGTGGACGGCACCCTGCGCCGGGCCCAGGGACGGTCGGTGGGCGCGGCCCACCTCAAGACCGGCAGCCTGCGCGACGTCTCGGCCATGGCCGGCTTCGTGCACGCCGCCAGCGGCCGCCGCTACGTGATGGTGGCCATCGCCAACCACCCGAACGCGGCCGCGGCGCGCCCGGCCATCGAGGCCCTGGTCGATTGGGTGGCCCATGACCGCTGAGGCGCTCTGGACGGGCGCCTGCGCGGCGCGGCTATCGGTAGTTCCCCTGTGCTGGCCCCGGACGGTGCAGGTTTACGATGGGCCCCAGTAAAACGCACGACCGTGCTATTTTCAACCTGACGGAGAACACCTTGATCTCAAAAACCACTAAAAACAGAGCTTCCTGGGCGGTGACGGCATTGGCGGCAGCCGCTTTGCTGGCGGCCTGCGGGGGCGGCGGCTCGGACACGACGCCCGCCGTGAGCGTGAAGTCCGTGAAGGTCATGGGCGACAGCCTGGCCGACAGCGGCACGTTCGGCTTCAAGTTCACCGTGCAGGGCACGGCGGCCACGGGCGCCGGCTCCAGTTCCGTCTGGCCCGAGCGCGTCGCCACGAGCTACGGGCAGACGCTGTGCGCGCACTACCAGTCGACCGGCACCACGTTCGGCACGCGTGCGGAATGCACCAACTACGCCGTGGGCGGCGGGCGCATCAATAACTTCACGGCGCCCACCTCGCCGGTCTCCATCACCAAGCAGATCCAGGATGCAGGCGCCGCCGGATTCACCGACGCCGACCTGGTGCTGATCGACGGCGGCGCCAACGACGCGGCCGACCTGATCGGCGCCTACCTGCGCGCCTCGAGCGACGGCGGCGCCACCTACCGCGCCGTGCTGGGCACGCTGCTGGACGCCAACACCGTGAACACCGCCCTGGCCGGCGGCGCGACCGGCATGGCGCAGGTGGGCGGGCTGTACATGCAGACGCTGGCCACGCGTTTCGCGGCCACCATCAAAACCAACACGCTGGACAAGGGCGCCAAGCGCGTCGCGGTGCTCAACGCCCCGGGCATCACCCTCACCCCGCGGTTCCGCCTGGTGGTGGCTTCCATCGCGGCCGCCAACGGCGCGGCCGCCGCCGCCCAGGCCGAAGCCCTGTTCGACGGCTGGATCCAGGCCTACAACGCCCGCCTGGCCACCAGCCTGGGGACCGACAGCCGCCTGGCCCTGGTGGACTTCTACAGCTCGTTCAAGGACCAGGCCACCAACCCGGCCCAGTACCAGCTGACCAACGTCTCGACCGCTGCCTGCCCGGCCACCGGCGTGGGCAGCGATGGCCTGCCGACCTACTCCTTCCCGACCTGCACGTCGGCCGCCCTGTCGGCCCGCACGCCCCCTGCAGGCGCCACGGGCGGTGCCGACTGGTGGAAGTCCTACGGTTTTGCCGACAGCTTCCACCCCACGCCGTACGGCCACCAACTGGTCGCCCAACTGGTGTCGCGTTCCCTGTCCACCGCCGGCTGGCTCTGATTGCCCAGGCCCCATCCCCTTCGAGGAGTTTTCATGAAGCCATTTTCCTGGGCCTGCGTGGCGATCGCCGCGGCCGCCGTCTGCGGCACGGCCAGCGCACAAGTCGCCGGCACGTTGAGCCTGCGCGCCGGCGTGACCCAAATCTCGCCCCAAGTCAAAAGCGGCAACCTGAGCGCGCCGAGCTTTCCCGGCACCCGCGTGGACGTGCATTCCGCCACGGCGCTGACCGGCGGCCTGAACTACATGTTGACCGACCACTGGGCGGTGGACGTGCCCATCGGCCTGCCGTTCAAGCACTCGTTCTACGGTGACGGCGCCATCGGCGGCGTGGGCAAGGTGGGCGAGACCAAGGTGGTGCCCGCCACCGTGTTCGCGCAATACCGTTTCCAGGAGGCCAACGCGGCCTTCCGGCCGTATGTCGGGCTGGGCGTGACCTACGCCAAGTTCTTCAAGGAGCGCACCACCGCCACGCTGAACGGACTGACAGGCGGCACGCCGACCAATCCCACCACCGCGTCGATCGACGACAAGTGGGGCGTCACCGCGCAGGTCGGCTTCGTATGGCAGTTCAACGAGCGCTGGTTCCTGGACGCGGCCTACTACAAGAGCGCCCTGAAGACCACCACGCGCCTGTCGAGCGGGCAGAACATCGACATCAAGCTCAACCCCAACGTGTTCGCGGTCGGGATCGGCTACCGGTTCTGAGGCCCCCCGCCGGGCCCCGTGCCGCACGGAGCCCGCGGCACCATCAAAAAAGCCGACCCGAGGGTCGGCTTTTTCGCGTGGGCTGCAAGGCGCTTACCAGCGAGCGCGCAGGCGGTCGTACGCGTAGGTGCCGAACTGGCGCTGGGCCGAAGGCGTGAAGTAAACGCGGTCGGCGAACACGTACTTGTCCTGGGCGGCGCCGGTCAGCAGCGTGGAGGCGTTGCACAGCAGCGAGTTGACCTGGCCTGCGCCGATGCCGATGCCGTTGTTCGGGTCCACCGAGGTGCAGACGGCGTTGTCCTTGTCGGTGAAGCCGTAGCCCGAAGGAGAGCCCACGAACACGTTGCCGTAGTAGGCCAGATCGACGTACAGCACCGTGGTGCCCAGGTCTTCGATGTTCACCAGCAGGGCCTGGTTGAACTGCGTGCTGGCGTTGCTCAGCAGCGTGGTCTGGTTGATGCCCACGGCCCAGGGGCTCTTGCCCAGGTCGTAGGTGCCGGTCACCACCACGTGCTTGGCGCCGGCGTTGGACAGGCGGCGCACCTGCGCGGCCAGTTCCTTGCCGGCCGTGGCCGCGTTGGTGAGGAACTGCGCGCTGGTCTGCGTGCCCGCGTTCACCGCGGCCATGCCGGCGATCACGTCGCTGATGCCGCCGTTGATCAGCACCAGGTCGTTCTCGGCGAAGCCGCCCTTGGACAGGAAGGTGTCGATCTGCTGGGTGACGGACGGGGTGGTGGTCCGGCCGGCGGCGTCGGTGGTGGCCGTCACGCGGGCATTGCCCTGCGCGTAGCCCGTGCCGCCCGCTGCGGCGGCGGTGAAGCTCTTGCCGTAGTTGTTGGCGATCTGCTGGGCCCAGTTGTTGATGCTGCCGTCGTTGACCGTGTAGCGGGCCCCGTTCTGGCCGATGTCGGTGAAGCCGTCACCGAACGTGATGAACCGGTCGGGCGTGATGGCCGACTCGGTTGTGCTCGAACCGCAAGCCGCGAGCAACGTGGCCGTTGCACAAGCGGCGACCACGAGGGTGCGGCGCATCCAATTTGCTGCCATGGGTTTTTTCTCCAGAAAATGTGGCGAGAGTTTAACGACTGGCGCGCGGTGGCCTGCAACAGGGCGTGCAATGGGCCTCCCGGACCCTGCCCTATGCCGCCGCGGCGCGCTGTAGGCGGTCGCGCACGCCCTCCCAGTCGGGGGTGGCGGGCGGGGTTTCGATCCAGATCAGCTTGACGCCGTCGTCGTCGAAGGCGCGCAGCACGGCAAAGAGCTGCTGGGCGGTGGCCGTGGCATCGTCGGGCATGCGCCGCACCTGCACTTTGGCCGAGCGCGAGCGCAGCGGGGTGCGCGCGTAGACGGCCAGGTGCGCGGCATCGGCGCCCAGCAGGTCCAGCCCGGTCTGCAGCGCCTTGGCCTCCATCAGCCGCACCTTGGCGGCCGGGGCGTAATGGGCCTCCAGCGTGCCCGACGCGCGCGGGGTGTGCGCGGGCAGGTCCTCCTTCGACAGCGGCGCCAGGCCGCACGCCTGGGCGATCTGCGTGCGGGTGATGGCGCCGGGCCGCAGCAGCACCGGCACGCCGCGCGTGCAATCGACGATGGTCGATTCGATGCCCACGCCGCAGGGCCCGCCGTCCAGCACCAGCAGCGCCTCGCCCAGCTCGTCCTGCACGTGCAGGGCGGTGGTGGGGCTCACGCGGCCGAAACGGTTGGCGCTGGGCGCGGCCACGCCCCACACGGGGCGGCCCTCCAGCGCCGGGTCGTCCGATGCGCCGGCGCGCAGCACGGCCTGGGCGACGGGGTGGGCGGGGCAGCGCAGGCCCACGCTGTCCTGGCCGCCCGTGGCGGCGGTGGCCACGCCGGGCCGGCGCGGCAGGATGAGGGTGAGCGGGCCGGGCCAGAACGCATCGACCAGCGCCTGCGCGAACGCCGGCACTTCGCTGGCGAAGTGGGCAATGCCGCCGGCATCGGCCACGTGCACGATCAGCGGATGGTCGCTCGGCCGGCCCTTGGCGGCGAAGATCTGCGCCACGGCGGCATCGCTGGCCGCGTCGGCGGCCAGGCCGTACACCGTCTCGGTGGGCAGGCCCAGCAGCGCGCCCGTGCGCAGGGCGCGCGCGGCGGCGGCGATGGATTCGGGGCGTTGGCCGTCGAGGATCATGTCGTGTGCGGGCCCGGGTTCAGAAGGCTTCGATGCCCAGCAGCGCCGCCGCCTGCAGCGCCGTGGCGCGCGCGGCCTCGGCGGTCGGGGCCGTCACGTTCAGGTGGCCCATCTTGCGGCCGGGCTTGGCGTCGGCCTTGCCGTACAGGTGCAGGTGCGTGCCCGGCAGCGCCAGCACCGCGTCCCAGGCGGGCGTGCGGGCGTGCGGGCCGTGCGTGAACCACAGGTCGCCCAGCAGGTTGAGCATGACGGCGGGGCTGTGCTGGCGCGGCTGCGTGAGTGGCAGGCCGGCCATGGCGCGCACCTGCAGCTCGAACTGCGAGACGTCGCATGCGTTCTGGCTGTAGTGGCCGCTGTTGTGCGGGCGCGGGGCGATCTCGTTGACCACCAGCTCGCCGCCGTCGAGCACGAAGAACTCCACGCACAGCACGCCCACGTAGTCCAGGCCGTTTGCTATCGATTTGGAAGCATTGACGGCATGTTCCACTAGGGCATGAGGCACATTACCCTCGTAAACCTCGGTGACCGCCAGAATGCCGTCCCGGTGCAGGTTGCGCTGCACGGGCAGGTGCACGCAGGTGCCGTCGGCGCCGCGCGCCACGATCACCGAGCATTCGAGGGCCAAAGGCAGCATCTTTTCCAGCACGCAGGGCACGCCGCCCATGGCCTGCCACGCGGCGGCGAGTTCGTCCGGCGTCTTCACGCGGGACTGGCCCTTGCCGTCGTAGCCCATGCGCGCCGTCTTCAGGATGCCGGGCAGAAGATCGGGCGCCACGGCCGCCAGATCGGCGGCGGTTTCGATCACCGCGTAGGGCGCGCAGGGCACGCCGCAGCGCACGAAATGGGCCTTCTCCTGGGCGCGGTCCTGTGCAATGGCCACAGCGCTCGCGGCCGGCGCCACCGGGCGCTCGGCGCCCAGCGTGCGCAGCGCCTGGGCCGGCACGTTCTCGAATTCGGTCGTGATGGCATCGCACAGGCCGGCCAGCCGGGCGAGGCCGTCCGGGTCCTCGTAGGCGGTGCGGACGTGGTGGTGGCTCACCCGGCCGGCGGGGCTGTCGGCGTCGGCATCCAGCACGGCCGTGAAGTAGCCCATGGCCTGCGCCGCGTGCACGAACATGCGGCCGAGCTGGCCGCCGCCCACCACGCCGAGCGTGCTGCCGGGCAGCAGCGGGGGCCTCGGCTGCGCGCTCATGCGGACACCGGCGGCAGGGCCATGGCGCGCGCCGCGGCGGTCTGCTCGGCGCGGAAGGCCTCGAGCCGCTCGCGCAATGCGGGGTCCTCGGTGGCCAGCAGGGCCACGGCGAACAGCGCCGCATTGGCCGCACCCGCCGTGCCGATGGCGAACGTCGCCACCGGAATGCCCTTGGGCATCTGCACGATGCTGTGCAGCGAATCGACGCCCTGCAGGTGGCGGCTGGCCACCGGCACGCCGAGCACCGGCACCGTGGTCTTGGCGGCGATCATGCCCGGCAGGTGGGCCGCGCCCCCCGCACCGGCGATGATGGCCTTGAGCCCCGCGCCGGCCGCTGCCTCGGCATAGGCGAACATGTCGTCCGGCATGCGGTGGGCCGAGACCACGCGGGCTTCGTGGGCGATGCCGAATTGCTGGAGAATCTGCACTGCGTGCTGCATGGTCTCCCAGTCGCTGCTGGAGCCCATGACCACACCGATCTGGATGGGTTTCATGTGAGTGGGGCGCTGGCCGAACCGGCCGCCCGCCGAAGTGGAACCCGCGATTTTACTTTTTGTGTGCCGAGCGCACCCACCGGGCCTGAACACATGATCGACGTCACCGTAGAAAATTTTGAAACCGAAGTCATCGCCGCCTCGATGGACGTGCCCGTGCTGGTGGACTTCTGGGCGCCCTGGTGCGGCCCGTGCAAGTCGCTCGGGCCCATCCTGGAGAAGCTGGAGACCGAGTACGAGGGCTGCTTCAAGCTCGTGAAGATCGACTCCGACCAGGAGCAGCAGATCGCCGGCATGTTCGGCATCCGCAGCATTCCCACCTGCGTGCTGCTGATGAACGGCCAGCCCGTCGATGGCTTCATGGGCGCCCAGCCCGAGGGCCAGGTGCGGGCCTTCCTCGACAAGCACGTGCCCACCGCCGAGGCGGCCCTGGCCGAGCAGGAGGAGGAACTGGCGCAGGACGCGCTGGCCGACGGCGACACCGACACCGCGCTGGAAAAGCTGCAGCACGCCGTCGCCACCGACCCCGCCAACGACGACGCCCGCTTCGACTACGTGAAGCTGCTGCTGCAGCTGGGCCGCGAGGACGACGCCAAGGTCGCCTTCGCTCCAGTGATCGCCAAGGCCCCGGCATCGCGCAAGCTGGGTGCGCTCAAGGCCTGGATGGATGCGATCGATTTCGTGGCCAGGGAGGCAAACGGCCCGTCGGCATTGGCCGATTTCGATGCCAGGATCGCGGCCAACCGCCGCGATTTCGACGCCCGCTTCGGCCGTGCGCGCTGGTTCATCGCGCACCAGCGCTGGACCGAGGCCATGGACGAACTGCTGGAAATCCTCATGCGCGACAAGGCCTGGAGCGACGAGGCCGCGCGCAAGACCTACGTGGCCGTGCTCGAGATCATCGAGCCGCCCCGGGTGAAGGTGGCCGAGGGTCAGATCCCGCCGGAAGACCCGACGGTCGCCACCTACCGCCGCCGCCTGTCCAGCGTGGTGCTGAGCTGACCGGCGCCCCAGCCACCGAAGCCGCCCGGTCCATGGGCGCTGAACGGGCCCGTGCGGCGGCGCTGGCCTTGGCCTCGGTGCTGGTTCTCGCCCTGGCGGGCTGCGCCACATCGCCCTCGCCCGATGCCATGGTCATCGGCACGGTGTTCTCGCGTGAGCGCCTTTACGTGCCGCCCGACGAGCCGGCCGTGTTTGAGGCGGCGCTGCTCGACGTCTCGCGGCCCGATGCGCCGCCCACGGTGCTCGGGCGCCAGCGCATCGAGCTGCCGGGGCCGCCGCCGTACCAGTTGCGGATTCCTTTCCGGTCCGCGCTCACGCAGCCGCTGCTGCCGGGCCGCTACCGGGTTCGCGCCTCACTGTCCCTGCAAGGCTACGTGCGCTTCGCCTCCGATGGCACCCATCCGTTGCCGCCGGACCCGGCCTATCGGCGCGTGGATGTCGAGCTGCACCGCCTGCCTTTGGACAAGGCGACCGTGCAGGCCGAGGTGCCGCTGCGACAGACCTACTGGCGATTGGTGGAAATCGATGACACGGCCGTGCCGCCGGCCCCCGCTGGAGCGCCCGAGCCGCATCTGGTGCTGGACAGCGAAGGGGAACAAGCGCGCGGGGCAGGGGGCTGCAACCGCTTTCTGGCGAGCTACGTGGTCGATGGCGTGCGCCTGCGGATGATGCAGATCAACACGACCCTGCAGCTGTGCCTGCAGACGGCCACCCTGGAGGGTCGTTTTCTGCATGCGCTGGGCGAAGTCCGGACCTACCGCCAGGAAGGGCGGCAACTGCTGCTGTTCGGCGAAGAGGCGCGCGTGCTGCTGCGGCTGGAGGCCATCGAGCTGGAATGAGGCGGCCGCACGGGCCGCCGGGATGCCGCTGCGCCCCCTGGCGCGCGCGGCAGAGGGCCGTTCAGCCCACCAGGCGCTCAAGCGCCTCGCGGTACTTGGCGGCGGTCTTCTCGACCACCTCGCGCGGCAGGCGCGGGGCGGGCGCGGTCTTGTTCCAGGGCTTGCCGTTGATCTGCGTCTGCTCCAGCCAGTCGCGCACGAACTGCTTGTCGTAGCTGGGTGGATTCTCGCCGGCGGCCAGAGCGCTTTCGTAGCCTTCCACGGGCCAGTAGCGCGAGCTGTCGGGCGTGAGCACCTCGTCCATCAGCACCAGCGTGCCGTCGGGCGCCAGGCCGAACTCGAACTTGGTGTCGGCAATGATCATGCCCTTTTCCAGCGCGATGGCCGCGGCCTCCTGGTAGATGGCGATGCTGAGGTCGCGGATCTTCGTGGCCAGCTCGATGCCGATCATCTCCACCGTGCGCTCGAAGGTGATGTTCTCGTCGTGCTCGCCCATCGCGGCCTTGGCGGCCGGGGTGTAGATGGGCTGCGGCAGCTTGGCCGCGTTGGTCAGGCCCTCGGGCAGCTGCACGCCGCACACGGCGCGCGATTCCTGGTATTCCTTCCAGCCGCTGCCGGCCAGGTAGCCGCGCACCACCGCCTCCACGGGGATCGGCTGCAGGCGCTGCACCAGCATCGAGCGGCCCCGCACCTGGGGGGCCTCGTCCGGCGTCACCACGCTCTCGGGATCGTCCCCCGTCAGGTGGTTGGGGCACAGGTGGCCCAGTTTGTCGAACCAGAACAGCGCCATCTGCGTGAGCAGCTCGCCCTTGCCCGGAATCGGCTCGCCCATGATCACGTCGAAGGCCGAGAGGCGGTCGCTGGCCACCATCAGGATGCGGTCGTCGCCCACGGCGTAGTTGTCGCGCACCTTGCCGCGCGCGAGCAGCGGCAGGGACGTGAGGGCGGAGGTGTGCAGTGCGGAGGAAAGGGGCAGGGTCATGGTGGGTGAAGCGATTGCGAACGGGAAAGCCGCGGCTTTCGGCGGCAGGGCCGGCCAGCCCGCGATTTTAGGGCGCGTGCCGGGATGGCCGGTGCAGGGCGGTCGGGAGGGAGGGGCGTGGGCCGGAACCGCAGCGGACGGCGGGCCACTGCGTCGGCAGGGCGCCGTGCCGGCGGTGTGCCCCGCGAAGGCGTCTGCGCTGTGTGCCGCGGAGCAAAGCCAGGCTATTTTGCGCCGTTTTTCGGCCCTTGGCACCTGGGAGGGCAAGACCCGACAGCCGACTTCGGTATGCGTTTGCAATTGCCCGGGGGCGGGCGCATAGTGAATCCAACACATGCATGAGTTGACCTTTCGCCGGGCCGTCCTTCCATCAGACCTTTGAGGACGGCGCTTCTTCAACGCAAGCCCAGGAGGCCAGTTTTATGAACCTGACGATCAGCGGTCACCACCTCGAAGTAACTCCCGCATTGCGCGCCCATGTGACGGAAAAGCTGGACATCATCAGCAAGCATTTCGACCAGGTGGTCGACGTCAAGGTGCTGCTCACCGTCGAGAAGCAAAAGGAGAAGGAAAAACGCCAGCGCGCGGAATGCAACGTGCATGTGAAAGGCAGTGATCTGTTCGCCGAGAGTTCCCATTCCGACTTGTACGTGGCCGTGAACGACCTGGTGGAAAAGCTGGACCGCCAGGTGGTCCGCCACAAGGACCGCATCCAGAACCACCACCATGGCGCCATCAAGCGGGAGCTGGTGGCCTGATTGGTGCCGGGGCCTGAGCAGCCAGGCCCTTCGCCACGCCGCCCTCAGGGGCGGTTTTTTTATGCCCCCCTCAAAGTGCTCAGGGTTTATGCTAGGGGGTGCATAATCGCAACCCTTCACCATGAACCGTCTTGCCTCCATCCTGCCTGCCGCTCAAGTGCTCGTGAGCGTCGACGCCACCAGCAAAAAGCGCGCTTTCGAAGAGGCAGGGTTGTTGTTCGAGAGCCAGCACGGCCTGTCGCGCGCCCTCATCACCGACAGCCTCTTCGCCCGCGAGCGGCTGGGCTCCACGGGGCTGGGCCACGGTGTCGCCATCCCGCATGGCCGCATCAAGGGCCTGAAGGCGCCGATGGCCGCCGTCTTCCAGTTGGCCCACCCGATCGGTTTCGATGCGCCGGACGAGCAGCCCGTCGGGCTCCTGATCTTCCTGCTGGTGCCCGAGGCGGCTACGCAAAAGCACCTGGAGATCCTGTCCGAGATCGCCGAGCTGCTGAGCGACGGCTCGCTGCGCGAGCGCATCAAGGGCAGCACCGATGCCGCCGAGCTGCACGGTCTGATCGCCGGCTGGCAGTCCGCCCAGGCCACCGCCTGACTCCGCCGCCGCGAACGCTGAACCTTCCGTGAAACCCAACGTCGTCAGCGCCGATGTCCTGTTCGAGGAGTTCCGCGGCCCGCTGAAGTGGGAATGGGTCGCCGGCCTCGGGGCCTCCGAGCGGCGCTTCGACGAGGTGGCCGTGCGCTCCGCGCGCTCCGGCGCCGACCTGGTGGGCTACCTCAACTACATCCACCCCTACCGGGTGCAGATTCTGGGCGAGCGCGAAACCGCCTACCTCACCAACGCGACGCCCGAGGACTGCAAGCGCCGCATCGCCCGCATCGTCACGCTGGAGCCGCCCGTGCTGGTGCTGGCCGACAGCCAGGTCGCGCCCGATGCGCTGCTGTCCATGTGCGAGCGCGCTCAAATCCCGATGTTCTCCACGCACGAGTCGTCGGCTTTCGTCATCGACGTGCTGCGCGCCTACCTGTCCAAGCACTTCGCCGACCGCACCACCATGCACGGCGTGTTCATGGACATCCTGGGCCTGGGCGTGTTGATCACCGGCGAATCGGGCCTGGGCAAGAGCGAGCTGGGCCTGGAGCTGATCTCGCGCGGCAACGGCCTGGTGGCCGACGACGCGGTGGACCTGTTCCGCATCAACCAGACCACCATCGAAGGCAAGTGCCCCGACCTGCTGCAGAACCTGCTGGAAGTGCGCGGTATCGGCCTGCTGGACATCCGCGCGATCTTCGGCGAGACCGCCGTGCGGCGCAAAATGCGGCTCAAGCTCATCGTGCACCTGGTGCGCAAGGAAACGCTGGAGCGCGACTACGAACGCATGCCCTATGAGCCCCTCACGCAGGACGTGCTGGGCGTGCCGGTGCTCAAGGTGGTGATCCAGGTGGTGGCGGGCCGCAACATCGCCGTGCTGGTCGAGGCGGCCGTGCGCAACACCATCCTGAACCTGCGCGGGATCGACACCTACCAGGAATTCGTGGAGCGGCACCGCCGCGCCATGGAGCGCGACGGCTCCTGACCATCGCGCCGCGTCCCGGGCCCGCCGGGCGGCACGCGCCCGCTGCTCAGCGGTGCTGCGTGGTGGCCAGCTTGGCGCAGGTGGCGCACTGGCCGTACAGCGCCATCGAGTGGTCCTGCACCACCCAGCCCTTCGACTTGGCCACCAGCTGCTGGCGCTTTTCGATCTCGGGGTCGTAGAACTCCTCGACCTTGCCGCAGACCGTGCAGATGAAGTGGTCGTGGTGCTGGCCCTCGTTGAGCTCGTACACCGCCTTGCCGCTTTCGAAGTTGCTGCGGTTCAGGATGCCCGCCTGCTCGAATTGCGTGAGCACGCGGTACACCGTGGCCAGGCCGATGTCCGAGCGCTCCTGCAGCAGCACGCGGAACACGTCTTCTGCGGTCATGTGGCGCTGCGCGCCCTTCTGGAAGATCTCGAGGATCTTCAGGCGCGGCAGGGTCGCCTTCAGGCCGGTGCTCTTGAGTTCGTCGATGTTCGTCATGACAGGGGTTTCCGTGTACCAAACCAGCGTGCCAAAGCCCGGGAGAAGCTGCCGCTACAATGGGTCGGATCATATCGCCTATGCCTAACTCCATGTCCGTTTCCGCCCGCTGCAGCGCCCGTTGGGCCCTGACCCTGTTGATCGGCGCCAGCTTGACGGCCTGCGGCAGCTTCGACAGCGCCAGCAACCGCGTCGCCAGCCTGGTCACTCCCTACAAGGTGGACGTGGTTCAAGGCAACTTCGTCTCCCGCGAGCAGGTCGAGGCGCTCAAGCCCGGCATGGGGCGCCAGCAGGTCAAGGAAATCCTCGGCACGCCGCTGGTGACCAGCCTGTTCCACGCCGACCGCTGGGAATACGTCTTCACCCTCAAACGCCCCGGCGTCGAGGTGCAGTCGCGCAAGCTGACCGTTTTCTTCAACGGCGACGTGTTCGAGCGCGCCGAGGGCGACGAGATGCCCACCGAGGCCGAGTTCGTCGCCACCCTGGGCACGCGCACCCCGAAGAACAAGGTGCCGGTGCTGGAGGCGACCGAGGCCCAGCTGGCCAAGCTCCCCAAGCCGGCCACGCTGCCCGAACCTGCCGATTCGCCCGTGCCCACGCCGCCGTCCAGCTACCCGCCGCTGGAATCGTCGACCCGCTGATTTCCGCCGGCCAGGGCCTGGTGCGCACCGGCCCTGCGGCTTAGCCGCTGATCTTTCCATGACCGCCACCACTTCCCCGAACGCATCCTCCTCCACCCCTTGCCGCGTGGCCGTCGCCGGGGCGTCCGGCCGCATGGGGCGCATGCTGATCGAAGCCATCCGCGACACCGGCGGCGAATGCGTGCTGGCCGGCGCGCTCGACGTGGCGGCCAGCCCCGCCATCGGCTCCGACGCCACCGCCTTCCTGGGCCATGCCAGCGGCGTGGCCATCACGGCCGACGTGCGCGAAGGCCTGCGCCACGCCGACGTGCTGATCGACTTCACCCGCCCCGAGGGCACCATGGCCCACCTGGCGGTGTGCGCCGAGACGGGCGTCAAGATGGTGATCGGCACCACGGGCCTGTCCGACGCGCAAAAGGCCGAGATCGCCGCCGCCAGCGCGCGCACCGCCATCCTGCTGTCGCCCAACATGAGCGTGGGCGTGAACGTCACGCTCAAGCTGCTGGAGCTGGCCGCCAAGGCCATGTCCACGGGCTACGACATCGAGATCATCGAGTCCCACCACCGCCACAAGGTGGATGCGCCCTCGGGCACCGCGCTCAAGATGGGCGAGGTCATCGCCCAGGCCCTGGGGCGCGATCTCAAGGACTGCGCCGTCTATGCCCGCGAGGGCATCACGGGCGAGCGCGATCCGTCGAGCATCGGCTTTTCCGCCATCCGCGGCGGCGACATCGTGGGCGACCACACCGTGCTGTTCGCCGGCACCGGCGAGCGCATCGAGATCACCCACAAATCCGCCAGCCGCACGACCTATGCCCAGGGCAGCCTGCGCGCCGTGCGATTCCTCGCCGCGCACCAGACCGGCCTGTTCGACATGTTCGACGTGCTGGGCCTGAACGCCGCCTGACGGCCGGCGCGCACGCGATGGACGGCCTGCACTGGTGGCGTCAGGGCGACGCGGTCACCCAGATCAGCGCGCTGCTGCTGCTGGCCATGTCGGTCGCCAGCTGGGTCGTGATCGTCTGGAAGGCCCTGCTGATGCGCCGTGCCCGCCGTGATGCGGCCCGCGCCATCGCCGCCTTCTGGCAGGCCCCGTCGATCGCCCTGGCGGCCGAGCGCCTGCCCGCCTTCGACCGCGATGGCCTGGTGATGCCGCTGGTGCAGGCGGCCAGCGCCGTGGCCGGCGCCAACCAGGCCCCCGCCACGCTGGCCGCGCGCGGCAGCCTGTCCCAGCAACTGACGCGCGGCCTGCGCGATGCGCTGCACGGGGTGCTGGGCCGGCTGCAGTTCGGGCAGGTGCTGCTGGCCACCGTGGGCTCCACCGCACCGTTCGTGGGCCTGCTTGGCACCGTGTGGGGCATCTACCATGCGCTCACCGCCATGGCCGGGGCCGGGCAGATCACCATCGACCGCGTGGCAGGCCCCGTGGGCGAGGCGCTGGTCATGACCGCTGCCGGCCTCACCGTGGCCATTCCCGCCGTGCTGGCCTACAACGTGTTCGGCCGCTTCATCGGCCGCACCGAGGCCGACCTGGAAGGCTTCGCGCGCGACCTGCGCGAGCTGGTGCTGGACGAATCCGGCATCGCCCCGCCCGGCGCGGCGAACGACTGACCGGCGACGGACTCCCGCCCCGCACGCGCCATGGCATTCGGCCGACTCGAACGCACCACCGGGCCGCAGCCCATGAGCGACATCAACATGACGCCGCTGGTGGACGTGATGCTGGTGCTGGTGGTCATCTTCATTCTGACCGCACCGCTGCTGGCCAGCTCGATCCGGCTGGACCTGCCGCGCGCTGACGGCGCCACGCCCGGCGCGCCCCCGCAGTCGGTCACCGTGGTGCTCGACAAGGAGGGCCAGGCCTACCTGGACGACGTGCCGCTCGCCCCGCAGGCGCTGGCCGCGCGCCTTGCGCAGCTGGCCAGGGAGCAGCCCGACACCGAGGTGCAGTTGCGCGCCGACACCGCCGTGCCGTATGGCCGGGTGGTCGAGGTGATGGGGGCGGCCAATGCCGCGGGCCTGCGGCGCATCGGCTTCGTGGCGGACCCGGCCGCGCCGGCCGCCCCTTCCACAGCTCCAGCCTCTCCCGCCGCTGCCCGCTGACCGGCCGGGCCCTGCGCCAGCCGGGACCGCGCTCCGTGTAACGCTTCGCGCCGCCCGCGGCCGGCATCGCGCCTAAAATCCCCGGCTGACACCCCGCTCACTTTCTTTCCTGGCCGCACCGCCGCGGCCCCGCCAACCCATGCAAGACAAATACAACCACACCGAGGTCGAGCGCGCCGCGCAGGGCCACTGGACGGCCACCGATGCCTACCGCGTGACCGAGGATGCGGACCGGAAGAAGTTCTACGCCTGCTCCATGCTGCCCTACCCCAGCGGCAAGCTGCACATGGGCCACGTGCGCAACTACACCATCAACGACATGCTCGCGCGCCAGCTGCGCATGAAGGGCATGAACGTGCTGATGCCGATGGGCTGGGACGCCTTCGGCCTGCCGGCCGAGAACGCGGCGCTCAAGAACGGCGTGCCGCCCGCGCAGTGGACGTACGACAACATCGCGTACATGAAAAAGCAGATGCAGGCGATGGGCCTGGCCATCGACTGGTCGCGCGAGGTCGCCACCTGCGACCCGAGCTACTACCGCTGGAACCAGTGGCTGTTCCTCAAGATGCTGGAAAAGGGCATCGCCTACCGCAAGACCCAGGTCGTCAACTGGGACCCGGTGGACCAGACCGTGCTGGCCAACGAGCAGGTGATCGACGGCAAGGGCTGGCGCACCGGTGCCACGGTGGAAAAGCGCGAGATCCCGGGCTACTACCTCAAGATCACCGACTACGCCGAAGAGCTGCTGGGCTTCGTCACCGGCGACCAGCTGCCCGGGTGGCCTGAGCGCGTCAAGCTCATGCAGGAGAACTGGATCGGCAAGAGCGAGGGCGTGCGCTTCGCCTTCCCGCACGACATCCGCGCGGCGGACGGCACGCTGATCGGCGACGGGCGCATGTACGTCTTCACCACGCGCGCCGACACCATCATGGGCGTGACCTTCTGCGCCGTGGCGCCCGAGCACCCGCTGGCCGCGCGCGCGGCGCAGGGCAATCCGGCCATCGCCGCCTTCATCGAGGAGTGCAAGAGCGGCGGCACCACCGAGGCCGAACTGGCCACGCAGGAAAAGAAGGGCTTGCCCACCGGGCTGGTGGTCACGCACCCGATCACCGGCGAGGAAGTGCCCGTGTGGATCGGGAACTACGTGCTCATGGGCTATGGCGACGGCGCGGTGATGGGCGTGCCCGCGCACGACGAGCGCGACTTCGCCTTCGCGCTCAAGTACGGCATCGACATCAAGCAGGTGGTGCTGGTCGATGGCGAGACCTTCGACTACCACCACTGGCAGGACTGGTACGGCGACAAGCAGCGCGGCGTCACCGTCAACTCCGACAGCTTCAGCGGCCTGTCCTACCCCGAGGCCGTGCAGGCCGTGGCGCATGCGCTCGCGCAAAAGGGACTGGGCGAGACCAAAAAGACCTGGCGCCTGCGCGACTGGGGCGTCTCGCGCCAGCGCTACTGGGGCACGCCGATCCCCATCATCCACTGCGACGAGCACGGCGCCGTGCCCGTGCCCGAGAAGGACCTGCCGGTGGTGCTGCCCACCGACTGCGTGCCGGACGGCTCGGGCAATCCGCTGCACCACCACGAAGGCTTCCACGCCGGCGTGACCTGCCCGGTCTGCGGCAAGGCCGCGCGCCGCGAGACCGACACCATGGACACGTTCGTGGACAGCTCGTGGTACTTCATGCGGTATTGCGACCCGAAGAACAGCGAGGCCATGGTGGCCGAGGGTGCCGACTACTGGATGCCGATGGACCAGTACATCGGCGGCATCGAACACGCCATCCTGCACCTGCTGTATGCGCGCTTCTGGACCAAGGTGATGCGCGATATCCGGGTGGAGGGCCCCGGAGATTCCGAGCCCGTGGGCCTGGTGAAGATCGACGAGCCCTTCACCAAGCTGCTCACGCAGGGCATGGTGCTCAACCACATCTACTCGCGCCGCACCGAGCAGGGCGGCAAGGAGTATTTCTGGCCGCACGACGTCGAGCACGTGGTGGACGAGGGCGGCAAGATCGTGGGCGCGAAGCTCAAGAACGCCGTCGGCAGCCTGCCCGCGGGCACCGCCATCGACTACGAGGGCGTGGGCACCATGTCCAAGTCCAAGAACAACGGCGTCGATCCGCAGGACCTGATCGAGCGCTACGGCGCCGACACCGCGCGCCTATTCGTGATGTTCGCTGCGCCGCCTGAGCAGACTCTTGAGTGGAACGAGTCCGCAGTAGAGGGGGCAAATAGGTTTCTAAATCGCCTTTGGGATTCAATTGCTTTCAACGCAAAGACAAACAAATTTTTTAAAAGTGAAAGCAGCGCACTTGAAGGAGTCGTGCACAACCTGACAGTTAGTCGAGCGAAGGATTACCGCCGCCAAGTTCACCTTTTGCTGCAACAGATCGACTATGACTACAGCCGCATGAGTTACAACACGGTGGTTAGTGGTTGTATGAAAATTCTTAATTTAGTTGCACGGCAGAGTGACCTTTGGCAAAAAGGTGATGACGACCAGACCCAGCTTGAAGTTTCAGCCGTCGCTCACGAGTCTTTTTCAATTCTTTTGCGGGTTATTTATCCTGTAACCCCTCATATTGCCCACAACCTGTGGTGTGAATTAGCGTTGAACAAGACGTGGGGCGACCTGCTCGATGCGCCATGGCCCCAGGCCGATGCCGATGCGCTGGTGCAGGACGAGCTGGAGCTGATGCTGCAGGTCAACGGCAAGCTGCGCGGCTCCATCCGCGTGCCCGCCTCGGCCGACAAGGCCGAGATCGAGCGCGCCGCCCTCGCGAGCGAGGCTTTCGTCAAGCAGGCGGACGGCGCCACGCCCAAGAAGATCGTGGTCGTGCCGGGCCGCCTGGTCAACGTGGTCATCTGACAATGCAAAAACGCACCCTCCTGTCGCTGCTGGCCGTCGCGCCCCTGGCCGCCTGCGGCTTTCACCTGCGCCGCGCGCCCGAGTTCCAGTTCCGCTCGCTCTACGTGGAGGCGGGCGGCGGCTCGCCCCTGGCGCGCGAGCTGCAGCGCACGCTGCAGGGCGCGGGCGGCAACCTCACGGTGCTGCGCGATCCCACGCAAAAGACCACGGCCGACGCCATTTTCGAGCTGCTGTCCGAGCAGCGCGAGCGCGTGGTGGTGGGCTACAACGCCTCGGGCCAGGTGCGCGAGTTGCAGTTGCGCCTGCGCATCCACTTTCGCCTGCGCAACCAGCAGGGCGCGGAGCTGATCCCCGACACCGAGCTGCTCCAGCAGCGCGACGTGAGCTACAACGAAAGCATCGCGCTCGCCAAGGAGGCCGAAGAAGCGCTGCTGTACCGCAACATGCAGACCGACCTCGTGCAGCAGCTGCTGCGCCGGCTCGCCGCGGCGCGCCCGGTTTGATGGTCGGCACTCCGATTGCTATTGATTTGATAGCTGCGACCGCATGTTTTCCTAGGGCATGCGGCCTGTTTCATTCAAAGATCCTGCCCTGGCCGCTCCCATGCAAGTCGCTCTGAACCAACTCGCCGCGCACCTGCAAAAGGGCGTGCGGTCGCTCTACACCTTGCATGGCGACGAACCGCTCCTGCAGCAGGAGGCGGCCGACGCCATCCGCGCGGCGGCGCGGGCCCAGGGCTACACCGAGCGCAGCAGCCACACCGTGGCCGGCGCGCACTTCGACTGGAGCGCCGTGCTGGCGGCCGGCGGCTCGCTCTCGCTCTTCGCCGACAAGCAGATCGTGGAGATCCGCATCCCCTCGGGCAAGCCCGGCAAGGACGGCGGCGCGGCGCTGCAGCAGATCGCCGAGGCCGCGCAGGGCAACGACAGCACGCTCACCCTGGTGCTGCTGCCGCGCCTGGACAAGGCCACCCGCACCGGGGGCTGGTTCAGCGCGCTGGACGGCCGGGGCATCTCGGTGCAGATCGACCCGGTGGAGCGCGCCGCGCTGCCGCAGTGGATCGCCCAGCGCCTGTCGCTGCAGGGCCAGCGCGTGGCCGGCGGCGACGAGGGCCAGCGCACGCTGCAGTTCTTCGCCGACCGCGTGGAAGGCAACCTGCTTGCCGCGCACCAGGAGATCGCCAAGCTCGCGCTGCTGCATCCGCCCGGCGAGCTGTCGTGGGCCCAGGTCGAGGCGGCGGTGCTCAACGTGGCGCGCTACGACGTGTTCAAGCTCTCCGAGGCGGTGCTCTCGGGCCAGGTGGCCCGGGTGCAGCGCATGCTCGATGGCCTGCAGGCCGAGGGCGAGGCCGAAGTGCTGGTGCACTGGGCGCTGGCCGAGGACATCCGCGCCTTGAAGCGCGTGAAGGACGCGCTCAACGCCGGCAAGCCCCTGCCCATCGCCCTGCGCGAAAACCGCATCTGGGGCCCCAAGGAGCGCCTGTTCGAGCGCATCGCGCCGCGTTTTTCCGATGCCGCCGCGGCCCGGCTGCTGCAGTCCGCGCACACGGTGGACGGCATCGTCAAGGGCCTCAAGGCGCCCGACTGGCCCACCGATGGCTGGCAGGCGCTGCAGCGGCTGGCGCTGCAGCTGTGCAAGGCCTGCGGGGCGCGCTGAGCGCCCGCAGCGCCTTTCGTTCGCCTTGCCGACACCGCGTCCCACCCCCTTGCGCCTGCCGGCCGACGATGCTACCAACGGCTGGTCGGCCATCCTGCCGCCGCGCGCGCCGCGCCCGGCGCTGCAGGGCCCCGTGCGGGCCGACTGGCTGGTGCTGGGCGCCGGCTACGCGGGCCTGGCCGCGGCGCGCCGCCTGGCCGAGCTGCGCCCGCACGCGCACGTGGTGCTGGTCGATGCGGGCACGGTGGGCGACAACGCCTCGGGCCGCAACTCCGGCTTCGCCATCGACGTGCCGCACAACGTGGGCAGTTCGCTCGAAGAGCTGCGCCAGGCCGCGCACTACCAGCGCCTGCTGGCCGCCGGCCTGGCCGACCTGCAGCGGCACATCGCCGCACACGCCATCGACTGCCAGTGGCGCCGCGCGGGCAAGTACCACTGCGCCGTGTCGCCCGCGGCCGGGCGCACGCTGGACCACCACGCCCAGGAGCTGCGCGCACTGGGTGAGCCGCACGAACGGCTGGACCGTGATGCGCTCGCCGCGCGCCTGGGCACGCGCTACTTCGCCGCCGGGTTGTACACGCCGGGCACGGTGCTGCTCAACCCGGCCGCGCTGTGCCGGGGCCTGGCCGATGCGCTGCCCGCCCAGGTCGCGCTGTACGAGAACACGCCCGTGCACGCGCTGGACATCGCCCCGCACGCGGTGGTGGCCCACACCGCGCAGGGGCGCATCGAAGCGCCGCAGCTCATCGTGGCCAGCAACCCTTTCGCGCAGCAGCTCGGCCTGTTCCAGGGCGAGACCTTTCCGCTGGCCACGTTCGGCTCGCTGAGCGCGCCGCTCACGCCCGCGCAGCGCGAGCGCCTGGGCGCACCGCAGGGCTGGGGCGTGACGCCGGTGAACGCCGTGGCCGGCGCCACGCTGCGCTACACCGACGACCACCGCCTGCTGGTGCGCCAGGGCTTCGAATACGCGCCGCGCTTTCGCGTGGCCGCCGCCGTGCGCGAGCGCGTGCGGCGCGCGCACCGGGCCGTGTTCGATGCGCGGTTTCCGCAGCTGGCCGACGTGCCGCTCGCGCATTTCTGGGAAGGCGCCATCGCCATCACGCGCAACGGCGCGCCGCGCTGGGGGCGCTTTGCCCCCAACGTGCACGGCGTGGCGGGCTGCAACGGCGTGGGCATCGTCAAGCACACGGTGCTGGGCGCGCTCGCGGCCGATCTGGCGCTGGGCCAGGACCATCCGTTGATCGCCGACGCTCTGGCGCTGGGCGCGCCCGCGCGCATGCCGCCCGCGCCGTTCCTGGGCCTGGGCCTGGGCGTGCGCGCCTACATCGCCCGGGAGAAGTGGGCGGGCCGCGCCGAGCGGTGACCGGGCGGTGGATGGGGCGCGGTGGCCGGCCCGGTCAGCCCGCCTGGCGCAGCACGTCCCCGGCCTTGTCCACCCACTGCTGGAGGCTGTCCAGCAGGTCCTTCTGGCTGAACGAGCAGCTTTCCTCGGAAAACAGCGCGCTCGATTCGAGGCGGTCGAGCAGGCCGTGCAGCACCTCGGCATAGCGCGGGGGCAGGGCGGCCAGCAGCGCGTCCTGCGCGCGGGCCGTGGCGCTCAGCTCGGTGGCGCTGCCGCCCGGGGCGCGGCAGCGGGCCAGGGCGGAGTCCAGCGTGGCCAGTTGCACGAGGGCGGTGGTGGTGTCGGAAAAACGGGTCATGCGGCAAGGGTAGCGCGGGCCGGGATCAGAACGTGGTCAGGTGCTCGTAGAGGATCACCGAGCCGATGCCGATCAGCAGCACGCCGCCCACGGCCTCGGCCCAGCGGCCCGCGATGCTTCCCAGCACCCGGCCGACCATCACGCCGATCGTGACCATGGCAAACGTCGCCAGGCCGATGGCCGCCGCCACGGGCAGGATGCCCACGTCGAGGAACGCCAGCCCCACGCCCACGGCCATCGCATCGATGCTGGTGGCAAAGCCGGTCACGGCCAGCAGCCAGAAGCCGTGGCGGGCGGGCTTTTCGGCTTCGGCATCGGGCGCCTGGAACGCGGCGTACACCATGCGCAGGCCGAGGATGGTCAGCAGCGTGAACGCGATCCAGTGGTCCCATTCCTTCACGTAGCCGGAGGCGGCGTAGCCCAGCGCCCAGCCGGCGATCGGGGTGAGCGCCTCGATGACGCCGAAGATGGCGCCGGTGCGCAAGGCTTCGGACCAGCGGGGTTTCTGCAGGGCGCTGCCCTTGCCGACGGCGGCGGCGAAGGCGTCGGTGGACATGGCCAGCGCGAGCAAGGCGGTGGAGGCGAAATTCATGGTGGGGAAGTCGTTGTACGGCCGGGCGAGCGCAAAGGCACGCCCCCGCTGCCCGACCTTTCGTCGCGGTGGCATGCCGATGGTCTCGCCAACCGCAACGGTTGCCTGCGCCACGGCATGCAGCATGCCGAGTGTGTTGACGCAGGCGCCTTCGTACAACGCTCGAAAGACATTGCACGAAAGCCGGCTACTCCCCAAGGGAGCGCGGATTATAGAAGCCCCTGCCGGCCTGGGGCCGCGCCGGCCCTGGCGCGTGCGGGGGCTTGGCCCGCTGTCAGAATCCGCGCCACCCCGACGAGCCGGATCCCGAACGTGCCAGACCCTTCCTCCCTTTCCGCGGCCCCGCCGCCCGCGCCGCGGCAGGCGCTGCGCGCCCTGGGCCTGGCCATGGCCACGGTGCTGGCGCTGGTGGCCCTCGGGCACGATGGCCGCCGTGTGGCGCAATTGATGGCGCTGGCCCTGCCCGCCCTGCTGTGGCTGGCCTGGCCGGTGCGCAGCGATGCCGTGCACCGGCTGCGCACCGCCGCCGTGTGGCTGTGGGCCATGGCCTTCGCGCTCGACGGCGTGGCGCGCGCCTATCTGCTGGACGCCTACCAGGCCGCGCCCGACAGCACGCTGGTGCTCGGCGCGGCCGCCAACGCCACGGGCCGCGAGAGCGCCGAATACCTGTCGATGCACTGGCGCTCGGTGGCCGTGTGGTCGGCGGCGCTGGTGGGTGCCGCGTGGCTGGTGGGCCGCAGCGCGCGCCGGGGCCTGCGCACCGCCGTGCGCTGGCCGCGAAGCCTGGTGGCGCTGCTGTGCGCACTGCTGGCGCTCAGCGCCCTGGGCTATGCCAGCAAGCCGTGGCGCCGGCTGCACCCGGTCGCCTACTGGATGCACTGGAACGCGGCGGTCCACGGCCTGCGCAGCGGCTGGGCCGACCAGGAGCGCCAGCGCAGCGCCCTGCTGGAGCGCGCGCGGCAGGCGGCGCCCGCGGTCACGCGCGCCGGCCCGTCCACCGTGGTGCTGGTGGTAACCGACAGCATCAACCGCGACAACCTGGGCCTGTACGGCTACGCGCGCGCCACCACGCCGCGCCTGGAGGCGCAGCAGCGCGTGCTGGGCGGGGAGATGGCCGTGCTGCGCAATGCATGGTCGGTCGATGCCAGCACGCTGCCGGCACTGGCCAACCTCTTCGGCTTCGGGTAGCCGGGCCGGGCCGACGGGCAGCACGTGCTGGCGCTGGCCCGCGCCGCGGGCTACAAGGTCTGGTGGATGAGCAACCACGACGACGTGGCGATCGAGCAGCAGCATGCGCGCCTGGCCGACGTGGTGGATCTGGTCAACCGCACGCCGGGCCGCGCGGGCGCCTCGCTGGACGGCGAGCTGCTGGACTGCGTGCAGGAGGCGCTGGACGACCCCGCCGAGCGCAAGCTGATCGTGGTGCACCTGATGGGCGCGCACCCGCACTACCGGCTGCGCTTTCCGAGCGGCGACAACCCGTTCGACGACCACGTGGACGCGGTCGAGGCGCAGCTGGCCGGCCAGGGCCGCTCGGCCTGGGTGCGGCGCTACCGCCAGCAGTACGACGCCGCCCTGCTGTACCACGACTTCGTGGTGTCCGAGACGCTGCAGCTGGCGCGCGCCGGGGCGCGGCCGGGCGAGTCCCGGGCGTGGATGTATCTGTCCGACCACGGCCAGGAGGTCGGCCACGGCAGCGACCGCGCGGGCCACAGCCCCGCGACCGCCTCGGGCTACCGCATTCCCACGGTGATCTGGCGCAGCGCGGCGGCGCAGCCGGTGTCCGCCGCCACGGCGCAGCGGCCGTTCCGCGCCGACTGGGCGGCCTGGACCCTGGCCGATCTGCTGCACATCGGCTGGGCCGGTGCCATGCCGGAGCGCAACGTGCTGGACGACCGCTACCGCTGGGTGGCGCCGACGCTGCCGGTAGCGGTGCCGTCGTTCTCGGAGTGAGGGCGGCGCAGGCGGGCATGCCTCTGGCTTTTGGATGCATGCCCCAATCGGGCTCCACCGCAATAATACCTAGGGCATGTAGCTATTAATTTAATAGCATCTGCCGGGACATCGCTTTCGCGCCCGGAATCAGGCCATCGCACGATCGACCAGCAGGGTGTCGGTGAACTGCTCGAAGCGCACGATTCGCTCGCCCTGCACCTGCCACACGTGCGCCGCCCGCGCCTGCATGGCCTTGCCCGTGCGGCCATGGGTGCCCGAGTAGCTACCGACGCCCACGATGCGGTCGCCGCCATCGATCAACGTCTCCAGATCGAAGCGGTAGCCGATCCAGTCGGCGCCCAGCACCTTGAAAACTCTGTCGATCACCTGCTGAGGCCCCACCCAGGTGCCCGCGCATGGAAAACCCGCCATTTCGGTCCACTGCACTTCGGGCGCCATGTCGGCCATCATGGCGGCGATGTCCTGGCGGGCGGAGGCGGCGTAGTGGGCGGTGATGAGTTCGAAAGGCGTGCGCATGGAGATTCCGAAAGCAGTGAAGGACAGGCCGCCATGCCGAACGGGGCAGGGCGGTGGCGAGACGTTCCGGCATGTTTAACACGGCCGGCGCCCGGCGGGGTCGCCCGGGCCGGCCGCTACCCGGGACAATGCGATCCGCAAGGCCATGGAATCGCTGCGATTTTCGGGGCTGGGCCTGCGGCGGATGTGCCAGCATCGGGGGTTTGCGCGGTTGCGCCGGTGGACCCGCAGGAAAAGTCGGCCCGCCCTTTATTTCGCTAGGAGTTGTCATGAGCTTTCCCCACCGTTTCGTTGCGGGCGCCGGCGCGCGCTGGCTGGCTGCGGCCTGTGTCGCCGTGTTGGGCGCTTTTCCCGGTGTCCCCGCCTGGGCGCAGGGCACGATCAAGATCGGCGAGATCAACAGCTACAAGGCCCAGCCGGTGTTCCTGGAGGCCTACAAGAAGGGCATGCACCTGGCGGTGGACGAGGTCAATGCCGCGGGCGGCATCGGCGGCAGGAAGCTCGAACTGGTCACGCGCGACGACAATGCCAACCCCGGCGAGGCCGTGCGGCTGGCCGACGAGCTGGTCTCGCGCGAGCGGGTGGACATCCTGGCGGGCAGCTTCCTGTCGCACATCGGCCTGGCGCTGTCCGACTACGCCAAGCAAAAGAAGCGCTTTTTCCTGGCCAGCGAAGCGCTCACCGACAAGATCACCTGGCAAAACGGCAACGCCTACACATACCGCCTGCGCTCGTCCACCCACATGCTGTCGTCGGCCCTGGTGCCCGAGGCGCTCAAGCTCCAGAAAAAGCGCTGGGCCATCGTGTACCCCAACTACGAATACGGCCAGTCGGCGGTGGACACGTTCAAGAAGCGCATGAAGGCGCAGCAGCCCGGCATCGAGTTCGTCACCGAGCAGGCCGCGCCGCTGGGCAAGCTGGACGCCGGCAGCGTGGCCCAGGCCATCGCCGATGCCAAGCCCGACGCCATCTTCAACGCGCTGTTCGGCCCCGATCTGGCCAAGTTCGTGCGCGAAGGCACCACGCGCGGCCTGTTCAAGAGCACCCCGGTGGTGAGCCTGCTGACCGGCGAGCCCGAGTACCTGGAGCCGCTGCGCGACGAGGCGCCCGTGGGCTGGATCGTCACCGGCTACCCCTGGTACAGCATCGACACGCCGGCCCACAAGGCGTTCGTCGCGGCCTACCAGGCCAAGTACGGCAAGGAAGACCTGCGCCTGGGCGCGCTGATCGGCTACGACACCATCCAGTCCCTGGCCGCGGGCGTGAAGCGCGCGGGCGGCAAGACCGATGCCGAGTCGCTGGCCAAGGCGTTCAGCGGCCTCCAGGTGTCCACGCCCGACGGCCCCATCGAATACCGCGCGATCGACCACCAGTCCACGCTGGGCGTGTACGTGGGCAAGATCGCGCTCAAGGACGGCAAGGGCGTGATGGTCGACTACCGCTACGTGCCCGGCGACACCCTGCTGCCGCCCGAGGCCGAGGTGCGCGCGCTGCGCCCCGCGCCCTGACGCGCCGGCCTGCCGATCGCCCGCGACCCCGCCGCGCCCCGTTCCGCCCGCGATGGATTTCTCCGGCTTCCTGACCCAGCTGCTCAACGGGCTGGCCGAGGCGTCGTCGCTCTTCCTGGTGGCGGCCGGCCTGTCGCTGATCTTCGGGGTGACGCGCATCGTCAACTTCGCGCATGGGTCGTTCTACATGCTGGGCCTGTACCTGGCGTATTCGCTGGTCGAGCACATGGCGGGTCTGGCCGGTGGGCCGCTGGGCTACTGGCTCGGCCTGCTGCTGGCGGCGCTGGCGGTGGGCGCCTTCGGCGCGCTGGTGGAGGTGGTGCTGCTGCGGCGCATCTACCGCGCGCCGGAGCTGTTCCAGCTGCTGGCCACGTTCGCGCTGGTGCTGGTGGTGAGCGATGCGGTTCTGTGGCTCTGGGGGCCCGAGGAACTGCTGGGCCGGCGCGCACCGGGCCTGGCGGGATCGATCGAGCTGATGGGCCGGCAGTACCCGGCCTACAACCTGTTCTTGATCGCCCTGGGCCCATTGGTGCTGGGCCTGCTGTGGCTGCTGCTCACGCGCACGCGTTGGGGCACGCTGGTGCGCGCCGCCACGCAGGACCGCGAAATGCTCGGCGCCCTGGGCGTCAACCAGGCGTGGCTCTTCACGGGCGTGTTCGCGCTGGGCGCCATGCTCGCGGGGCTGGGCGGCGCGGTGCAGCTGCCGCGCGAGCCGGCCAGCCTGGCGCTGGACCTGCGCGCCATCGGCGAGGCGTTCGTGATCGTGGTGGTGGGCGGCATGGGGTCGATCCCGGGCGCCTACGTGGCCGCGCTGCTGATCGCCGAGATCAAGGCGCTGTGCGTGGGGCTGGGCACGGTGCAGTGGTTCGGCGTCGAGGTGTCGTTCTCCAAGCTCACGCTGGTAGTGGAGTTCCTGGTGATGGCCCTGGTGCTGGTGTTCCGGCCCTGGGGGCTGATGGGGCGGCCCCAGGCCACGAGCCGCAATTCGGCACCCGCGGAGGCGCCGCTGCGCCCAGGCACGCCGCTGTTCCGGGCCGCGGTGGTGGCCGTGCTGGCGGCCCTGGCCGCGCTGCCGCTGCTGTCGGCCTGGCTGCCGTATGCCACGGTGCTGGCGCAGGACGTGCTGGTGGCGGTGCTCTTCGCGGTGAGCCTGCACTTCATCATGGGCCCGGGCGGCCTGCATTCGTTCGGCCACGCGGCCTACTACGGGCTGGGCGCCTACGGCGCGGCGGTGCTGCTCAAGGCCTTCAGCATGCCCATGCCGCTGGCCATGGCGCTCGCGCCGCTGGTGGCTGGGGCCGGCGCGCTGGTCTTCGGCTGGTTCTGCGTGCGCCTGTCGGGCGTGTACTTGGCCATGCTGACCCTCGCGTTCTCGCAGATCGTGTGGTCGGTGGTGTTCCAGTGGGATGCCGTCACCGGCGGCTCCAACGGCCTGATCGGCGTGTGGCCCGCGCCGTGGCTGGGCGGCGCGGGCTACTACTACCTCACGCTGGCGCTGGTGGGGCTGTCGGTGTTCGCGCTGCGGCGCGTGCTGTTCGCGCCGTTCGGCTACGCGCTGCGTGCGGGGCGCGACTCGGCGCTGCGGGCCGAGGCGGTGGGCATCGACGTGCGGCGCGTGCAGTGGACGGCCTTCGTGATCGCGGGCGGGTTCGCCGGCCTGGCGGGCAGCCTGTTCGCGTTCTCCAAAGGCAGCATTTCGCCCGAGGCGGTGGCCGTGGGCCAGTCGGTGAACGGGCTGGTCATGGTGCTGCTGGGCGGCCTGCAAACGCTGCTGGGGCCCATCGTCGGCGCGGCGGCGTTCAGCGTGCTGCAGGACGCCATCCTGCGGGCCACGGAGTATTGGCGCGCGCTGTTCGGCGGGGTGATCCTGCTGCTGGTGCTGGCTTTCCCGCAGGGCATCGCGGGCTTTGCGCAGCAGATCGCGCAGCGCCGGGCCGAACGATCGGCGGTGGCGCCCGCCATCCCCGAGGGGCCTTCGCCATGACGCTGCTCCAGGTGCGCGGCCTGCGCAAATCCTATGGCGGCGTGCAGGCCGTCGATGGCATCGGCTTCGACCTGGCGGCGGGGGAATTGCTCGCGCTCATCGGGCCCAACGGGGCGGGCAAGTCCACCACCTTCGACATGGTGGGCGGGCAGACGAAGGCCACGGCCGGCTCGGTGCAGCTGCAGGGGCGCGAGCTGCTGGGCCTGCCGCCCCGCGCCATCGCGCGCCTGGGCGTGGGCCGCACCTTCCAGATCGCGGCCACGTTCGCCTCGCTCACCGTGGTCGAGAACGTGCAGATGGCGCTGCTGTCGCACCACCGGCGCGTGTTCGCGCTCTGGCGGCCCGCCGCCTCGCACTACCGCGCCGAGGCGATGGGGCTCCTGGCCCAGGTCGGCATGGACGCGCAGGCCGACCGCCCGTGCAGCGAACTGGCCTACGGCGACGTCAAGCGCGTGGAGCTGGCCCTGGCGCTGGCCAACGATCCGCAACTGCTGCTGATGGACGAGCCCACCGCCGGCATGGCGCCGCAGGAGCGCAGCGACCTCATGGCGCTCACCGGGCGGCTCGTGGCCGAGCGCCGCATGGCGGTGCTGTTCACCGAGCACAGCATGGACGTGGTGTTCGCCCATGCGGACCGCATCATCGTGCTGGCGCAGGGCCGGCTCATCGCCGAGGGCGATGCCCACGCGATCCGCAACCACCCCGGAGTGCAGGCGGTGTACCTGGGCGCCGGCACGACCTTCGGGGAAAAGAGCGAGCACCGGGAAGCGGTGCCAGAGGGCGCGGCATGACGGCCCCCGCGGCGCCGCCGCCGCCGCTGCTGGAGGTCTCCGGCCTGAACGCCTGGTACGGCGCGGCGCACATCCTGTTCGACGTGTCGCTGCAGGTGCGCCGCGGCGAGGTCGTGGCGCTGATGGGCCGCAACGGCGCGGGCAAGTCCACCACCTTCAAGGCCATCATGGGTCTGCTCGCGCGGCGGCAGGGGCGGGTGGATTTTCTCGGCCGCCCGATCGCGGGCCTGCAGCCCTACGAGATCGCGCGGATGGGCCTGGGCTTCGTGCCCGAGGACCGGCGCGTGTTCGCCGACCTCACGGTCACCGAGAACCTGGAGGTCGGCCGCCAGCCGCCCCGGCGCTGGCCCGATGGCAGCGAGGCGCCGTCCTGGACGCCCGCCGCGCTGTACCGGCTCTTTCCCAACCTGGGCGCCATGCCGCAGCGGCCCGGCGGGCAGATGAGCGGCGGCGAGCAGCAGATGCTCACCGTGGCGCGCACGCTCATGGGCAACCCGTACCTGGTGCTGCTGGACGAGCCCTCCGAGGGCGTGGCGCCCGTGATCGTCGAGCAGATGGCGCAGACGATCCTGCAGCTCAAGGCCCGGGGCGCGAGCATCCTGCTGTCCGAGCAGAACGTGCGCTTTGCCGAGATGGTGTCCGACCGGGCCTATGTGCTGGAAAAGGGCCAGATCCGCTACGAGGGCTCGATCGAGGCGCTGTCGCGCAACGAGGAGGTGCGCCGCGCGTACCTCGCGGTGTAGGCCGCGCCATGGACACCGCCCGCGACGAAGCCCTGCCCACGGCGCCGGCCCACGGCGTGGTCGGCGTGCTGCTGGCGGCGGGCCACGCGCGGCGCTTCGGCAGCGACAAGCGCCGCGTGCCCTGGCCCGGCCACGGCTCGCTGATGGAGGCCGCGCTCGCGCCGCTGCAGGCCGTGTGCCCGCGCGTCGTCGCCGTGCTGCCGCCGGGCGATGCCTGGGGGCTGATGCTGTGCCGGCGCCTGCAGGTCGAGGTGGCTTGGTCGTTCCGGCGCGGCGATGGGCTGGCGGCCTCGCTGTCGGCCGCCCTGCCGCTGGTGCGCGGCGCGCCGGCCATCGTGGTCGCGCTGGCCGACATGGGGGACGTGCGGGCGGCCACCGTGCGCGCGCTCATCGCGGCCTGGCAGCGCCAGCCGGGGCAGCCCGTGCTGCCGGTGTTCGGCGGCCAGCCCGGCAATCCGCGGCTGATCCCGGCAGTGCTGTATCCCCGGCTGGAGGGGCTGTCGGGCGACGACGGCGTGCGCCGTGCGCTCGACTGGGCGGCCGCGCAGCGCTGCGCGGTGGACGACCCCGGCGTGCTGCGCGATCTGGACACGCCCGCCGGGCTGGGGTGACGGCGGCGGTCCCGGAAAGGGTTCGGGGTCGAATCGGGCTCCGGCGCAATCAGTACTAGGGCATTGTGCTATCAAATTGGTAGTGATTTCGCTCTCGAGGGTGAGCGGCGCGACAGCCCTGCGTTTCCGCGGCCGCGGCAACTGCGTCAAAATCACGCCCATGAACGCGCTCCACATCGCCGAATACACCCATGGCCTCGGCATCCAGGCAAAAGCGGCTTCCGCGCAGATGGCGCGGGCGCCCTCGGCGGTCAAGAGCCGGGCCCTGCTCGCCCTGGCCCGCCTGCTGCGCGAGCAGACCGCCCCGCTGCAGGAGAGCAACGCCCGCGACCTGGAGCGCGCCCGCGCCGCCGGCCTGGCCGAGCCCATGGTCGATCGCCTGAAGCTCACCCCCAAAGTGCTGGAAACCTGCGCGCTCGGCTGCGAGCAGCTCGCCGCCATGGGCGACGTGATCGGCGAGATCACCGGCATGCGCCAGCAGCCCAGCGGCATCCGCGTCGGCCAGATGCGCGTGCCCATCGGCGTGTTCGGCATGATCTACGAGAGCCGCCCCAACGTGACCATCGAGGCCGCCAGCCTCAGCATCAAGAGCGGCAACGCCTGCATCCTGCGCGGCGGCTCCGAGGCCATCGACTCCAACAAGGCCCTGGCGGCCCTGGTGCAGCAGGCCCTGGCCGAGGCCGGCCTGCCCGAGGACGCGGTGCAGCTGGTGCAGACCACCGACCGCGAGGCCGTGGGCCACCTGATCGCCATGCCCGAGTACGTGGACGTCATCATCCCGCGCGGCGGCAAGGGCCTGATCGAGCGCATCAGCCGCGACGCCAAGGTGCCGGTCATCAAGCACCTGGACGGCAACTGCCACACCTATGTGGACGACCCCTGCGACATCGCCATGGCGGTGAAGGTGGCCGACAACGCCAAGACGAACAAGTACAGCCCGTGCAACGCCAGCGAGAGCCTGCTGGTGGCGCGCGGCGCGGCGGCCGCCTTTTTGCCGCAGATCGGCGCGGTCTATGCCGGCAAGGGCGTGGAGATGCGCGGCTGCCCCGAATCGCTCGCCCTGCTGGCCGGCGTGCCGGGCGCGAAGCTGGTGCCCGCCACCGAGCAGGACTGGAGCGAGGAATACCTCGCCCCGATCATCAGCGTGAAGGTGGTGGACGGCCTGGACGAGGCCATCGCCCACATCAACCGCTACTCCAGCCACCACACCGACGCCATCCTCACCACCCACCACGGCCACGCCCAGCGCTTCCTGCGCGAGGTGGATTCGGCCAGCGTGATGGTCAACGCCAGCACCCGGTTCGCCGACGGCTTCGAGTACGGGCTGGGCGCCGAGATCGGCATCAGCACCGACAAGTTCCATGCCCGCGGCCCGGTGGGCATCGAGGGCCTGACCTCGCTCAAGTACGTGGTGCTGGGCGAAGGCGAAGTGCGCGGCTGACGCGCTCCCAGCGAGCCCGCGGTCCGGCCCAGCCCCCCACTGACATGAAAATCATCATCCTCGGCGCGGGCCGCGTCGGCTGCAGCGTGGCCGACAGCCTCGTGTCCGAGCAGAACGACATCACCGTCATCGACACGGACGCCCAGCGCCTGCGCGATCTGGAATCACGCTTCGACCTGCGCGGCGTGGTGGGCAACGGCATCGACCCCGAGGTGCTGGCCGAGGCCGGCGCGCGCGACACCGACCTGCTGATCGCCTGCGCCGCGCAGGACGAGACCAACCTCGTGTGCTGCAAGGTCGCGCAGTTGCTCTTCAACGTGCCCACGCGCATCGCGCGGGTGCGCTCCTCGGGCTTCGAGCACGACCGCGAGCAGGCCGCGCTGCTGCTGGGCAAGGACGGCTTCGCGGTGGACCGCATCATCTGCCCCGAGGAATCGCTGACGCGCTACATCGGCAAGCTGGTGGAGTACCCCGAGGCACTGCAGGTGCGCGAATTCGCCGGCGGCCGGGCCTGCCTGGTGTCGGTGCGCGTGCGGGCCGGCGCGACCGTGGCGGGCGTGCGCATCGCCGACATGCGGGCCGGCATCCCGGACGTGGCCATGCGCATGGTGGCCATCTACCGCCGCTTTCCCGAAGAGCCCGACCGCTTCATCGCCTGCGACGGCGACACGCGCATCGCGGCGGGCGACGAGGTCTTCGTGCTGTCCGCGCGCGAGCACATTCCCCAGGTGCTGGCCGCCATGCACCAGCGCGACGGCCAGCCCGCGCGGGCGGTGCGCCGCATCATGATCGCCGGCGGCGGCCGCGTGGGCCTGCGCCTGGCGCGGCAGCTGGCGCAGCAGGGGCGCTTTCACATCAAGGTGATCGAGGGCGATCCGGACCGCTGCGTCGAGCTGGCCTCCACGCTGCCCTCCGAGGTGCTGGTGCTGCAGGGCGATGCCACGGACGAAGACCTGCTGGGTGACGAGAACGTCGAGGAGGTGGACCTGTTCCTCGCGCTCACCGACGACGACGAGGACAACATCATGGCCTGCCTGCTGGCCAAGCGCATGGGCGCGAGCCGCGTGCTGGCGCTGATCAACCGGCGCTCCTACGCCGACCTGATGCACGGCACGCAGATCGACATCGCGCTGTCGCCCGCGCAGGCCATGCTGGGCGAGCTGCTGGCCTACGTGCGCCGCGGCGACGTGCAGGCCGTGCACAGCCTGCGCCGGGGCGTGGCCGAGGCGCTGGAGATCGTGGCGCGCGGCGACCGCAAGAGCTCGCGCGTGGTGGGCCGCAAGGTCGGCGACCTGCACCTGCCGCCCGAGGTGCACATGGGGCTGATCGTGCGCGGGCTGTCCGGCGCGGAGCCGGGGGCGGATGCGGCGCCGGCCGAGGGCGATGGCCCGGACGCCTTCGCCGAACCCCAGGTCATCATCCCGCGCAGCCACACGGTGATCGAAAGCGGGGACCACGTGGTGTTCTTCCTGCCGAACAAGCGGCTGGTGCGCGATGTGGAAAAGGCCTTCCGCCTGGGCGCCACGTTCTTCTGAACCCGCGCCCCCGACCCTCTTCGTTTCCTTCCACACCGACACCATGGCGGACCTTCTTCCCGTTCTGCGCGTGCTGGGCGCGCTGCTCGCCCTGTTCTCGCTGGCTTTCGGCGTGCCGCTGGCGGCCTCCTGGTGGACGGGCGACGGCCTGTGGCCGCAATACGCCGGCGCCCTGGCGGCCACGCTGCTGTGCGGCGGCGGGCTGTGGGCGGGTCTGCGCCACCAGGCGCGGGAACTGCAGCCGCGCCACGGCATCATCCTCGTCGCGCTCGTGTGGGTGGTGCTGCCGCTGTTCGCCGCGCTGCCGCTGCTGCTGGCCATGCACCAGATCGGCCGGCCGATATCGTTCACGCATGCCTACTTCGAGGCCGTCTCGGGCCTGACCACCACGGGCGGCACCGTGCTGACGGGGCTGGATGCGCTGCCGCTGTCGATCAACGTGTGGCGCACCTTCATGCAGTGGCTGGGCGGCATGGGCATCCTGATCCTGGCGGTGGCCGTGCTGCCGCTGCTGGGCGTGGGCGCCAGCCAGCTCTTCAAGGCCGAGGCTGCGGGCCCGGTCAAGGACACCAAGCTCACCCCACGCATGACCGAAACCGCCAAGGGGCTGTGGGGCGTGTACGTGCTCTTTTCGCTGGCGTGTGCGCTGGCCTACTGGCTGGGCGGCATGCCGCCGGCCGATGCCGTCATGCACATGTTCACCACGGTGAGCCTGGGCGGGCTGTCGTCGCACGACAGCAGCTTCGGCCATTTCCAGTCGCCGCTGCTCGAATCCATCGCGGTGGTGTTCATGGTGGTGGCCAGCTGCAACTTCGCGCTGTATTTCGTCGCGCTGCGCAAGGGCCACTGGCGCAGCCTGTGGTGCGACCCCGAGATGCGCGCCACCGTGCTCACGCTGCTGGGCGGCGGTTTGTTCGTCGCGCTGCTGCTGTGGGCCAAGGACGTCTATGCGCCGCTGGCGGCGCTGCGGCACGGGTTCTTCCATGTGGTGTCGGTCGCCACGACGACGGGCTTCGCCACCACCGACTACCTGGCCTGGCCGGTGTTCGCGCCGATCTTCATGCTCATGCTGTCGGGCGTGGCCACCAGCGCGGGATCGACCGGCGGCGGCATCAAGATGGTGCGCATGCTGATCCTGCTGAAGCAGGCCCGCCGCGAGATGACGCGCCTGGCCCACCCCCGCGCCGTGCAGCCCGTGCGCCTGGGCCGCGCGGTGGTGGACCACCGCATGATCTTCTCGGTGCTGGCGTTCATGCTGGTCTACGGCGCCACGGTCACGGTGCTGAGCATGGTGCTGCTGCTGACCGACCTGGACCTGGTGAGCGCGTTCTCCGCCGTGCTGGCCAGCGTCAACTGCACGGGGCCGGGCCTGGGGCTGCTCGGGCCGTCGGCCACCTACGCGGTGCTCACCGAGTTCCAGCTCTGGGTCTGCACCCTGGCCATGCTGCTCGGGCGGCTGGAGATCCTGAGCTTCATGGTGCTGCTCACCCCGGCGTTCTGGCGGCGGTAGCGCGGGGAGGCGGCCCGCACGGGCCGGGGCGGCGCGCCGGTGGCGAAAGCCGGCGGCCGGGGTTGCGAAGCCGGGGCGCGTCCCCATATCCCTACAATTCAACGCGTCTTTCGTCTTCCGAGGGCTTTTCATGGTTCCGCATCTCATCACCGCCCTCACGGGACCGATCAACGAGCTCGAACAGCGCATTCTCGATTCCATGCCCGCGATCGAGCGGTGGTTCCGCCTGGAGTGGATGGAGCACACGCCCCCGTTCTATACGTCGGTGGACATCCGCAATGCCGGCTTCAAGCTCGCTCCGGTGGACACCAACCTGTTTCCCGGCGGCTGGAACAACCTGACCACCGACATGCTGCCCCTGGCCGTGCAGGCGGCCATGGCGGCCATCGAGAAGATCTGCCCCGAGGCCCGCAACCTGCTCATCGTGCCGGAGAACCACAGCCGCAACACGTTCTACCTGGCGAACGTGATCCAGCTGCAGCGCATCTTCAACATGGCGGGGCTCAACGTGCGCGTGGGCTCCATCAGCCCCGAGATCAAGAAGCCCACCACGGTGACCCTGCCCAACGGCGACTCCGTCACGCTCGAGCCCGTGGTCCGTACCAAGGGGCGCTTGGGGCTCAAGAACTTCGATCCCTGCACCATCTTGCTCAACAACGACCTCTCGGCCGGCCCCCCGGGCATCCTGGAGGACATCCACGAGCAGTACCTGCTGCCGCCGCTGCACGCCGGCTGGAGCGTGCGCCGCAAGAGCCGCCATTTCCAGAGCTACGAGGAAGTGTCCAAGCGCTTCGGCAAGCTGCTGGGCATCGACCCGTGGCTCATCAACCCGCTGTTCAGCCGCTGCGAAGGCGTCGACTTCAACGAAGGCACGGGCATGGAGGGGCTGCGCGCGGCCGTCGATGCGCAGTTGGGCAAGGTGCGCCGCAAGTACAAAGAATACGGCATCAACGAAAAGCCCTTCGTCATCGTGAAGGCCGACAACGGCACCTACGGCATGGGCATCATGACCGTGCGCGACGCCAAGGACCTGGACGCGCTCAACCGCAAGACCCGGAACAAGATGGCCGTCATCAAGGACGGGCAGGCGGTGAGCGACGTGATCATCCAGGAAGGCGTGCTCACGCAGGAGCGGGTGCACGAGGCCGTGGCCGAGCCGGTCGTCTACATGATGGACCGCTACGTGGTCGGGGGCTTTTACCGCATGCATGCCGAGCGCGGCGTGGACGAGAACCTCAACGCCCCCGGCGCGAGCTTCGTGCCCCTGGCCTTCGAGCACAGCACGCACCTGCCCCAGCCCGGCGCCCGCCCCGGCGCCAGCGCGCCCAACCGCTTCTATATGTATGGTGTGGTGGCGCGCCTGGCGATGCTCGCCGCCAGCTACGAGCTGGAAGCCACCAACCCCGAGGCCGAGATCTACGACTGACGGCCGCGCGTCCACGCTCGGGCAAGGGGAGGGGGCGGCCGTGGCCGCCTCAGTTGCTGCATTGCAACAACCGGGCGGGGGCCGAACCATCGGGGGCGAGCCGCGCCACAATAGCGGTCCCCCAATATCGGAATCCCGGTTGGCCCCGGTGCCAGCGGGCCAGTCTGTGCAAAGTTCCAAGTCCTCGCTCGCGGCGCTCACCCTGGGCGCCATCGGCGTCGTGTATGGCGATATCGGCACCAGCGTGCTGTATGCGGTCAAGGAGGTGTTCGGCTCGGGACACGTGGCCTTCACGCCCCAGAACGTCTACGGCATCCTGTCCATCTTCTTCTGGACGCTGACCACCATCGTCTCGCTCAAATACGTGGTGCTGGTCCTGCGGGCCGACAACAACGGGGAAGGCGGGCTCATCGCCATGCTGGCGCTGGCCTCCCAGGCGGTGAAGGACAAGCCCCGGCTGCGCAGCGTGCTGCTGTGCATCGGCATCTTCGGCACCTCGCTCTTCTATGGCGACGGGGTCATCACCCCGGCCATCTCGGTGCTGTCGGCGGTCGAGGGGCTCGAAGTGGTGTCGCCGCACTTCGGCAAGGCCGTCATCCCGCTCACCCTCGTCGTGCTGTTTTGCCTGTTCGCGGTGCAAAAGCGCGGCACCGGCGGCATCGGGCGCTATTTCGGGCCCATCACCCTGGTGTGGTTCCTGAGCCTGGCCGCCCTGGGCATTCCGCACATCATCGGCCACCCGGAAATCCTGGGCGCCCTGAGCCCGCACCATGCGCTGGGCTTCATCTGGAACAACCCGGGCACCAGCTTCATCGTGCTGGGCGCGGTGGTGCTGTGCGTGACCGGTGCCGAGGCGCTCTACGCCGACCTAGGCCACTTCGGCAAGAAACCCATTCGCCTGGCCTGGTTCAGCGTGGCGATGCCGGCGCTCACCATCAACTATTTCGGCCAGGGCGCGCTGCTGCTGGCCGAGCCCGAGGCGGTGAAGAACCCGTTCTACATGATGGCCCCCGACTGGGCGCTGATCCCGCTGGTCATCATGGCCACCATGGCGACCGTCATCGCCTCGCAGGCGCTCATCACCGGCGCCTTCAGCGTGACCAAGCAGGTCATCCAGCTCGGCTACCTGCCGCGCCTGAACATCCTGCACACCAGCGTACGGGACACGGGCCAGATCTACATCCCGTTCGTCAACTGGATGCTGTTCGTCGCCATCGTGCTGGCGGTGGTCATGTTCCGCTCCAGCAGCAACCTGGCGGCCGCCTACGGCATCGCGGTCACGCTGGACATGCTCATCACCACCGTGCTCACCTTCTTCGTGATCCGGTACGGCTGGAAGTACCCGCTCGCCCTGTGCGTCGCGGCCACGGGCTCGTTCTTCGTGGTGGACCTGGCCTTCTTCAGTTCCAACCTGCTCAAGCTGTTCCAGGGCGGTTGGTTCCCGCTGCTGATCGGCGGCATCGTCTTCACCCTGATGATGACCTGGAAGCGCGGGCGCGAGCTACTCAACGAAAAGCTGCGCGACGACTCCCTGGACCTGCGCGACTTCCTCACCGCCGTCTTCGTCAGCCCGCCCACCCGGGTGAACGGCACCGCCGTCTTCCTGACGGCCGAGACGGGCTCGGTGCCCAATGCGCTGCTGCACAACCTCAAGCACAACAAGGTGCTGCACGAACAGAACCTGTTCGTGACCGTGCGCAGCCACGAGGTCCCCTGGATCGGGCTGGACCGGCGGCTGCAGGTCGAACCCCTGGGCGGCGACTGCTGGCAGGTGATCGTGCACTACGGCTTCAAGAACGATCCCGACCTGCCCGGCGCCCTGGCGCTGATGCGCGGGCGCGGCTGCGAGCTGGAGCCCATGACCACCAGCTACTTCCTGTCGCGCGATGTCGTCATCCCCACCATCGGCAGCGGCATGGCCCCGTGGCGCGAGAAGCTCTTCGCGCAGATGCACCACAACGCGAGCGGCGCTGCCGGCTTCCTGAATCTGCCGGGCAATGCGGTGGTGGAACTGGGCTCCAAGATCGAGATTTGAGAGTTCATGGCTTTTTCTGGCGCATGCCGGCGGTTTGATTGTCCTTGTAGCTATTGATTTGATAGCAACTCGACCAG